>DASWEF010000046.1:0-5890 GCA_036394855.1 Gaiellaceae bacterium | reverse complement strand
AACCGCCGGCGGAGCTTCGGGATCTTGGCGAAGAACTGGAGTGCCTCCTCGACGGACATCTCGAGCACGTCTGCGATCGACTTCCCCTTGAAGCGCACCTCGAGCGTCTCGCGGTTGTAGCGCGCGCCCTTGCACGTCTCGCACGGAACGTAGACGTCCGGCAGGAAGTGCATCTCGATCTTGATCTGGCCGTCGCCCTTGCAGGTCTCGCAGCGGCCGCCGCGGACGTTGAAGGAGAAGCGGCCGGGCTTGTAGCCGCGCACCTTCGCCTCCGGCGTCATCGAGTACAGCTCCCTGATGTGGTCGAACAGCTTCGTGTAGGTGGCCGGATTCGAGCGAGGTGTGCGCCCGATCGGCGACTGGTCGATGTCGATCACCTTGTCGTAGCACTCGATTCCCTCGCAGCCGGCGTGGTCGCCGGGCTTCATGCGCATCCGGTGCAGCTTGTTCGCGAGAGCCTTGTAGACGATCTCGTTGACGAGCGTGGACTTGCCGGAGCCGGACACGCCCGTGACGCAGACGAACTTCCCGATCGGGAACTCGACGTCGATGTCCTTGAGGTTGTGCATCGACGCTCCGCGCACCCAGAACGATCCGTGGTCCTCCGTCCGTCGCTCGGGGACGGCGATCTCTCGCGCGCGGGAGAGGAACTGCCCGGTGACCGAGCTCTTGTTGCGCTCGATCTTCGTCGCCGTTCCCTCGGCGACCACGTGGCCGCCGTGCTCGCCGGCGCCGGGGCCCATGTCGACCAGCCAGTCGGCCGAGCGCATCATCTGCTCGTCGTGCTCGACCACGAGGACGGTGTTGCCGAGGTCGCGCAGCCGTTCGAGCGTCCCGATCAGCTTGTTGTTGTCCCGCTGGTGGAGGCCGATCGAGGGCTCGTCGAGGATGTAGAGGACGCCGACGAGCTGCGAGCCGATCTGCGTCGCCAGCCGTAGCCGCTGCGCCTCGCCGCCGGAGAGCGTGGCGGAGGCACGATCGAGCTGTAGATACCCAACGCCGACGTTGTCGAGGAACGTCAGGCGCTCGCGGATCTCCTTCACGATCCGCCTCCCGATCAGCTGCTCCGTCTTCGTGAGGTCGAGCTCGTCGAGGAACTGGAGCGCTCGTGTGACGGACATCCGCGTGAATTCGTGGATGTTCTTGTCGCCCACCGTGACCGCGAGCACCTCGGGCTTCAGACGCGCTCCCTTGCAGACGGGGCACGGTCGGAACGACATGTACTCCTCGATCCGCTCGCGCTGCGTCGAGGAGTCGGTCTCACGGTAGCGTCGCTCGAGGCTCGGGATGATCCCCTCGAACGCGAGCATGTACGAGCGCCGCCGCCCCATCCGGTTCCGATAGCTGATGTAGACGCGCTCGCCCTCGGTGCCGTAGAGGAACAGATCCTGTTCCTCCTCGGACAGGCTCTCCCACGGCTCGTCGAGCGGGATCTCGTACCGGTCGGCGATTGCCTGGATCACCGACTCGTAGAAGCCCGAGTTGCCGACCGACCAGGGCACGAGCGCGCCCTCGTCGATTGAGACCGTCGGGTCGGGGACGAGGAGGTCGGGGTCGATCTCCTGCTGCGCGCCGAGACCCGTGCAGCGCGGGCACGCCCCGTGAGGCGAGTTGAAGGAGAAGATCCGCGGCTGGAGCTCCGGCAGCGACACGCCGTGGTCCGGGCACGCGAATCGCTCGCTGAAGAGCATCGAGCGGTCCTCGTCGACCACGTCGATCGAGACGAGACCGTCGGCGAGCTGCGCCGCCGTCTCGACCGACTGCGCAAGCCGGGTCCGCAGATCCGGCTTCATCGTCAGCCGGTCGACCACGACCTCGATCGTGTGCTTGAACTTCTTGTCGAGCTTGATCTCGTCTTCGAGCAGAAGCTGTTCGCCGTCCACCTTCACGCGCGTGAAGCCCTCGTTGCGGAGCTCCTCGAAGACGTCCTTGTACTCGCCCTTGCGGTCGCGAACGACCGGCGCATTGACGGTGAACTTGGTCCGCTCGGGAAGCTGGAGGATCTGGTCGACGATCGACTCCTGGCTCTGGCCGGAGATCGGCTTTCCGCAGACCGGACAGTGGGGACGCCCGACGCGCGCGTAGAGCAGGCGCAGGTAGTCGTAGATCTCCGTCACAGTCCCGACCGTCGAGCGCGGGTTCCGGGACGTCGTCTTCTGGTCGATTGAGATCGCCGGCGAAAGACCATCGATCGAGTCCACGTCGGGCTTCTCCATCATCTGGAGGAACTGCCGCGCGTAGGCGGAGAGACTCTCGACGTACCGCCGCTGGCCCTCGGCGTAGATCGTGTCGAAGGCCAGGGAGGACTTGCCGGAGCCCGAGAGCCCGGTGATGCAGATCAGGCTGTTCCGGGGCAGCCGGACCGTGATGTCCTTGAGGTTGTGCTCCCGGGCGCCGTGGACGACGAGCTCTTCTGAGGCCATAACCGACCCAGTCTAGCCGGGGGGATCGGATCGAACAAGCGTTCGTTCAGCTGTCGGGAAACCCGTATCTGGTGGCGCTCCACGGCCAGTCCGAGGCCTTCTCGCAGAGCCCCGCCCGGACCGGATTGAGCAGCACGTAGTCGCAGACGGCATGGAGGTAGTCCTCGTCCTCGATCACGCGGGAGCCGAAGCGGCCGCCGAAGAGATGCCCGTGCCGAGCGTGACGCCTGTTGAAGCTCTGGGCGTAGATGCCGTTCAGCCATTGCATCCCGGCGGACATGCGAACGCACGCGCTCTCGAGGACGAAGTGATAGTGCGTCGTCATGAGGCAGAGGGTGTGGAGCGTCCAGCCGTACCGTCGGCGAACGGGGAGTAGAAGGTCGAGGAACGTGCGCCGGTCCTCGTCGTCGGCGAAGACGCATGTGTCCGCGACGCCACGGGTGTAAACGTGGAAATAGCCGTCAGGGAGCGTCGTCCGGAGAATGCGCGGCACTCGAACGACGCTAGCTCGAAGAAGCCCCGACCGGGACCGCCGCGCGCATGTCGGCTCGGTTCTCTTACAGTTACGTTGCCTCTAGGGTCAGACCCTGCTGTTCGGGCCGTGGCTCTTGCGGCCGGCGCGCGTGCGCGCGTGCCGTGCGACACGTCGGAAGAGACCTTCGGCGTCAGGCGTCGCGGCCGAGGAAGGCGAACAGTCCGGCCGTGATGAAGAGCCCCGTCCACGCTGCTGCGGCGATGCCGCCCGCCCCCATGCCGAGCAGTTCGCCCCCAGTCCGTGCGCCGGAGGCGAGCGCGCCGAACGCGCGGCCCGGCGTGTACTTCTCCAGGTCGCGACTGAGCAGAGGCGCGACGTGCTCGCCGATCAGGAGCCAGACGAGGCTGATGGCGATCGCAGCACCCTGGCCGTGCACGATCGCACCCACGCCGACCCCGAGGGCGCCGGTCAGCGGAGCTCCGATGAGCACGCCGACGAAGACGAGCCGCGCGTTGTGAACCTCGAGCGACGCGCCGGGCACGGTGACGGCGAGCACGATTGCCTCTGCGAGTAGCGCGAGCACCAGGGCGACCAGCGCCGCGACGGCAGCCTTGACGAGCAGCACGCGCTCGCGCACGGGCGTGACGAGCAACGTCTGCGTGATCGTCCCGTGAGTTGCCTCGCCGGCCATGACGACGATCCCGGCGATGAGCCCGAACACGAGCGCGGCGCCGGCGATCTGGGCGACCGAGCGGTCGTCGTCGGCGGTCTGGATCGAGTCGGTCGACGCAGCGATCGAGATTGCAGCGATGAGGACGAGAACGGCATTCGCGAGCCCGATCCACAACAAAGTCCGAACCGTTCGGACTTTGAGCAGCTCCGCGCCGAAGAGAGCGGTCACTGGATCTCGCCCTCTCCCGTCAGCGCCAGGAAAGCCTCCTCGAGCGTCGTCGACTCCGTCAGGAGCTCGTGCAGGACGATGCCGTTCGCGGCGGCGATCTCGCCGACGCGCTCGGCGGGAGCGACAGTTACGAGCCGATCGCCGTCCCCGCTCGCCTCGATGCCGCCGGCGGCCAGAGCCTCGCGCAGACGCTCGGCGTCCGGCGACCGCACCCGGGTCCCTCCCGCAGCACGCGCCCTCAGTGCGTCGACAGACTCGTGTGCGACCAGGCGGCCGTGGTGGATGATCACGACCTCGTCGGCGAGCTGTTGCACCTCGGCCAGCACGTGACTCGAGATGAACACCGTCTTTCCCTGGCCGGAGAAGCTGCGGAGAACGTCGCGAAGCCAGCGGATGCCTTCCGGATCGAGTCCGTTCGCCGGCTCGTCCAGGACGAGCAGATCCGGATCGCCGAGCAGCGCCCCGGCCACGCTCAGCCGCTGGCGCATTCCGAGCGAATAGCCGCCGACACGGCGCCGCGCCACGTTGGCAAGGCCGACGAACTCGAGCAGCTCGTCCACCCGTGCCGGCGAAAGGCGCGCCGCGGCGGCAAGTGTCCTGAGGTGGTTGCGTCCCGAGCGCTTCGGGTGGTAGTTCGAAGCCTCGAGCACCGCGCCCACCAGTCCGGGCGGGTCCGCCAGCGCCCGGTAGCGGCGTCCGTCGATCAGCGCCTTCCCCGAGGTCGGATGGACGAGCCCGAGCAGGATCCGGAGCGTCGTCGTCTTGCCGGCGCCGTTCGGTCCGAGGAACCCCGTGATGCAGCCGTCCCGAACGGTGAAGCTCAGTCCGTCGACGGCGGTCGTCCTCCGGTAGCGCTTACGAAGGTCGACGACCTCGATCACCGAGAGGACTCTACGGGCACAAACGCTCGACGAGGCCGTACACGCGCCTGGGCTCCGGGACGTATTCGATCTCGAGGTCGCCGGCGACGATCGTCCCGTAGCCGAGCAGCCTGCCGAGCAAGCTCTGCTCGATCTCGACCGCGCCGATACGCGCGAGGCGCACCGCTGCGGCCCGGCGGCGAAGCGTTCCGTGAACCACGAAGAGCTTCTCCGTCGTCAGGACGACGCGTGTCTGCTCCCAGCTCCACACGGCCCGGACCGCGACCGCCGCACCCACCGCCTGCAGGGCAACGCCCGCGATCGACGCCGGCCAGCCGATCGCCATCAGCCCGATCCCGACCGCCGCGAGCCCCAACGAGCGCGTGAATGGACCGGCCAGCACGACGGCGTGGCGCCGCTCGTCCAGGCAAATTCGTTCCCATCCCGAGGTCTCCATGCGTTTGCCGGTTTCGCCGGGCGGCGAAAAATCCCTGGTTATGAAGGAAACCGCGCAGCGGGTCGCCATCGCCAGCCTGATCGTGATCGCGATCGTCGCGAGCGCACTCGCGCTGTGGAAGCTGAAGCTCGTGGTTGCCCTCGTATTCCTCGGGTTCATCCTCGCCGCCGCGATGAGACCGGGAGTCGATGCCTTGAAGCGACATCGAATCCCTCGCGCGATCGGCGTGCTGCTCCACTACCTCGCGCTCGCCGGACTCATCGCGCTCTTCCTGTGGATCGTGGTACCGCGTGCGGTGGACCAGGTACAGAACGCGCTCGGAGGCAGCACGAAGGCGGAGATCCATCAGCAGGCGACCACCTCGAAGGGGATCAAGCACGAGATCCTCACCGCGATCGACAAGCGCCTGCGCGAACTGCCGAAGGCCGGTGCGCTGTTCCATCCGGCGCTGGAGATCACCATCAAGGCGTTCGAGATCGTCCTCGGGATCTTCTTCGTGCTCGCGACCGCGGCGTACTGGATCTTCGAGCGCGACCGTGCGGTGGACTACGCCGCGTCGCTCTTACCGAGGCCGAAACGGAAGCGCATGCGCGATACCTGGGATCTGATCGATCTGAAGCTCGGCGCGTTCGTGCGAGGGCAAGGGCTGCTGATCCTGCTCGTGGGCACGATTCTGTCGCTCGCCTTCTGGGCGGTCGGCGAGCCGTACTTCATCCTCGTCGGCGCATTTGCCGGCATCGTGGAGATCGTGCCCGTGATCGGCCCGATCACGGC
>DASWEF010000045.1:0-2212 GCA_036394855.1 Gaiellaceae bacterium | reverse complement strand
GCAGGCGCTCTGTCGCAGCCGCAACCTCGGTGGGCCGATCGACGCTCACGCGATCGATCCTACGGAAGGAGTGTTTGAAATCAGCTCGACATCGCCCAGCAGTACCACCTAAGCCGGAGGCTAAGGCACGCGAAGCGGCCTGAGCAGGAGGCGAACTGACGCGGGCGGGATGCTTAAGCACCACCGCCCGCGCGTCGCGACGAAACCGCCCGGATCGTTCTTGGGCGAGTGACGCTTCCCGCGCGGAGGGGCCCCCGCGGGCGAACCATGGGTTCCACCGCGATCTACTCGTCGAAGCCGCTGGCGTCCACCTTGTCGGGCTCGATCAGAACCTTGACGCGCTGCTCCTGCGGGTTGCGCCATGGGTATTCGTCTTTGCCGAGGTACTTCTTCGCCAGCTTGTCGATCTGCTGGTCGGCACCTTCCTCCGTCAACTCGGCAGGACCGCTGACCGCCACCCATTTGTAGGGGTCGTTTGGATCGATCATGAGGACCGATACACGCGGGTCGTGCTCGAGGTGCGTGGGCTTCGCCCGGCCCCGAGCCGTGTTGAACGAGACCTTGCCGTCCTCGACGTCCACCCAGACGACGGTGGAATGCGGAGAGCCGTCGTCCCGCAAGGTCGTTGCGATTCCGACGAAGGGGTTCTCCGCCAGGAACTGCCGTTGCTTCTCCTTCAGTGCTGCCATCCCCACCTCCTGTTCCCTTCACTCGAAACGACGCGAAGCGATAGCGTCTTCCCCGATGGGCGTCCTCTTACCCGTCGGCACGCGAAAAGGGCTCTTCCTCCTTCGCAGCGACGACGATCGCAGGAGCTGGGAGGTCGAGGGGCCGTTGCTTCCCGGGTGGTCGGTCTTCCACGCGACGGTCGACCCGCGCGACGGAGTGCTGTACGCGGCGACGAACAACTTCGTCTACGGCGCGACCGTGCACCGCTCCGACGACCTCGGCAAGAACTGGGAGCGTGCCGAGGAGCTCGGCCTTCCCGAGGACGGTGAGCTGAAGCTCAACGCAACCTGGCACGTGGAGCCCGGCCGCGACTCGGAGCTCTGGCTCGGAGGCGATCCCGGCGTCCTCTTCCGCTCCGACGACGGCGGTAGCACGTGGGAGGTGAATCGCGGCTTGCTCGCGCATCCCACGCGGGAGACATGGCAGCCCGGTGCCGGCGGGATGTGCACTCATTCGATCCAGCTCACGGACAGCGCGATGTACGTCGCCATCTCCGCGGCGGGTTCGTTCCGCTCCGAGGACGGCGGCGAGAGCTGGTCGCCGATCAACAAGGACGTCGCAGCCGAGTTCATGCCGAACCCCTACCCGGAGGTCGGCCAGTGCGTGCACAAGCTCCTGGCCCATCCCAAGCGACCCGAGCGGCTGTGGCAGCAGAATCACTGCGGCGTCTACCGCTCCGACGATCGCGGCGACAACTGGGAGCGTCTGGACGGGAACGGCCTGCCGACCAGCTTCGGGTTCCCGCTTGCTCTCGACCCCGACGATCCCGATGTCGCGTACGTCATCCCCGAGCAGTCGCAGGAGCACCACTACACCGCCGAGGGCCGGCTCGGCGTGTATCGCACGGGTGACGGGGGCGCGTCGTGGGAGCTCGTCTCGGACGGACTGCCCGATCGCGCGTGGGTGGCGGTGCTCCGCGAGGGCCTCGCCTACGACGGCAGCGGGCTGTACTTCGGCACGCAGAGCGGCTCCGTCTGGACGTCCGAGCGCGGGGGCGGCCGGTGGACCGAGGCCGCGCGCGATCTGCCGCCGATTCTCTCGGTCGAAGCCGCAAGCGCGTGACGTGGCTGTAGTCCTGCTGCCTGCGGTGCTCGCCGCAGAGGCAGGCGGGCAGAAACGATTCGAGCTCGAGGCTGCGACCGTCGGCGACGCGTTGCGACAGCTGCCGATGCAGAACCTTCTCTTCGACGAGTCGGGGGAACTGCGGCGGCTCGTCAACGTGTACGTCGACGGCGTGGACGCGCGCGGCGGACGCGGGCTGGAGGAACCGCTGGGCGCGGACTCGGAGGTCAGGGTCGTCGGCGCCGTCGCCGGCGGCTGAAGTCAAGGACGTCCGGGCCGATGCCGATTCTTCGGCGGTGCGGCTCATTGCAGCAGTCCTGCTCATCGTCGGCGCTCTCGCAGCGGTCGGTTTCGCGCGTCGCGAGGACCGCCTGCGCGAGCAGAATCATCTGGCCGCGATCGCGAGCGACCTCGCCGGCCG
>DASWEF010000044.1:0-4161 GCA_036394855.1 Gaiellaceae bacterium | reverse complement strand
GCCGTCGCCACAGCGGCGCAGGCCGGCCCGACCATGCTTGATCCGAGCCTCACGGTCAGAACCGTCGTCTCGGGTTTGACGACGCCTAGCAGCATCGCTTTCCTCGGGCCGAACGACATGCTCGTGCTCGAGAAGAACACCGGGATGGTCTTGCGCGTGACGAACGGAGTCGTTCAGGGCGTCGTGCTCGACCTCTCGGTGAACAACGCCTCCGAGCGGGGCCTGCTCGGGATTGCCTTGCACCCCGACTTCCCGACCGATCGGGGGGTCTATCTCTACTGGACCTGCCGTAGCACGGCGCCTCCGACCGATCCGTTCGTCCCGGACGAGCAGAGGTGCCTGAACGCCAATATGTTCGGAGCGGACACGAGCGACATCCTCCAAGTGCCGTTGCTCGGCAACCGCGTCGACCGATTTGTCTTGAACGGCACGACGTTAACGTTCGACCGCAACCTGATCATGCTCCGCGCCTTCCAGAACGACGGGGCGCCGACGCCGCCGGGTCAGGGCGACGAAGCACAACCGCCGCGGGGCAACCACGACGGCGGCGTCATCACCTTCGGCCCCGATCGCAAGCTCTACGTGATCTTCGGTGACCAGGGCCGGCGCGGCGAGTTGCAAAACCTGGCCGACGGACCGACGCCGCCGACTGCAGACGACCAGTTCGGTGGGCCGGAGCCGGACGATGCGCATCTGAGCGGCGTGGTGTTGCGCCTGAACGACGACGGCTCGACGCCGGCCGACAACCCGTTCTTCGCCGCCGGGGCTTCGCGCGGCGGCGCGGCCGGGGCGAACATCCAGAAGATCTTCGCCTACGGCGTCCGCAACAGCTTCGGGTTGGCCTTCGACCCGCTCTCGGGCAACCTGTGGGATCAGCAGAACGGGGACGACTCCTTCGACGAACTCAACCGCGTCGAACCCGGCATGAACGGGGGCTGGGTCCAGATCATGGGTCCCCTCTCGCGGCTCTCGCAGTACAAGCAGATCGAGACGACCTTCGGCGCACAGACCCTCCAGCAGCTGCGTTGGCCGCCGACGGAGATCGCAGACACTCCCGCCGAGGCGCTCTCGCGCCTCGTCGTCCTACCCCGCTCGCACTACGGCGACCCGGAGTTCGCATGGAAGTGGGCCGTTCCGCCGGCGGCGATTGGCTTCGTCCGCGGCGGCGGCCTCGGGCCGCAGTTCCAAGGCGACCTCTTCGTCGGCGCAGCGACGCCCCTCACCGCTGGCGGCTATCTGTTCCACTTCAACCTCACCGGCAACCGCCAGCGCATCGCCGTCGACGACCCGCGCCTCGAAGATCGGGTCGCTGACAACAACGCGAAGCACGACCTCAACGAGAGCGAGAGCCTGCTCATCGGAAGGGACTTCGGCGTCACCACCGACATCGAGAGCAGCCCGAACGGCAACCTGTTCGTCGTCTCGATCTCCAGCGGCGCGATCTACGAGATCTCGCGCGCCCGGTAGCGCGAGCACCTGGGCCGAACCAGAAGGGGCGCCCGACAGCGGCGCCCCTTCTCCGTTCGGTGCTGCGGGTTCGCCTCGGGTGATCCTCAGGACCGGCGTGTCGTGCTCGGCTCCTTGAGCGCGTCGAGACCACCGCGGAGGAACGTCATCACCGGGTCGATCAGCGCTGTGACCTCGTCGCCGCTGTGTGGTTTCGCGTCGCCGCCTCGTTCGGACATCACATTGAAGGCAGCGATCAGGGAGGCGGCGACGACCTGCGGGCGGAGGTCTTTTTCGGGAGCATCGAGGTCTTCGGCGATTGCCGCCGCGATCAGCTCCTCGAGCTGCGCGAGCCGGGCGCGCAAGTGGTTACGCAGCGTCTCGTCGCTCTCGACGATCCGGTGGACGCGCATGTCGAGCTCGCTCTTCTCGGTTTCGTGCGAGGCGAGGATGAACTCGCGCACCGTCTCGAGCGCGTCCTTGCCCTCAGGACGTTCGGCAAGGGCCTGCGCCAGCGCCTCCTTCATGACCGAGAACTTGGCGAAGAGGATGTCTTCCTTACTCGGGAAGTAGGCGAAGATCGTCCGGGTCGAGACGTCGGCCGCCTCGGCGATGTCCGGCAGCGTCGTGGCGTGGTAGCCGCGTTCGGCAAAGAGCTCCTGCGCGGCACTGGCGATCGTCTCGCGCGTCCGCTGCTTCTTTCGCTCGCGTAGACCGGGCTGCGGGTTCATGACGGTCAGCATACCAATTATCCTGCACTCAGGGAATATTTGCGCGGAGCGCATTGTTTAGGCTAGCCTCTCTGCATCGCGTGCAAGTTTGCGAAGCGTGAAGGTTCCCGACCTGATTGGAGCTCGCTGATGCTGAAGTTGACTCGTTGGACGATCGCGCATCGTCGGATCGTCGTCCTCGCCTGGATCGCCCTCGCCGTCGGCGTCCTCGCTGTCTCGCAGGCGGTCGGCAAGCGGGACGCGAACAACTTCTCGCTCCCGAACACGGACTCCCAGCGCGCGGTCGACCTGCTGGAGAGCCGCTTTCCGGCACAGGCCGGCGACGCGGACCAGATCGTCTTTCGAACACCCGACGGCAAGGTCCGCGACGCGTCCGCGCGCGCGGTGATCGTGCCGCTGCTCGGGCGCATCGCCCGCCTCCCGCACGTCGCCGGCGTCGTGAGCCCCTACGCGGCCGGCGCAAATGCCGTCTCCAGCGAGGGCACGATCGGCTTTGCCACCGTCGAGTTCGATCAGCGTGCGAACGACCTGCCGAAGGTGGCGATTCAGCGCGTGATCGACAGCGCCGAGGCGGTGCGCTCGTCCACGCTGAAGGTCGAGCTCGGAGGCGAGGCGATCAAGCAGGCGCAGCAGCCGGGCCTCGGCTTCGCGACCGCCGTCGGCATCAGTGCCGCCATCGTCGTGCTGCTGCTCAGCTTCGGCTCGCTGCTCGCGATGGGGCTGCCGATCCTGACCGCGCTGTTCGGCCTCGGAGCCGGCCTGGGCGTGATCGGGCTCGGCAGCCAGCTCGTGGACATGGTCGACTTCTCCTCCGAGCTGGCGCTGATGATCGGCCTCGGCGTCGGCATCGACTACGCCCTCTTCATCGTCACGCGCTACCGCGACGCCTATCGCGAGAACGGCGGCGACGTCCAGGGCGCGCTCGAGCTGGCGATGAACACGGCCGGCCGCGCGATCCTCTTCGCCGGCGCCACGGTCGTGATCGCGCTGCTCGGCATGTTCGCGCTCGGCGTCGGCTTCCTCTACGGCGTCGCGATCGCCGCGTCGCTGGCCGTGCTGCTGGTGCTCGCCGCGTCGCTCACGCTCCTCCCCGCTCTCCTGACGTTCGTCGGGAACCGCGTCGGCCGCGGAAGCCGTCGGCGCTCTCGCCCGCGCGATGCCCGCGCGGGCTTCTGGACCAGCTGGGTCGGGCTCATCCAGCGCCGCCCCGGCTGGGCCGCGCTCGCGGCCACGGCGGTCCTGCTCCTGCTGGCCGCGCCGGCGCTCGGCCTGCGGCTCGGCGCCAGCGACTCGGGCAACGACCCCGCCGGCCAGACGACACGCAAGGCGTACGACCTGCTCGCCGCCGGCTTCGGCAGCGGCTTCAACGGGCCCCTGCAACTCGCCGTCCGTCTACCGCACGCCGGCGACACGGCCGGCCTCGGGCGACTCACGACGACGCTCCGGACCACACCGGGGGTCGCCTCGGTCGCCGCGCCGCAGCTCAACCCGGCCCGCGACACGGCGGCGATCGCCGTCTACCCGACGACGTCACCGCAGAGCAAGGAGACGACGAACCTCGTCGAGCGCCTCCGCGACGACACCCTGCCGCCGCTCGCAAAGGCAACCGGGACGACGGTCTACGTCGGGGGCGCGACGGCGATCCAGACCGACTTCGCCCGCGTTCTCTCCGGCAAGCTGCCGCTCTTCATCGGCGTGGTCGTCCTGCTCTCCGCACTGCTGCTGCTCGTCGTCTTCCGCTCGCTGTTGATCCCGCTGCAGGCCGCGGCCATGAATCTGCTCTCGATCGCCGCGGCCCTCGGCGTCGTCCAGGCGATCTTCGAGCGTGGCTGGCTCGCCGGCCTGGTCGGCGTCCAGCCCGGACCCATCGATGCCTTCATCCCCGTGATGGTCTTCGCGATCGTGTTCGGGCTCTCGATGGATTACGAGGTCTTCCTCGTCTCCCGCATCCACGAGGAATGGCAGCACCGCGGCGACGCGAGCG
>DASWEF010000043.1:0-20857 GCA_036394855.1 Gaiellaceae bacterium | reverse complement strand
CGGCAGACGCGCGAGGCGATGACGCGGATCGTCGTCGACAACATCCTCGCGTTCGAGCGCGGCGACGCCCTCGTCACGCCGGTCAGGGAGTAGCCCGTGGACGAAAAGTCACGCTTTCCTCACAGCCAGGGTCAGACCCTGCCGTTTGGGCCACGGCTCTAAGGCTGGGCCCACCGGTGGGGACGAAAAGTCGCGCTTTCCTGACAACCGGGGTCAGACCCTGCCGTTGGGGCCCTGGCTGGCGGAGACGCGTCCCGCGGTCGGTTACGCCGGTGACGTCGGAAGCGCGGCGCTGCCGGGGCCGCTCGACGTCCACTCGGCGAGCTCGTACCAGTGCGTCTCCCGCAGGGCCTGGCCGACCTTCGGGTCCGTGTGAGCGGCGTAAAAGACGTGGCGCTCGAGGTCGCAGCAGATCGCGACCGCGCCAAGCGGGACGTCCGGGATGTTCATCAGAGCCTCCGCCGGCAGTCTCGCCTCGGCCACCGTGTAGTGCTTGAACTGGAGGTCCGGCGCGTACTCCATCAGCTGCGGCCAGTCCGGACAGGTGCGCGAACTCATCCTTGGACCCTTTCCGCCTGCGCTCCGATCTCCTCCCGGGCCCACCGGCCTTCGAGCCGCACGACGCCGCGCTCCTCGCCGCCGGGATAGACGACGAAGACGAGCGCGTCGTCGAGCCAGTGATAGAGCTGCTCGCCCGTCTCGTCCGTCAGGCCGAGACGGAGGTGGAAGCGCCCGTCGGCGAGGGGAAGGCTCTCGACCTCGAAGCGCGCGAAGAGCTCGCTCGTGTCCCGATCCCAGCCGAGCTCGGCCGTGGAGCGCCCCGAACCGGCGACGAGCAAGCCCGAGGAGTCCCTGAGCTCCAGGGAGAGGCGCGGTGGTGCCAGCGGGCGCTCTGCCGACACCCGCAACCTCAGCGTCAGCGGCTCGCCCGCGAGGAACTGCGTCCGCTGCTCGCCGTCGGGGCCGAGCAGCTCCACCTCCTCGATCCGCGCCACCCCGCTACCCCACTCCTTCAACCCGGCGCCGCGCTCGGCCGGATCGCGGTCGCCCGCGAGCAGCTGCCGGTACCTCACGATCGCCTCATGTGTCGGCCCGTCGAACTCGACGCGGCCTTCCCGCAGCAGGATCGCGCGGTCGCAAAGACGCTCCACCGCAGACGCGTCGTGCGAGACGAACACGATCGTCCCGCCGCGTTGCTTGAACTCGAAGATCTTCCCGAAGCATTTCCGCTGGAACTGCTCGTCGCCCACGGCGAACACCTCGTCGAGCAGGAGCAGATCGGCGTCGATGTGCGCGGCGATCGCGAATCCGAGTCGCATGTACATCCCCGTCGAATATGTGCGCACGGGATGGTCGATGCGTTCCCCCAGCCCGGCGAAAGCGACGATCTCGTCCAGTTGCTCGCGAACGTAGGCGCGCTTGAGCCCGTGAATCGAGCCGTTCAGGAAGACGTTCTCGCGGCCCGTCAGGTCCGGATGGAAGCCGGCGCCGAGCTCGAGCAGCGAGCCTACCCTCCCGCCCACCTCGACTCGCCCGGACGTCGGCTTGATGATTCCGGAGATGAGGCGCAAGAGCGTGGTCTTCCCCGATCCGTTCCGGCCGACCAGGCCGACCGCGCTCCCGGGCTCGACTCCGAACGACACGTCGCGCAGCGCAACGACCTCAGTGGGTCGCGACCGACCGCGCGCCACGATGACGTCTTTGAGGCGCCGCGCTTCGCGGGGGTACACCTTGAAGTGCCTCGACGCGCGGTCGGCGACGATCTCTCCGGGTCGAATCACGCCTCCGAGGGTACCGCCAGCGCCCGCCGCACCAGGCCGGCGAGCACCTTGACGAACGCCGGCTCGGCGTTCGGCATCTCGATCCGGCTGAGCTGCATTCCCAGCTCCCGTGCCCGCTCGGCGGCCTCGTGGTCGAGGTCCCAGCGGATCTCGAGGTGGTCGGCGACGAAGCCGACGGGACAGACCAGCACCTTGTTCACGCCCTTTCCACGCAGCTCGTCCAGGTGGTCGAGGATGTCCGGACCAAGCCACGGTTCTCCCGTCGGCGACTCGCTCTGGAACGAGAAGGACCAATCGCCGAGCCCTGCGAGCTCGGCGACGAGCCGGGAGGTCTCGAGCAGCTGCTCCTCGTAGGGATCGCCGGTCTCGCGGATGCGCGCGGGAAGCGAGTGGGCGGTGAAGACGACATGTGCGTCCGTGCCGCGCACACGATCTGCAAGCAGATCGACGAAGCCGGGCTCGGCGTGCCAGCTGTCGACGAAGACGAGCTCGGCTCCTCCCGCGAGACCCTCCTCGAGCTGCTCTTTGTAGCCCGCGATCGACAGCGACGAATAGTGCGGCGCGAGCACGAGGCCGACGACGGTGTCCGCACCGGCCGCGATCGCGCGATCCGCCGCATCGGCGATTCGCGGCGTCCAATGCTTCATCCCGGTGAAGACCGGGATGTCGCCGAGCTCGCGTTCGAGCGCAGCGCGAGTTTGCTCCGTGATCGCGTTCAGAGGCGACTCCTCCTCGATACCGAGGCTTCGGTAGCGCGCGACGAGATCGTCGAGCAACTCGGGCCGAACCGGTCGCCCGCCGCGAATGTCGGCGTAGTACGCAGGGACGTCGGCGAGCCGCTCGGGCGACCCGTAGGCCATCAGCACCACTGCGGCCTTCACACGCGCGCTTCCACGGTCGCCTCGTGCACGAACTCGGTCAGGCGCCCGAGGACGGCCGGGACTGTTTCGGGTGGCACTCCGTGCCCAAGGTTGAATACATGACCCGGCCGCCCTCCGGCATGGCCGAGAATAACGCGCGTCTCGGTCTCGATTCGCTCCCAGGGCGCGAGCAGGAGCGCGGGATCGAGGTTGCCCTGAACGCCGCGCTCGTCGCCGACCTCGGCCCAGCCGCGGTCGAGCGGCATGCGCCAGTCGAGGCCGATCACGTCGCCCCCTGCCTCCGACATCGACCGCAACAAGGTCGCCGTGCCGGTCCCGAAGTGGATGGTCGGGACGTCGACGGCTGCGAGGATGCGCGTCGAGTAGGGGGCGACGAATTCCTCGTAATCGGAGGGCGAGAGCGCGCCGACCCACGAATCGAACACCTGAATCACGTCGGCACCGGCTCCTGCCTTCGCGGCCACATAGCGGGCGAACGCCTCCGCGAGCTTGTCCATCAACGCGTGCCAGACCTCCGGCTCGCGGTACATCATCGCCTTGACCGTGTGGAAGTCCCGGCTCGGCTTCCCTTCGATCAGGTAGCCGGCGACGGTAAACGGCCCGCCGCAGAATCCAATCACCGCCTGGTCGTCGCGTAGCTCCGCGCGTACGAGCCGAACCGCTTCGAGGATCGTCGGCACCGATTCCTCGGGATCGGGAACGACGAGCCTCTCGACGTCCGCCGCGGTCCTGACGGGCTCCGCGATCACGGGACCGACGTCTTCGACGAGCTCGACGGCGACGCCCATGCCGAGCACGGGAAACATGATGTCCGTGAACATCACGGCCGCGTCCACGTCGTGCCGACGGACGGGTTGCAGCGTCACCTCCGCACAGAGCTCGGGCCGCCCGACGATGTCGAACAGGCCGTGGCGCTTGCGGAGCTCGCGATACTCCGGCAGCGAGCGTCCGGCCTGGCGCATGAACCAGACGGGCGTGTGCTCGACGGGCTCGCGCCGGCAGGCCCTGACGAGGAGCGGATCCACCAACGTAGGCTAGCCCCGCGTTGGAGACGGTCGGTGAGCACCCAGTTCCCGCTGGACCGCTCGCAGTGCGCTGGCTCGGCTACGAGCTCGAGCCGCCGCAGGCGGGCGCGCTCGCACGTGCGCGCGTCTCGCTCGAGAATGCAGGCACGGCAGCCTGGCGCGGCCTCAACCTCTCCTATCACTGGCTCGACGATCGCGGCAATCCGATCGTCTGGGACGGGCTGAGGTACGAGGTGAGCGGCGAGCCGGGCGAGCGAGTGGAGCGCCAGTTCCACGTGCGCGGGCCGATCCCGCCCGGCCGGTACCGGCTCGCCTTCGACCTCGTCGACGAGCACCGGTTCTGGCTCGCGGAGGTCGGCAACTTCACGCCCGAGCTGGAGGTGGACGTCGGCCCGCGCGACGCAACCGCAGCGCGCGCATTTCTCCCGCCCGAGGCAGAGGCCGACGCCGACTGGCAAGAGCGCGTCGGCGAAGCCCACGCCGAGGGCTACGCGGCCGTCGGCGGCTCCGTGGACATGCGCCGCATGCCGGCGGAGCTCGAGCCGTATGCACCGGGAGGCGGCCGCAATCCTGCGTTCCCGCACCCGCTCGTCTGCCCGTCCCTGCTGCCACCGCTCGAGCCGAACGCTGAGGTCGCCGGCCTGCCGGCGTGGGCTCCCGAGGGCGACGAACCCTGGGTTTACGACGCCCGGATCAGACTTCGACTGAGGCTTCGCTCGCGCAAGCCGACATAGAGGGCGCGTGGGCTCCGCCCACGCGCCCGTTTCCATCCCGCTCTCGGAACACCCACAAACCTCTGCTTACTCACACTTCCACAGCGATCTGGTCGTCGACGCGGCTGAAGACGAACGCGCCTAACGCGAGCGCTGCGAGCGCCGCGCCCACGGTGTACAGCGTGTCGCCCAGGCCGGGCAGCCGTCCGTAGAAGAGCGGATCGCGCAACGCCTCGACGACCGGCGACAAGGGATTCCCCCAGTGGATGAGATCCACGACCCAGTCATGGCGCGCGATCTGCGGATCGCTGAGCGGATAGAGCACGGGCGTCAGAAAGAAGAGCGGCAAGAGCAATGCGGCGACGAGGAACTCGATGTCGCGAAACAGCACGTTGAGCGACGCGATCGCGAGCGCGAGCCCGCTCGTGATCGCGACCACCGCCAGGCCGAGCGGAAGCGCGAGCCACTCCGTACCGCGCACGCGCGGCAGCAGTGCAAAGTTCAGCGCCAACAACACGACCAGCATCACGCCGAAGCTGATCAGGTGAGTTGCGACGATCGACAGCGGCACGAGCTGGCGCGGAAAGCGCGTCTTGCGGATGAGGTTCGCGTTGTCCAGCATCGACCTCGAGGCCGACTGCACCGACGCGGCGAAGAAGATCCATGCCGACAGGCCGACCAGGAGAAAGAGCGCGTAGTGGCCCCCGGAGCTGAAGGGCGTGTTCCAGAGGACGGAGAAGACGAGCAGGTAGACCGCCATCAGCAGCACGGGATTCGCAAGCGTCCAGGCGAGCCCGAGGATCGAGCCCCGGTACTTCGCCTGCACGTCCCGGCGAAAGAGGTTCCCGAACAGCTCGCGGTAGCGGACGAGGTCGCCGTATACCGTCGTCATCGGCGCGCCCTAGTCTAGAGGGGCCTCCTCACATGGCACTTACAGCCCTTCGTTACGCTTCGGGTCCGTGAAGGCGCTCGCGGCGATCGCTGCATTTCCCGCCGCGGCCGCGGCGATCTGGGTGCTGCTGCGCAGCCCGCTCGCCGCCCGCCTCGCCGCCGCGCCCAGGGAGGATCGCTGGCACGAGCGCACGACGCCGATGCTCGGCGGGATCGGCATCTTCGTGGGCATCCTCGCCGGCTTCTGGGTCGCCGTCGGCGCCGACGCCGCCCCGGCGAGCCGAGAGCTCCTGGCGATCCTCGGCGGGTGCGGGATCCTCTTCGTGGCGGGTCTACTCGACGACCTCTTCTCACTCGGGCCCCTACCGAAGCTCGCGGCACAGCTCGCCGCGGCGGGACTCGTGATCGGCAACGGTCTCACGATCTCCGGGCTGATCTCGAACGACCTGCTCGCAGGGACGGTCGCGCTGATCTGGCTCGTGGGAATGACGAACGCGTTCAACCTGCTCGACAACATGGACGGTCTCGCGGCGACCCTGGCCGGAATCGCCGCACTCTTCTTCGCCGTCGACGCCCTCACGGTGCACGAGAACGATGCGGTTCTGGCACTGGCTCTTGCGCTCGCGTTGGCCTGCGCGGGCTTTCTGCCGTTCAACCTCCGGCCGCGGAAGTCGGCCGCGGTGTTCATGGGGGACTCCGGCAGCCAGGTGCTCGGTTTCGCGCTCGCCGCGCTCGGGCTGTCGGCGAGCTGGAAGGTGGCCGGAACGACGGTCGCCACGCTGCTGCTGCCGATCCTCGTCCTCGCGGTCCCCATTCTCGACACCACGCTCGTGACCGTCGTCCGCCTCCTGGACGGCCGGCCGGTCTACCAGGGCGGGCGGGACCACACCTCGCACCGGCTCGTCTACCACGGCCTCTCGGAGAAGCGCGCGGTCGTCCTGCTCGCCGTCATCTCCGCCGCGCTCGGGGCGACGAGCCTGTTCTACGCCGTGCTCGACAACGCCTGGGTGACGCTGATCGGCGTCCTGCTGACATTCGCGCTGCTGGTGCAGTTCGCGAGCGTCCTCTCCGACGTCGAGCGCGCACCGGGACTGGTTCGGGATCGAGGCTGGCTTCGAACCTTCGTCGCGAACCCGCGGCGCCTCGTGGAATCGCTCGTGGACTTCGCGCTCGTCACGGCCGCGTTTGCCGCCGCCTACTACCTCAGGGTGCAGGGCAGCGGGACCGCGTACGACCGGCACATCTTCCTCGTCTCGCTCGCAGTGCTACTCGCCGTGCGATACGCGGCCTTCATCCCGTTCGGCCTCTATCGCGGTGTTTGGCGCTATGCCGGTGCGCGGGACGCCGCGAGCATCGTCGCCGCAGTGGTCGTGTCGGAGGTGGTGGCGTACCTGATCCTGGACGCGACGCAGGTGTGGGGGCCGTTCCCGCGCAGCATCTTCATCATCGATGCGCTCGTCTGCACGGTGCTGGTCGGCGCCTCGCGCTTCTGGGAGCGGGCTTTCGTTCGCGCGGTCTCGTCGCTGACGGGCCGGGGCGGCCGGCGGCGGACCCTGATCGTCGGCGCGGGACGCGGCGGCCGCAGCTTGCTCCGTGAGCTGCGGGAGACACCCGGTGAGCAGGTCGTCGGGTTCGTCGACGACGACCCGCGCCTGGCACGACGGCGGCTCCAGGGCGTGCCGGTACTCGGCGGTCTGATGGAGATCGAGCCGATCCTCTCGCGTGCACGACCCGACAGCGTCCTCGTGACGATTCCCGATGCGCCGCACGAACGGCTCGGGCTGGTTATCGACGCCTGTACCCTCGCGGAC
Source organism: Gaiellaceae bacterium (assembly GCA_036394855.1). GTDB lineage: Bacteria > Actinomycetota > Thermoleophilia > Gaiellales > Gaiellaceae > 3-1-20CM-4-69-9. The sequence goes on along the minus strand of DASWEF010000043.1, from coordinate 13,755 downwards.
GTGCCGTGCCGGTTCGTGCGCCGCGAGACCGACCTCGATCCCCGCGTCGTCCTCGGCGCCACTGTCGACTGACTCCGAGATGAGTGTCGCGACGGCGCATCCCGCGCCCGCCGAGCGCACCCTGGTCGACCGCCTGCTCGCCGCCGTCCCGCTGCTGAGCATCTTCCTCTGGCTCTGCATCTTCTATGCGGTCGAGGCGTGGGCACACGGAACGCCGTGGCTGTTCGGGGACGAGCTCGAGCTCACGCAGCTCTCCCGCTCGATCGCCGAGACCGGACACGCGGCCCGGCGCGGCGAGCCCCATTCCTTCAACACGCTCTGGGCCTACGTGCTCGCTCCGGCGTGGCGGATCGACAACACCCACACCGCGTACGCGACCGTCAAGTACATCGGCGTGATCGTGATGACGCTGACCGCCTTTCCCGCCTATGGAATGGCGCGAATGGTGGTCGGCCGGAACGCCGCCTTGTTCGTGGCGGCTGCCTCGGCGGCGATTCCTGCGCTCGCGTACTCGTCGATGATCGTCGAGGAGCCGCTCGCCTATCCGTACTCGACGCTCTGCCTGTTCCTCATCCTGAAGCTCCTGGTCGCGCCCAGCCGCTGGTGGCTCGGCGGGACGCTGGTTGCGTGTGCGATCGCGCCGCTCGTCCGCGGTGAGCTCGGCGTCGTACCGGTCGTGCTCGTGCTCGCGGCACTCCTCCTGGTCTGGCGCTCAGACTGGATCACGCGCTGGCGAGCCGGCTGGACGACATGGGATTGGGTCGGCCTGGTCGTCCTCCTGATCGGCGCCGGAGTGATCCTCAGCGCATTCCTCGGGCACCACTCCTACGAGTGGAGGGTCGTGACGGACATCTACAAGAATCGCATGCTCGATCTCGGCCTCAACGCCGCCGGCGCGCTGACGATCGGGCTCGGCGTCCTCCCGGTCGTCGCCGGACTGGCCTCCCTTTGGCGGGCACCCGGTGAACGGCCGACGCGTGAAGTGAGCTCGTTCCGGAGCCTCCTGCTCGCCGCGATCGTCGCGTTTGGTGTCTACACCGCGGTGAAGTCAGCGTACGTGTCGACGGTCTTCGGCACGTACACCTACGAACGCAATCTCATCTACCTCGCGCCGCTCCTGTTCGTGGGAACGGCGCTGTGGCTCGAACGGCGGCGGCTGCATCCGGTCGCGCTTGCAGTGTCGGCCGGCTTCGTCCTCGTCCTGCTCCTGACGACGCCCTACGAGCTGGGACAGGAGATCTCCTACAACGCGCCTGGGCTCGCGATCCTGCAACAGGCGAACCGCCACCTCGCCCTCGACCACACGGGCGCGAAGATCGGCCTGCTTGCGCTGCTGGCCTTCTCCCTCGGGCTCCTGCTCGTACCGCGATTCGTACGGCGCGGCGCCGCATGGCTGGCCGTCGCCGTCGGCGTGGCGCTCCTGGCCTGGAACCTCACCGGCGAGCTTGCCTTCGCGTCGGCATCGAACCGCTCCGCCGACCGCTTCGACGACAACATCCGCCGCCCGCTCACTTGGGTCGACGACCAGACCGGCGGCGCGCCGACGCTGTACATCGGCCAGCAGATGAAGGATCAGAACGGCGAATGGCTGCTCGAGTTCTGGAACCCGCACTCGATCAGAGCGGTCTGGAGCCTCGACGGCACCGCGCAGGGACCCGGGCCGGCGCGGACGCCCGATCCGCGTGCGTCCGACGGCGCGCTCTCGGGCGATCCCGGCTATCCGTACGTCGTCGAGGAGACCGGGATCGACGTCGTCGGCACGCAGGTCGCCACTCATCTCCACGTCGCCGGGGGCGCGCTCGCTCGCTGGCGGCTGATCAGGGTTGCGCCGCCGCTGCGACTGCGCGGCGCCGTGTCGGGAGTCTTTCCCGACGGCTGGACCGGCTCTTTTAGCTCCTACACGCGCTATTCGACGGAGGGGAACCGTGCGGGGCGCATCCGCGTCGTCGTGTCACGCGCCGCCTGGGGCGGGCCGAACAAGACCGGCGAGGTGACCGTCGCGATCGGACCGATCGTGATCGGCGACGACAAGCAGCCCCACATCGGCAAGCCGACCACGGTCGAGCGATTCCCCATTCACAGCAAGCAGGAGGTCCCGATCGTCCTGGACGCGCCTGGACCGCGCTTCCGCGTCGAAGTGACGATCACGCCGACGTTCGTCCCGAAGGAGCTGTCCCCGCAGACCGAGAGCGACAACCGCGAGCTCGGCGCGAAGGTGCGCTACGTGTTCCTGCCGCGAAAGGCGGCACACAGGTAGCTGAAGCGCAGGGCGAGGAGGAGCTTGGCGAGCGGACCGCTTCGCTCGAGCGCGTGCAGCGCGGCGGTCGCGGGTCGGGGAAGCGAGACCCGCTGCGGGGAGAAGAAGGGCCGTAACGCGAGGCCCTCGAAGCCGGCCGCGCGGAGGTCGTCGCGGACGTCTTCGAGCCGGTACTGCCGCGGGTTGAGGTCGAAGACGAGCTTGCGTTCCGTGTAGCCCGCAACTCGGCGGAAGAACGCAACGCGGTCTCGCGCGTAGTAGATCGCCCGGAAGCAGGTCGTCGCCGTCACGGGGTCGGGCGGCTCGTAGTCGTTGAGGTCGCCGAGGAGGACGTCGCGGCCGTGTCGCCTGGCGGCCTCGACCATCTCGGGGCTCGCGTCGACGCCGAGGTAGCGGATCCCGCGCAGATGCCGGGAGAGACCGCCGTCGCCACAGGCGAGATCGAGCAGCGTGTCGCCCGGCTGGAGTGCCGGCCCCAGCGACACGATCAGCTCCGCGCGGTGCGCGAGATACGCCTCTGCATCCGCGTAGGCCTCCTCGGACCAGCGCTCCGCCTTGGATCCATACTTCGATGCGGCGCTCACCGCAGAGCGAACAGCCGCTCGGGATGCTTGCGCAGGAAGCGGACCATCGCCTGAAGGTGCCACAGGTTCCGGCGCGTGAAGAAGTGCTTGTCGATGACGGCCTGGTACTCATGCCGGACGACCGCGCCCGGCACCCACCAGCGCTCCCAGCCGGCCTTCATCGCGCGATAGTTGAGGTCGATGTCCTCGACGTAGAGCTTGTAGCCGGCGTCCCAGCCGCCGATCTGCTCGAGCATCGTGCGGCGCATGAGCAAGAAGGCGCCGAGCAGGGTGTCCACCTGGAGCGGCTCCTCGGTCGGCGCATCGAGGAGGTAGTGCCGCCGCTGCCAGCGCAGCGGAGGAAAGAGCGAGCGGAGCGGCGTCCGGCGCACGATCGTCCCGCCGAGGGTCGGAAAGCTGCGACGCGAAGGCTGCAGCGTGCCGTCGGGATTCAGCATCTTCGGACCGGCGATGCCGCAGCGCAGGTTCGCGTCCGCGAACGCCACGAGCTCGGCGATGCAATCCGGCTCGGGGACCGCGTCGGGATTCGAGTAGGCGACGTAGTCGCCGCTCGTCGCGACGATGCCCTTGTTGACGTTCGCCGAGAGGCCGAGCGGACGCTCGTTCTCCAGCACGCGTACGCCTTCGGGCAGGCCGACCGGCCGGCTTCCCGGCCCGTTCGCGACCACGACGAGCTCGTCGACCTGGGCGTGAAGGGCAGGCAGCGAGTCACGCAGGAGCGCGGCCTCCCCTGCGCCGGTGACCACGAAGATGCCGGAGACCTTCATGCGGCGAGCACGCTCCGGTAGACGTCGGCCGTGATGCGGGCGGTTTCGCGCCACGAGAATGCCTTCGCGCGCTCGAGTCCCGCCGCCGAGAGCCGGTCGCGCTCGGCGAGCGCGCGGCGGATGCCGCCGGCGAGATCCTCGGTGAAGATCGCCGCCTCGCCGGCAACCTCCTGCAGCGCGGGCTCGGGCGCGGCCACCACGGGCGTTCCACAGGCCATCGCCTCGACCACCGGCAGGCCGAACCCCTCGTAGCGCGAGGGAAACACGAGGCACGCGGCGCGCTGGTAGAGCCGGACGAGCTCCTCCTTCGGGACGTACCCGCGCACGTCGGCACCGCGACGTTGGAGCTCGGCCGCGAGCTCTTCGTCCTTCGCCGGGCCCACGACGACGAGCTTGCGTCCGACGGCGTTCGCCGCATCGATCGCGTCGAGGGGCTGCTTGCGCGGCTCGATGGCGCTGACGAAGAGCAGGAACGAATCGTGCTCGCCTGCCTGCTCGAACGCCGGGTCGGGTGCGAGCGGCGTGACCACGATCTTCTCAGGAGGCGTGCGGTAGAGCTCCACGAGGTCCCGTTTCGTGCGTTCCGAGATGGCGAGGACGCGTTCTGCCCGTCGAACCGCACGGCGCACGAAGATCTTGAAAGTAGCGAGATCCCAGAAGCCGAAGACGCTTGGATCGCGTTCCCAGGAGATGTCCTGCACGGTCACCACGGCCGGACACGGACAGCTGAGCGGCAATGCGTGGATGAAGTGCGCGAGCGCCGGCCTCAGGCGGCGAAGCAGACGCGGGACTGCAACGGCCATGCGGAGCTCCTGCGAGCGCGCCGGGAGATGGATCGGCTCGATCCCGGCCGGAACGAGCGACGGGTCACGCGTGATCGCGGCGATGCGGAGATCAGCGGCGACGGCGGGCAATGCGCGCAGCAGCTGCTCGACGTACGTCTCGTCGCCGGTGCGGCGACGGCCGAGCACGTCGGCGTCGACGAGCACGAGCGGCTTGCCGTTCACGCTGACGCCGCTTCGCGATAGACCGCCACCGTCGCCTCGGCAACGGAGTCCCACCGGAACGAGCGTGCGCGCTCGAGTCCGCGCGCGACGAGCCGATCACGCTCGGACGCGGCGCGTTCGATTCCCGCCGCAATCTCCGCGGGGTCGCGCGCGTCCACGAGCACCGCCGCTCCGTCGGCCACCTCTTCCATCGCGGTTCCGCGCGTCGTGACGACAGGGACACCACAGGCCATCGCCTCCAGCACGGGAATGCCGAACCCTTCGTACAGCGACGGATACGCCACGCACATCGCACCACGGTAGAGGCGCGCCAGCTCGCTGTCGCTCACCTCGCCGAGCCAGTGCACACCGTTCCCGCCGACCTCGACGCTTCCCCATCCGCGCGCGCCGACCACACGCAGCTCGACGTCCGTGCGCCGAACAGCCTCGATCAGCCGCGCGAGGTTCTTACGTGGCTCGAGCGTCCCGACGGCGAGTACGTACTCGCCTTCCGCAGAGGGCCCCTCGCGCGTGAACTCCTGCTCCACGGCGTTCGGGACGACGCGGATCTTCTCGTCGGGAATGCGCAGCAGCTCCACCAGCTCACGTCGCGTGAACTGCGACACGGCGATCACGTGACGGGCACCGGCCAGGACGCGAGGGACCACGCGCGGGCTGTACGTGCGCGTCCAGCGGTTGAACGCACCGGGGTGCCGCAGCACGGCAAGGTCATGCACCGTCACGACGAGCGGCAGCCGCGAGCGAAGCGGCCCGCGGTACGTCGGGCAGTGAAGGACGTCGGCCTCGCGGTCGCGGCCGAGGACGAACGGGTACCAGACTGCGTCGCGGGCCAGCGTCGAGAGCCGGTCGGCCTGCCCGAACGCGCGTGCCCGCACCTCGACGTCGTCGCGGCGGCGAAGCTCCCGCAGCAATCCCTTGAGATAGCGCGCGGTGCCCGCCCGCGTCTGAACGAGCGGCGAGACGTCGATCGCGACGCGGGTCACAGCGCCTCAGCGTAACTCTGCAGGTGAATCCGGCCCGTTTCGAGCCAGCTGAAACGGCGCGCGTGGGCAAGTCCTCGAGCGACGAGCTGGTCGCGGTCCGCGAGCGCGCGGCGGATCCCGTCGGCAAGCTCCTCCGGCTGCTCCGGATCCGCGCGCACGGCCGCATCGCCGCAGGCCTCGTCCAGCGACGCGTGGGACGAGACGACGCACGGCACGCCGCAGGCCATCGCCTCGATCACCGGAATGCCGAACCCTTCGAACCGCGACGGATAGACGAAGACCTCGGCTCCGCGATACAGCGCCGGCAGGTCCTCGTCTTCGACGTAGCCGAGCCCGTCGGCACCGAGGGCCGCAAGCATCAGGTCGTCGCCGAGGAGCGCCAGGGCCTCCTCGACGGTGTCGCGGTTCTTCCGCCAGTCGTCCGTTGCCGTCGTGAAGACGTACGGCTGTCCGAGATCGCGGCGCTCTCCATCCGGGCGAAAGTGCGCGCCGACGCCCGGATAGGCGACACGGATGCGCGCACGGGGGACGCCGAGCCTCTCCGCAACGTCGTTCGCGGTGAACTGCGCGTTGGTGAAGACGACGTCGCACTTCGCGGCCTCACGCGCCGTGCGGGTGTGCATGCTGACGGTGCGCGGGTGCAGGCGCTCTGGATACCGCAGCGGTCCGAGGTCGTGGATCATCGTCGCCCGCACTCCTGAGCGCTGAGGCGGAACCATCCAGTCGCTGAAGTGGAGCACGTCGAATCCGCCGAGCAGACGTTCGGCCGCCGGGCGCCCCAACGCCCCCCAGGCTCGCCGGGTCACGTGCGCGAACGGGACCGTGACGAGCCGCTTCTCCAGCGGGAGACCGGCGAGGGTCTTGTCGAGCAAGCTGCGCCCGCGAATGCTCACCGGCCCGAAGGCGACGAACTCGTGCTCGCCTGCGCCCGCCTCGATCATTCCCTTCAGCGCGCCGAGGATGTAGTTGCCGACGCCCGTCCGCGGATGCGAGAGGGGCGTGACGTCGTAGGCGATCCTCACGGAGCGGTGTAGAGGAATCCGAGGAAGTGTGCGCCGAGGACGCGTGGATCGCTCGGTCCAGGGACAGCCGTCGGCGTGACGGTGAAGACGGCGCGGCACGCACCGTTGCGCGGGTGCAGGGGGACGGTCAGGGTCGCGTTCTCGCTCGGGCTGAACGTCACGCTCCTGCCGTCAGCCGTCACCGTCTGCGGACTCGTGAAGAGATTCGGGTCGCCGCCGAGCTGCGCGGTCACGGTCCCGCCGCCGCAGCGCAGGCGCGTGTACGTCACTCGTTTCCCGGACCAGGTGTCGTTCGGATAGAGACCGTTCACCCTGTAGCCGATGCGCACGAGGCCGTCCGTCTTTCGCAGCACCATGCCTCTGCGCTCGTCCTGGGCGACGATCGGCCCCGCCAGCGGGACGCCGGCCTCGCTGAGGACGTACGGATGCCGAACCGGTTTGCCGTCGGCAAGGAGGACGCCGTCCTGTCGTTGTGTCACGGGCGTCTCGGGCAGGCCACCCATCGACTGCTGATGCAAGTCGTACACCGGTCCGATGCTGCGGTTGAAGAATTCGGGCTCCCAGAGCGTGAGCGGCTGCTCTTTCGGGCGACTGCCGGAAAAGACGAAGGCGACGTCGGCGTTCCGTCCGACCGCCGTGTCCACCCAGTCCGGCCGCGCCGCGGTGATGCCCTGGTACCGCGCACCGATGGAGGCCTTCGGGAAGCCGTGGTCGAAGCGCTCGATCCGCTCGGTTGCGAACGCGAACCACGCGAGCACGATCACGGGGAGACCGAGGGCGTAGCGGGGGGAGAGCGTCAGAAACGCGAGGCCGATCGCTCCCGCGGCGAGGACGACGACGACCGGAATGGTGTCCAGGCCGACAACGGTCTCCTGCAACCACCAGAGCGGCATGAGCGCGAGCGTGTCGGACTCGGCCGGAAGGTCGATCAGCCGGTGATACGGCAGCGCACCTGGAAGAGCTGCGGCCGCGACGGCGGCACCTGCCGCGGCGCGCGCCGGCCGCGGCATGCCGCGGTCGATCCAGGCGAGCAGCGCGATCAGGAACAGGGGCGCGACGTAGAAGACATTGCGCTCCTCCACGCGCGGGGATAGCGCGGATGCGAATGCGGCGACCTCGAGCAGGAGCCACACACTCAGGGGCAGAGCGGCCGCGAGGAACACGCGCAGCGGCCTGTCGAGCGATCGGCCCATCGCGAGCAGCAGGACCAGCGCCGCGAAGGGCGCGATCCCGAGGTACAGATCGAGCTCGGAGACGTGGAACAGCAGCCACTTCAGCACCTGGCCGGGCCGGTAACCGGCGTGCCCCGTGACGCTGTAGCTCCCGACCACGTCGTAGGGCGAGTGGCCCCGCGCGAGCTGAACCGATAGCACGGCGACGACGGTCAGCACGAGCGCGCCGTAGAGGGCACGGAAATCGGCGATCACCTTCAGCAGTCGACGGCGGTCGACCCACGCGAGGACGATCGGCGCGGTCGCGATCGCCGGCACGAGCACGACCGCTTGTGAGCGCGTCAAGAAGGCCAGCAGGCAGACGCCGAGCAACGCACCTTGCCGCCACAGCGTCGGACGCTCGAGTGCGAGCACGAGCGCGAGCGCGACGCAGACGAAGACGGGATAGAAGACCGTCTCCGTCATCAGCGTTCCCGTGTACATCATCGACGGGACCGCGACAGCAAGGCCGGCTGCCAACAGCGACCACGACGGCCTCAGCAGCCTGCGCGAGAGGAAGTACGTCGGAACGGCGGTGAGCGACATCAGAACGGACCCGATCGTCTTCGCCGCCGCGTACGCGTCCGGAACCGAGCCGAACAGCCGCCACGCCGGTGCGATCAGCAGCGGGTACACCACGCCGTACGCGCCGTGGTGCACGTCGCGGATGAGGAAGTGACCGGACGACGCGAAGCTCTTCGCGAGCTCCGAGTAGATGAGCTCGTCGACCATGATCCACGGTGCGACCACGCGGCGCGAGAGCCCGTAACGGAATCCTGCGGAGAGCAGGACGAGCCCCGCCAGCCAGAGCCAGACCGGAATCCGGGCGAGCGGGCTTGGCGCGGCCGGCGGAACCGGCTCCGGGCGGCCGTTGCGGGCCAGGCCGAGCTCGTCGAGCCGTCCCACGAGCTCGGCGGCGAACGGCGTGCCCGGCTCGATCCCGATCTCGGCAGCGGCCTGGGCGACCTCGGCGACGACCCTGTCCGCAACGACGCCTCCGCCGGCCGCTTCTTCCAGCGCGGCCGCATAGTCCTCGGCAACTCGGTCGAGGTCGTGTTCTCGCCGCACGTAGTCCAGCGCCGCCTCGCTCATCGCACGTTGGGTCGCCTCGCTCGAGGCGAGGAGCTCGAGCGCAGTAGCGAGGGCCGGGACCTCCTCCTCGTCGACGGCCACCTTCAGCGCGACCTCATCAGGAAGCTCGGCAAACCAGCCGAGATCGCTGACGACCAGCGGCCGTCCGAGCGAGAGCGCGCGGATGACGCTACCGGACGTCTCCCCCATCGTGGGCGAGCGCAGGGAAACACACGCGTCGGAAGCAGCCATGAGCGACCACAACTCCTCCTCATCGACGTAGCCCATCCGCTCGACGCCGTCCGTCAAGAGCCGGTCCACGTCGAAGCCCGGCGACGCCGGCCCCACGAGCAGGAGCTTCGCGTTCGGATGCCGCTCTCGGACGAGTGCGAACGCCGCCACGAGCTGCGGGATGTGCTTGCTCGCGTTCAGATGGCCAAAACAACCGAACAGCGGGCGACCCTCCAGCCGCGCGGGCTCGATGCCGGTCGCCGGCCACGCGGGGTGCGCAATCTGCCAGACCGGGCCGTTGTAGCCCGTCTCGCGCGCCCGCTCCTCGACGTACGCCGAGTGGACGATCAGCGCGGTCGCCGATTCGAGCACCTCACCTGCCAATGGAAACTCGTCCGGTCGCGTCTCCCACGGCGGCGGCACGCGGCCGTCGAGGACGCCGTGGGCAAGGAGCCGGCCGGGGATGCCCGCGTCGCGCTCCATGGCGGCGAGATAGGCGGGCCCGTCCTTGTGCCCGATCGTGAGACCGGCGACGAGGTGGTGGAGGACGAAGTCGTGCAGGACAACGACACCGGATCGGCGGCGCAGCGCTTCGACGATCCAGCCGTGCGCTTCGGGATCGTTCCCGACGTGGTAGAGCGCGACGTCCGCGGCAACCGGACGCGTCCGGCCTCGGCGCACGACGTCGACCTCGACGAGGCGTGAGAGGGCGGGAAGCAGGAGCGCGGAATAGTCGGCGATGCCGGACCGCTCCGGCGGCAGCGGCGAGTAGTAGGCGACCCTCACGACAATAAGCGCGAGATCGTCTCGTCCCACGAGACGCGGCGCGCGATTTCCTTGCCCGCGCGGCCCCACGCCTTTGCGTCCTCGAGATGCTCGCGCAGCCAGGAACACGCTTCCGCGAGCGCTGCCGCGCGCGGCTCGCACACGAGCCCTGTGCGCCGATCGGCGACGACCTCGAGCGGGCCGCCGGCGTCGGTCGTCGTCACCACAGGTTTCTCCGCGAGGAACGCCTCGTACGGAACCATCCCGAAGTCCTCGTCGACCGGTGCGTAGTAGACCGCGAGACAGCGTGCGTAGAGCGCGGCGAGCTCCCGCTCGTCGACGCGGCCTGCGAACCGGGCGCGTCCGTCGAGTCCGTGACGGCGGGCGACCTCCTCGAGCCGCTCGCGATCGGGTCCGTCGCCGACGATCACGCAGCGCAGCGTCGAATCGGCAGCGAGTGCGTCCAGCAGGAGCTCGTGCCGCTTCGCGCGGTCGAGACGGCCGACGGAGAGAACAAAATCGTCGTAGCTCTCGGTGCGGTACTCGAGCTCTTGCGGCGGGTGCGGCATGACCTCTGCGTCGAGCCCGGTCGAGCGCTTCAGGCGCTCGGCGACGTTGCGCGAGGTCGCGAACAGCTTCCTCGCCTCGCCCAGCGCGACGCGATCGAGCCGCTGCACCGCACGGCGCGTCGCACGTTCCTCCGTGCTTTCGCCGAACTGGCCCAGCTCTGTGCGGTCGAGCTCATACGCCTGGCGGAACTGATGCAGCAACCAGACGACCTTGTTCGGGTGGCGGACGGCGTACGAGGGAAATTTCGTCGCGATCACGAGCTCGATCGCGCGGCCGTTGGCTTCGGTCAGGTCGAGGAGCCGCCACAGGAACGCCTGCGAGAGGACGTGCTCGCCCGGATACCACTTGTAGGGCACCGTCACGAGATCCGTCTCGTGCCCGCGCGCGCGGAGCTCGAGCACGAGATCGTCCGCGAAGATCTCGGCGCCGCCGCGCTCGAACGGCACCTGCGGCGCGCAGACGGCAATCCTCATCTCAGCACCTTTAGAGGTACACGCGCGTGTAGCCGGGTCCCGCCACCCCCGCCCACCGACAGCCTACGACCGAAGCTGTGACGCGTCCGTGACACGGATGAAACGTGTTCGTGGCTATCCATCAACGGCCGTTCGCGCGACGAGGGCGTAGTCCAGCGGCGCGAACAGAAGCTCGTTCAGCCGGCGTACGTTGGCGGCGATGACGGGGTCGTCGGGCTCGGTGAGACGCTCGGCCGGCTCGTTGAGGTAGCGGATCTCGGTCTTCGCGAAACCCGACTGACGCGCGAGCAGCTCCAGCGTCTCCGGCACGAGCGGCTGCGCATGCGTCAGGTCCGCGAAGTAGTGGCGCAACGCCAGCGGGGACAGCGGGTTGATCGTTTCCGCAACCAGGACACCACCCGCGCGCAGCCCGCTCGCCGCGAGCCGCAGCGCCTGGACGAGTGTCGCCGCGGGAAGATGCTCGACGACCTGACCCATGAAGATGCCGCCGAGCGAGCCGGCTTCGATTCCCTCGAGGTAGTGGACGACGTCCGCCTGCTCGACCTCGAGACCCTCGCCGCGTGCGTAAGCGACCATGTCCGCATCCGCGTCGATTCCCCGTGCCTCGACGCCCGCCTCCCGCAGCAACAGGAGCAACTCTCCGCGGCCGCAGCCGATGTCGAGCACCGGTGCCGAGCCGCGGAAGTCGTCGACGTAGCGCCGCTGCCGCTCGCGGACGGACTCGACGCTCCCCCGCATCCTGCTCTCGAAGGCGAAGTAGTCGGGGACACTCGCGGCGGCCGGCTGCGCGGCGACCGTGACCGCCGTCGGTGGCGCGCCTCCCCCGCTACCTCGCCGCTCGAGCCGCACGAGCCGCTCCTCGAGCTCACGCACGAGCAGTTCGGCCTGCTCGCGTCCGGCCGCCGCCGCGTCTGCCCGCTCGGACAGGGCGTCGAGCAGCTTGAGCAGTGAGTCGTTGAAGACGCGCTGGTCGGCGGCGAGAGGCTCGACGTACCAGCGCATGAGCTTGCGCAGCGCGCGCTTGACCAATCCCTTCGGCCCGCCGCCCGCATCGCGCTCGGCCGTGACCGGCCAGAAGCGTTCCGCCAGCGCGCGGGCCGAGGCGAACTCCGCGTCCCGCTTGTCGCCGTCGACCGTGCCGCGGCGAAGCTCCTCACGGAGCCGCTCGAAGAGGACGGCGACATCGATCTCGTCAGGCGAGGAAATGCCTGCAGGCGCCGGGTTTTTCGCTTCCGACCCGGACATTCCGGAGATTCTACGGGGCGAACCTGTCAGTGGAGGGCGCGCACGTAGTGCCACGCCTGCGCCAATCCGAGCTCGCGCATCGCGATCAGGAGGAGTGCGTAGAGGGCGAGTCCCGCAGCCGCGGCCGGCACGGCGCTGAGCACGAGCGACGCACCCCCGAACGCGAGCGCGGTCGCGGCACCGACGAGCAGAGAGAGCCGTCCGAGCCCGAGGACAGACAGGACGAGCATCCGCGGCGCGAGCGAGGCCATCAGTCCGAGCACCAACACCAGCGTGGCGACGCCGAGCGCCACGGTCACGCCGGTCAATCCCCACAGAGATCGACCGGCGATCGAGATCGGAACGTCGACCACGACGCCCGCGAGCGCCAGTGGGATCAGCAGACGTGTCCGATGCATGACGAACAGCAGCGGATACGTGATGGAGAACGCCGCATTCGCGACCATCCAGGGCGAGAGGAAGACCACCAGCCGGCCGAGCTCGGCGCCCACGTGTCCCGAATACGCATCGCCGAGCACGGCGGTGACCACTCGGCCGCCGACGAGGGCGACGAGGCCGGCGGCCGCACCGACGAATGCGAGGGAGACCCACGCCGAGTGGACGACGTGCTCGGCCGCGCTCTCGGCGTCCACGCCCCGTCGCGTGAGCGGCGCGGCCGAGATCAAGGAGAGCGAGAACGCCGTCGCGCTGGTGAATGTCCCGGCGAGCAGGTACGCGTACGAGAGGCTGGTGACGTTCCCCTCTCCGGTGCCGGCTGCGAACCGAAGCGCGATTACGTACAGGCCTTGAATCGCCAACGGGACCGCAGCGCCGTAGAGCAGGCGCCAGAGCCTGTAGCCAAGCCGGATGGGAACGCCGCGATGACGGCGGAGGCGACTCCCTCGGGAGAGCAGCACCGCCATCGGCAACCCGATGGCGATTGCTCCGTTGAGAGCGAGCCCCCACGCGAGGGAAACGAGACCGTGTGCGTCCGCGGCGAGCACGAAGAAGACGAGTCCACCGATGCCGCCGAGGGCGAAGCCGGCTGCAGCTGGGAGATAGCTGTCACGCGCCGCAAGCGCGCTCGCCGTGAGTGCGGCGATGAGCTGAGCGAAGGCAGCCAGGACGAGCCACGGAAGAGCCTCTGCCGCCACCGACGCCGACACGTGGGGAAGCCGCCCGGTGATCAGCTCCCCCCAGAACCCGGGAAACACGGCGGTGAGCACCGTGGCCGGCAGCGCAACGGCGATGAAAGCGACCGCATACGCGCGGAACTCGGAGCTGAGCCGGCCCTCTGCCTCCGCGCGGGTCAGGTCCGGGACCACCACCATCCGGAAGGCCTGCGCTCCGAGGACGAGCACGAGGTAGACGCCGTAAGCGGCCATGAACCCGTCCGTCTTCAGATTCCGGCCGAACTTGTGCGCGAGGAAAGCGCCTGCAACCGCCGCCGCGAGGCTCAACGTCACATATGAGAGACCTGTAAAGGCTCCGCTTCGAACGGCGCTCCGGCCGCGCGGAGGGCTACCCTTGACCTGCTCGTCGGCGGGCACCGCTGCATGAAACCAGACCGACCCGACTCCACCTGGACGA
>DASWEF010000042.1:0-32329 GCA_036394855.1 Gaiellaceae bacterium | reverse complement strand
TTGATCGACGACGACGGCTCGCAGCTGGGGGTCAAGCCCACGCCGGAAGCGCTTCAGTACGCCTACGACAAGGGCCTCGACCTGGTGGAGGTGGCGTCGCAAGCCGATCCGCCCGTCGCGCGGGTCATGGATTACGGCAAGTACCGGTACGAGCAGGAGCAGAAGGCCAAGCTCGCTCGGAAGCACCAGACGCAGATCAACGTCAAGGAGATCAAGCTCAGGCCGAAGATCGGAGTCCACGACTACAACACCAAGAAGGGCCACGTCGAGCGCTTCCTGAACCAGCGCGCCAAGGTGAAGGTGACGATCATGTTCAGGGGCCGCGAGACGACCCATCCGGAGCGAGGCCGCGACCTGCTGTTGCGACTCGCCGAGGACGTCAAGGAGATCGGTCAGATCGAGTCGCAACCGCTCCTCGACGGGCGCAACATGGTGATGGTGCTGGGACCCACGAAGAATGCGGGGATGAAGAGAGATGCCCAAGACGAAGACATCGAGCAGCGTCAAGAAGCGGTTTAAGGTCACCGCCGGCGGCAAGCTGCTGCGGCGCCGCGCGATGCAGAGCCACAACCTGACGAAGAAGACCTCGAAGCGGAAGCGCCGCTTCAGCAAGGATCAGCCCGTTGACCGCTCCAACGAGCGAGCGCTGAAGCAGATGTTCAGCCGGGGAGGCAAGAGGTAAGTGCCCCGCGTCAAGCGTTCCGTCGCGTCGCGCAAGAAGCGCCGCAAGGTTCTCGAGCAGGCGAAGGGCTACTGGGGGCTGAAGAAGTCCTCGTATCGCTACGCCAAGGAGCAGGTCGACCACTCGCTCACGTACGCCTACCGCGATCGCAAGAACAAGAAGCGGACCTTCCGGCGGCTCTGGATCATGCGGATCAACGCCGGCGCGCGTGCGAACGGGCTCTCGTACAACCAGTTCATCGCGGGGCTGAAGAAGGCCGAGATCGAGCTCGACCGCAAGGTGCTCGCTGATCTCGCCGTCAGCGACCCGCAGGCCTTCGGAGCGATCGCCGAGAAGGCGAAGTCCGCTCTCGCCTCCTGATCACCTCTCGCGAGAACGAGAAGCTCAAGCTCGTCCGCAAGCTCCACGAGCGCCGCTGGCGCGACAAGCTCGGGCTCTTCGTCGCAGAAGGTGAGGATCTCGTCGACGCGGCGCTGGCGGCAGAGATCGAGCCGGTGGAGCTGCTCGTGGCGGGCGAGAACGTCGAGGAGGCGCTGCTCGCGGAGGTCTCGGCACTCGGCCATCCACCCCGCGTCATCGGAGTCTTCCGGCGTGAGGATCTCCCACGCGGCGATCCACCCGACCTCGGTCTCGCCCTCTGGCGAGTCGGCGATCCGGGGAACGTCGGCACGCTGATCCGCGCCGCGGATGCACTCGGCCCGGCGTTCGTCGCGCTTTCGGAAGGATGCGCGGATCCGACCGGGCCGAAGGCGCTCCGGGCCTCGATGGGTGCCCTCTTCCGCGCCCGCCTGATCGGCTTCGACGATGCCGGCGGCCGGCGGATCGCGCTCGTGGCGCAGGGCGGTCAGCCGCTGGAGAAGTGTGAGCTCGCGGGCCCGACGACGTTCGTCCTCGGCGCGGAGAGGCAGGGGCTGCCCGAAGAGGTGCTCGTGAGCTGCGACGCGCGGGCGACGATCCCCCTGGCGACGGATGCAGATTCCCTCAACGTCGCAATGGCCGGGACGGTCGCGCTCTACGAGCTCAGCCGTCGCCGCGTCGGGTGATCCAGACCGTGTCGTCACCGCCCGCGAACGGCCGCCGGTCGAACCAGCCGTAGCAGGCTTCGATCTCGAAGCCCGATTCCTCGAGCAAGGCGCGCCACTCTTCCGGCGACAGCCAGGCGAGCGCCATCGTCGTCTCGCCGCTCGGGCCGCGGACCGTCAGCGTGAGCGTTCGCGCGTGCTCGTCCCAGACGGCGTGCTCCCAGATCCCCGGCTCGCGCTCGAGCCAGCGGTCGTGAGTCTCGGCGATGTCGTCGGCGCCGGGCGTGAACACGTCGAAGACGAAGCGGCCAGCGGGCGAGAGCAGCTCGTGGACCGCGGCGAGGACGCTGCGCCGGTCCTCGTTCGTGTGCATGTGCAGCAGCGAGCGGAACGGACAGATCACGAGCGGAACCCGTTCGGCCACCGGGGGTTCCCGCAGGTCGCCGATGCGCAGGTCGAGCTCGACGCCCGCGAGTGCCGCTCGACGGGCGCAGACCTCGAGCATCGCGCGCGAAGAGTCGATTCCGATCACGCGTGTTCCGTCCGCCGCGATCGGCACGGCGATCCGTCCCGTCCCGACGCCGAGCTCGACGACGGGGCCGCCCGCCCGTCTGGCCTCCTCGAGGTAGAAGGCGACGTCCTCGACGACGCTTGCGCTCCACGGGTCGTAGAGCTCGGCAATCGCGTCGTACGGGCTCGACATCCTCGCTATGGTTCCAGTGTGGTCATGACGCGTGCGGTCTTCCTCTTTACCCCGCCCCGGCTCGCCGCCGGGGACCGGGGCTGACGCGCGCGCAGCAGCCGATCCTCCAGGAGCCGGGGCGCTAGCAGTCGTTCGACCCTGGACCGCCAAAGGAGGAATGCATGGAGAAACGATCGGTTACAGTCGCCGCCGTGGACGTCGAGGCCCTCGAGCGTGAGGCCAAGGGCGCGATCTCGGCCGCCTCGACGCCCGACGAGCTCGACGAGGCTCGGGTCCGCTACCTGGGCCGCAAGAGTGACCTGAAGCAGGCGCTCCGCGGGGTGCGCGACCGCGACACGGGCATGACCCTCAACGCCGTTCGCGAACGGCTGGAGGCTGCCTTCGACGAGCGCGCCGCCGAGCTCCAGCGGGCAGAGCTCGCACAGCTCGACGAGGAGCTCGACGTGACGCTGCCGGGCGTCCGGCTGAGGCGCGGTCATCTCCACCCGCTCACGCAGATCGTCCGTGAGGTCGAGGACATCTTCCTCGGGCTCGGCTACGAGGTCGTCGACAGCCGTGAGGTGGAGACGGTCTGGCACAACTTCGACGCCCTCAACCAGCCGCTCACGCATCCGTCCCGATCGCATCGCGACACGTTCTACATCGACGACGACACGCTGCTGCGAGCGCACACGTCGACGGGGCAGATCCGAACGATGGAGACGCGCGAGCCGCCGCTCTACATCGCGACCATCGGCCGCGTCTACCGTCGCGACACGCCGAGCCCGCGCTCGACGCCGAACTTCCACCAGGTGGAAGCGCTCGCCATCGACCGGAACATCACCCTCGCCGACCTGAAGGGAACGCTGATGCACTTCGTCCGGGCGATGTTCGGCGAGGATCGAGAGGTCCGCGTCCGGACGAGCTACTTCCCCTTCACGGAGCCGTCGGTCGAGTTCGACGTCACCTGTTTCCTCTGCGCGGGCAAGGGCTGCGTGTTCTGCAAGCACTCGGGCTGGTTCGAGATGGGCGGCGCAGGCGTCGTCGATCCCGCCGTGTTCGAGAACGTCGGCTACGACCCCGACGAGTGGTCCGGGTTCGCGTGGGGTCTCGGCATCGACCGGATCGCGGCGCAGCGGCTCGGCATTCCCGACATCAGGATGTTCTGGGAGAACGACCTGCGCGTCCTGGAGCAGTTCTCATGAGAGTCCCCCTCAGCTGGCTGCGCGAATACGTGCCCGTCGAGGTGCCGACCAGGGAGCTCGCGGATCGCCTCGTGATCTCGACGTGCGAGGTCGATCGGATCGAGACGCGGGGCGTCGCCGACGCCGACGGCAATCTGGGCCTGTTCCGCGTCGGTCGCGTCCTCGAAGCGGGGAAGCATCCGAACGCGGACCGCCTGCAGCTCTGCCAGGTCGACGTGGGCGAGGGGGACGCGCGTCAGATCGTCTGCGGCGCGTGGAACTTCGGGCCGGGCGCGACCGTGGCCGTCGCGCTGCCAGGGGCGGTGCTTCCGAACGGGCTGCAGCTCGAGCGGCGCGAGGTGCGCGGCCAGGTGAGCGACGGCATGATCCTCGCCGAGGACGAGGTCGATGTCGGCACCGACCACGCCGGGATCATGGTGCTGCCGGACGTCTTCGAGCCGGGCACGCCGCTCGGCGACGTGCTCCCCCTGACGGAGGAGGTCCTCGAGCTCGAGACCGGACACAACCGTCCCGATCTCCTCGCCGTCTACGGGATCGCCCGCGAGGTCGCCGCCCTGTACGACCTGGAGCTCGCCCCGCCGCCGGGGTCGGATCCGCCGCGCGAGGGGGACGAGCCGCTCGACGTCCGCATCGAGGACTTCGAAGGCTGTCCGCGTTACATCGGTCGTCTCTTCCGCGGGGCGGCGATCGGGCCGTCACCGCTCTGGCTCAAGGCGCGCTTGCTCGCCGCGGGTATGCGTCCGATCTCGAACGCCGTCGACGTGACCAACTACGTGATGCTCGCGCTCGGGAATCCCCTGCACGCCTTCGACTACGCGAAGCTCGCCGCCGGGAGGATCGTCGTCCGCCGCGCGAAACACGGCGAGAAGCTCAGGACCCTGGACGGCGTCGAGCGCGAGCTCGAGCCGTACGACCTGATGATCGCCGACGGCGAGCGGTCGGTTGCGCTGGCTGGGATCATGGGCGGGGAGGAGACGGAGATCGGCGACGGGACGACCGAGATCCTCCTCGAGGCGGCGAACTTCGAGCCGTACACGATCTTCCGCACCTCCGAGCGGCTCCGCCTTCCTACCGAAGGCTCGAACCGCTGGGCCAAGGGCGTCGACCCCTATCTCGCCGAACAGGCGGCGAAGCTGGCGACGCAGCTGATCGTCGAGCTCGCCGGCGCGAAGTGGGTGGGCGGGACGGACCTCCACGAAGAGCTGCCCGCGCGGCCGGTGATCCGCTTCCGCCCCGAGCGGACGGATGCGGTCATCGGGATCGAGACCGCCCCCGCCGAGCAGCACGAGACGTTGCGCCGGCTCGGCTTCGACGTCGACGGCGAGAACGTCGTCGCACCCACCTGGCGCGCGCGGGACGTCACACGCGAGATCGACGTGGTGGAGGAGGTCGCGCGCTTTCGCCTCGACGACGTTCCCTTCCGTCTCCCCCAGAGGCGGGCGATGTTCGGGCGCTTGACCAAGCTTCAGCGGATCCGCCGGAAGATCCAGGACACGCTCGTCGGGTTCGGCTACTCGGAGGCGTATACCTGGAGCCTGCTCCCCGACGATCCCGACCCGGGCGCGGTCCGGCTCCAGGAACCCATCTCGAGCGAGCAGGCAGTCCTGCGGACCTCGCTGCTCGAAGGGCTGATCGCATCGGCGCGCCGCAACCTCGACGTGGGCAACGAGGACGTCGCGCTGTTCGAGCTCGCACACGTGTATCTGCCGACGGGTGAGCAGCTCCCCGAGGAGCGCTGGCACGTCGGCGGAATCGTCGCAGGCGGTTTCCCGCTCGCGAAGGGCGCGGTCGAAGGACTGTACGACGCGCTCGACGTCGAGCCCGCCTTCGAGCACGCGGAGAACTTCCATGGCTCGGGCCGCGGCGCGCGCACGTCCGAGGGTTGGGTCCTCGCACTTCGCGATCCCGAGCTTCCGGGCGAATGGGGGGCGTTCGAGCTCGACGTCGACGCCCTCGCCGAGCGCGTGCCGGACCTCGTGGTCTACGAGGACGTGATCACCTTTCCGCCGGTGCGCCAGGACCTCGCCTTCAGCGTCCCCGGGGACGTCAGCGCGGGGGAGCTGGTCGCCGCGGCGGAGGAGGCCGCCGGGCCGCAGCTCCGGGACATGCGCGCCTTCGACGTCTACCGCGGCGAGCAGGTCGGCCCCGGCAAGAAGTCGATCGCCTTCTCCGTCAGCTTCCAGTCCCCCGAGCGGACGCTCACAGACGAAGACGCCGCCGAGCTCCGAAATCGCATCGTTGCGGCTCTGCAAGCGCGTTTCGGCGCCCAGTTACGGTCCTAGAACCAGGTACATATTCTTTATAAACCGTATCCATACGATTTGTTCGCCCTTCTTTCCCCGTAAGCCCCTTCACGAACTGTTGTTCGAGACGAGGAGAGAACGAGATGACGAAACGCATTGCGACCCTGGCGAGCGGGATCTTGCTCGTCCTCGGCATCGCCGCGTTCACGGGGCTCGGCTCTCGCGGGGAACGGCAACGGGAACGGCAACGGCAACGGAAACGGAAACGCCGCCGCCGGTCACGCCGCTGCGGTCTCCGTCACCGGCGCGGCCAAGGGCGGAGCGGCCGCAGGCCCGACCGCCCAGGGCGGTGTCCTCGGCGCCACCGCTGGAGCCGGCAAGTCCGGCCCGGCAGGCGGCGTCCTCGGCGCCCTTCAGGCAGCCGGGCACGGCGTCCTGCCGTTCACCGGCTTCCCGTTGGGGATCGCCATGCTCGTTGCAGTGGGCTTGATCGCCCTCGGGTTGGCGCTCCGGCGCATCGTCCGGCAGACGGTCTAGCTGCAACTCGATAGCTCGTTGCGAAGGGCGGCCGAGAGGCCGCCCGCCCTTCCCCTTTGCAAATTCTCTGGACAACAGACCGTTCCTGATTACTGTGAGAGGCGGGGAGGGGGAGATGTCCATGCGGCTTGCGAGTACATTCGTGCTCGTTCTAGGCATCGCCGTGTTCGCGGATTCGGCTCTCGCGGGCAACGGTCAGGGAAACGGCAACGGCAACACACCTGCGGCCGCGGCGAGCGTGGGCGGACAGGATTCGTCGCCCGGGAACTCGGCGAATGCTCCGGGACAGGCGAAGAAAGACGCGGGTCCGGCTTCGAGCGAGCCCGCGGCGCCCGCCGACGTCGGCGGCACGGAGGCGAGCTCGCCCGCGGCCGACGGCGTCAAGCCGTCGAGTGAAAGCGATCACGACACGCACGAAGCGGCCTCGTCCGATCGGACCAAGCAGTACGGCAACGGCAGGACCGCCGGTGAGATCGCGATCCAGCACGGTGCGGCACCGAGCACGATCCTGCACGGCCCCGGCAACAGTCAGCCGCAC
The DNA here is from genome assembly GCA_036394855.1 of Gaiellaceae bacterium. Lineage (GTDB taxonomy): Bacteria > Actinomycetota > Thermoleophilia > Gaiellales > Gaiellaceae > 3-1-20CM-4-69-9. The sequence continues at coordinate 25,420 of DASWEF010000042.1, read as the reverse complement.
AAGGCGGCACCTTGCTCCGGCGGCCACGAAATCGACGTTCACGCGCTGAAGGGCAAGGGCCACCGGGGGAGCTGCGGACCGACGCCTTCGCCGCCGTCGAAACCGGTGCCGACCGGGAATCCGGAGACGAACCGGAGCTCAGACCCACGTGCAGCGGGTGGCGACCCGGCTCGGCCGAGCGAGACCACGCCGCAGCCGAAGCAGCCTTCGCCGAAGGGGCCCGTGAGTCCCAGCTCAGGCGTGGAGGCGTCGAGCGGCGTTCTTGCCGCGACCCAGTCCCTCGGCCGCGGGACTCTGCCGTTCACCGGGATTCCGCTCTGGCTCGTGGCGATGGGGGCCGTGGCTCTGATCGTCGTCGGCCTGGGGCTCCGGCGCCAGGCCGCCGCCCCGTAAGAACTCGTTTCCGAATGACGCTTCAGGCGGCACAGGCTTCGTTTTGAAACGAGTTCTAAATCCGAAAGGTCGGCGAGCCCGTACTGTTCGGGCATGACCATCCGCATCGCGCTCGTCGCCGTGCTCGGCGTCCTGCTCCTGCCGTCTGCGCTCGCCCAGGCTGACAACCCCAGGCTGGTCGCCGTCGTCGGCACGAACGACGCGTTCTCGATCTCCCTCCGCGACGGCTCAGGGAACGTCGTCCGCAGTCTCGATCCGGGGACGTACGACATCGCGGTCAGCGACCGCTCCGAGATCCACAACTTCCATCTGCAGGGTCCGGGCGTCGACCTGTCCACCGAGGTGGGCGCGAAGCAGGACGTCACCTGGACGGTCACGCTCACGGATGGCAGGTACACCTACGTGTGCGACGAGCACGCCAGCACGATGCGCGGAGCCTTCACCGTCGGCGTCGTCCCGCAGCCCGCGAAGCTTTCCGGCTCGGTTGGCCCGCGAAGGTCGATCTCGCTTCGGACCGGCCAGGGAAGGCTGACGACGATCGAGGCGGGACCGGTTGTGCTAACCGTGAACGACCGGACACGCACCGACAACTTCCACCTGACCGGGCCCGGCGTCAACAAGAAGACCGGCGTTGCGTTCCGTGGCCGCGTCACCTGGAAGCTCACGCTGCAACCCGGTCTTCATCGGTACCGCTCGGACAAGCACAAGAGCCTGAGCGGAAGGTTCACCGTCACCGCCGGCGCCTAGCAGGCGTCACGAGCCCTGCGCCCTCACCGCCGCCGGCGCGGATGTCGGCCTGCCGGTCGAGCTCCGAGTTGAGCTCGGCTCCGTAGAGGAGCGCGAACGCCGAGTAGTTGAGCCAGAGCAGCAGGATCACACCGCTCGCGATCGTCCCGTAGGTCTTCGTGTAGTGCCCTGCAAAGGTCACGTACACCGCGAATAGTCCCGAGAGCGCCAACCACAGAATCCCCCCGATCACCGATCCGGGGGTGATCCACTTCCAGCTCCGCTGCCCTCTGTTCGGCGCGAGGTAGTAGACGAGCCCGAAGAACAGCAGGATCGCGACGAAGGCGGTGGGCCAGCGCAGGATCCCCCAGATCCAGTCGAACGCGCCTCCGAGATGCGCCTTCTTCGCGATCGCGTTGCCGAGGTCGCCGCCGACGACGATCAGGAGAAAGATGCCGGCCGTCGTGATCCCGCTCAGGACGACGAGCAGGATGGCGATCGCCCGCACCTTCCAGAACGGCCGGGTCTCCCGGCGTTCGTAGGCGGCGTTCACGGCCTTGATCACCGAGCCCATGGCTCCGCTCGCCGCCCAGACGGCGCCGAACAGACCGATCACGAACGCCGCCGCCGACGTTCCTCCGCCCGTGTCCTCCTGGAGGCTGGAGATGAACTCGATCACTCCGTTGGGCGCGATCGGGTCGAGGAGCTTCTTCACGTCGTCGAAGAGATCGAAGAGGCCGAGCGCGCCGACGAGGAAGGCCATCGCCGGGAAGAACGCGAGCAATGAGCTGTAGGCGATCTGCTGGGAAAGACCCATGCAGTCGTCCTGCATGAACTCCGAGAAGCTGCGTTTCAGCGCCGCCAGCCACTCCGCGCTGCTCAGCCGCTCCGGCGAGCGCGGCGCCCGGCCTACACGCCGACGGCGCTCAGTCGCGATCGACAAGGCGGAAACGGCCCACCTTGGCTTTGGTCTCGCCTTCGCGACTACGTCGAAAGACCAGCCGCGCCGTCGCGCCGACGCCCCCCGCGAGGAGGAACCCCACGCCGAGCGCACCGGCGGCCACGGCCGGCAGGTTGGAGCGAAGCTTGCCGCGGATGTCCGTGGCCTCGCCGAGGCTCTCGCGCAACGTTTCCGCAGCGCCCGCGAGCTCTTCCCGCTCGGACTGGATGTCGCGGCGGACGTCCTCGAGCGTACGCGCGTTCCTACCGGCCATCGCTCTTCAGCGCCTCCGTCGTCAGCTTCGCCTCGCGGATCGCCTGCTCCGGAACGGGCGGCGTCCCGGTCCGGATCTTTGACAGCCCGAAGATCCCGAGCAGCGCCGCCAGCACGAACAGGATGCCGGTCGTGATCAGGAGCGCGAGCCACGTCGACATCGCCGTCGCGAGCGCCGCGGCGACGGCCGCAAATGCAAAGCCGAGCATGAAGATGAGGAAGATTCCGGCCGCGATCGCGAAGACGATCCCCAGGCCGAGCGCGACGACCTTGCGCTTGAGCTCCATCGCCGCGAGCTCGAGCTCGAGCCGGACGATCGAGCTCGCGCGCTCCGCGACCTCCTTGACCGCTGCGCCGACGCCCTGCGAATCAGTCTCGCGGGTGGGCATGGCCTCTCCAGTCGATCCATTTGGCCAGGAAGATCCCCGTCGCGAGCGCGACACCGACGACGAGCCAGGGACTCGGGCCGCCGCTCCTCTGCTTCGGCTTCGGCCGTGACCCGAGCTGCGGGCTCGACGGAGCGATCGCCGTCTGCCCGGGCTTCTGGTTCGTCGGGGCTTCGCCTTTCGCGCGGGCCTTGATCAGGCTCGGCTTCATCTTCCGGACCAGATCGGCGTCCTCCGCCAGCGGCTCGGCGAGCTTCGCCTTGAGCCCTCCCTCGGCGGCCAGCTGGTTCGCGAGCCTCTGCAGCTTGTCCGCCGCGCGCTCGACCTTCTGATCAACGGTGCTCATTTCTTCGTCGGAGGCTCCTCGCCGGTGAGGGTACGCCAGATGCGCGAGGCGGTGCGGCGGGACACGATCGTGGCGACGGCCCCGACCGCGCCGTAGAGCCCGGACCACAGCAGCTTGCGGAGCATGACGGTGTTTTCTACCAGGCCCCGGCCTTCCCAAAACTGCATACGTATGCTGTTCTTATGCAACTGGCGAAAGCGGAACGGCAGCGGCTGATCGAGAGCGTCGTCTCGCGGAAGCGTGTCGGCACGCAGTTCGAGCTGCTCGACTCGCTTGCCGACGCCGGTTGCGTGGTGACGCAGGCGACCATCTCGCGCGACATTCGCGAGCTCGGCCTCGAAAAGACGCACGATCCGCTGGGACGGCCTCGTTACGTCCTGCCGCACGTCGTCCGCAGGAGCGATCCTCGCGAGGTGCTCGACGCGATCCTCGGCCAGTTCGGCCGCAAGGTGACGCCGGCGGGGAACATCGTCGTGGTTCAGTCCGAGCTCGGCTCCGCGCCCGCGATCGCGCGCGCGCTGGACCAGCTCGGCCATGAGCGAATCGTCGGGACACTCGCCGGCGACGACACGGTGCTGGTCGTCGCGGCGTCGGAGCGCGATGCCCGCGCCCTCGGGCGCGAGCTGAGCGCGGTGGTGAGCTAGCTCCGCCGGTCCGGCGGCAGGATTTGTTCGCTCGCAGGCGGGCGTCGGTATTCCTGCAGAGAACCGAGCTCGTCCTGTCCGAGATTCAGCTGAATCTTGCCCTCCGTGATCGATCCGACGAGCTCTGCGGGAACGTACCGCGGACCCTTCAGCAACCCTGTCGAGATCGAGAGGCCGTTGAAGATGTCGGCACCGGTGTCGCCGACGACTTCTTCGACCCGGCCGATCTCCTTGTCCTGCGCATCCACCACCTTCCAGGCTGCCTCGATCATGAACCAGGAGACCGGATCGCCGTGGTTCATCGGCCGGTCTCCGGCCGATGAACAGTGGAAGGGGCGAAGGGGGAAACCGGGAGGTTTCCCCGCCTATTCTCCTCAGCCCACGGGGCGATCTCAGCGGCGCGGGGGCTGAGGCGTGACCGAAAGAAGGGGTCCCGTAGGGGAGACATGGTTTCCCCTACGAGAGCGAGCCGAAGGCGAGCGACGGTCACACCGATCGCCCGCCGACGAGCCAGACCGGCCCTTGCGTTCCGACCGGGTGAGTGTCCGAGAGGACGCGGAGGATCTCCACCTCGCCGGTGATGCCCTCCTTCTCACAGCGCTCGAAGCAACGCGCCGCCATCTCCGGCGACACGCCGTAGCCGAAGTGATGTGCACACCGGAAACGGAACCCCGTCGGTCCGCCGTAACGGGCCGGGTTGAGCGGCGCGAGCAGGAGCGCCGCGCGGTCGAGGTAATCCGTCGAATCCAGCCTGACCTCGCCGTAGATGTCACTCCAGTCGGGCGGCAGCGACGCCAGCGCTCGCTCCCAGGCGGCGCGTAGTCCCTCGCGCTCAGGGCGTTCCTCGACGGGTGCTTCCTGGACGCCGAGCAGCTCGAGCTCGCCTGCGATCCCCTCGTCGTCGAGGCGCTTGAGCAGCCGGCGAACGCCTTCGGGGCCGACCCCGGCGCCGCGCCGCGCGGCGGCGAAGCGGATCCGCTTGCCGAGCCGTCCCGGGTTTGCGGGTCCGAGCAGGCTGGCAGCCCGATCGCAGCGGGCATCGTCCGCGACGGTCAGGAGGAAGCGCGCGTCCGTCCAGCCGTCGGGAAGCTCCCGCTCGAGCGTGTTGAACCGGTCGACGAGTCGCAAGGGCCTGAGCATAAACTCAGGCTCGTGGCCAAGGTGGAGCAAAAAGGGACACTCTCGAAGTCCGACCTGCGTGACTTCTTCCGCGAGATGCTGCTCATCCGGCGCTTCGAGGAGAAGGTCGAGGAGCGGTTCAGAGCGGGCGAGCTGCCGGGCTTCCTGCACGTGGCGATCGGCCAGGAGGCGGTTGCCGTCGGCGTCTGCCGGGCCCTCGAGGAGGGGGACATCATCGCCTCGACGCACCGGGCCCACGGCCACACGCTCGCGAAGGGGACGACGCCCAACGAGGTGATGGCCGAGCTGTACGGGAAGCTCGAGGGCTGCTCGCACGGCTACGGCGGCTCGATGCACCTGTACGACGTCGAGCGCGGCAACATGGGGGCCAATGCGGTCGTAGGCGGCGGCCTCCCCGCGATCGTCGGCTCGGCGCTGGCCTTCAAGTTCCGCGGGGAGCCGCGGGTCGGGGTCGCCTTCTTCGGCGACGGAGCGACGAACATCGGCACCTTCCACGAATCGCTCAACCTCGCCCAGCTCTGGCAGGTACCCGCCGTCTTCGTCTGTGAGAACAACCACTGGGCGGAGTCCACGCCGGCCCGGCAGCACATGCCGATCGAGGACATCTCCCAGCGTGCCGTCGCCTACGGGATGAAGGCGGTCAAGGTCGACGGACAGGACGTGGAGGCGGTCTTCAAGGCCACACGTCGTGCTCTGGACCACGCGCGCGGGGGTAAAGGCCCGGTCTTCCTGGCCGTGAACACGTACCGTCTCGTCGGCCACTACGTCGGCGACCCCCAGGTCTACCGCTCGAAGGAGGAGCTCGGCGAGACGCGGGAGACGCAGGATCCGATCGAGCACCTGCGCGCCAAGCTCGAGCTTCCGGACGACGAGGTCGAGGAGATCGACCACGAGGTACAGGAGATCGTGGAGGCTTCGGTCGAATTCGCGAAGAACGGCACCGATCCGAAGCCGGAGGACGCTTTAAAGAACGTTTATGCCTGAGCTCAGCTACCGCGAAGCCGTTCGCGACGCGTTGTCGCGGGCAATGCGCGAAGACGACGACGTCTTCGTGATGGGAGAGGACATCGCGGAGATGGGCGGCTCGATGGGCGTGACACAGGGGATGCTCGACGAGTTCGGTCCGGAACGCGTGCGCAACACGCCCATTTCCGAGATGGCGCTCGCCGGTGCAGCGATCGGCGCGGCCATGCAGGGGATGCGCCCCGTCGCGGAGATCATGTACGAGGACTTCCTCACGCTCGCGACAGAGCAGATCGTCAACCAGGCCGCGAAGCACCGCTACATGTCGGGCGGCCAGCTGACGGTGCCCGTGACCTTCCGCACGCAGGGCGGCTCCGGCTGGTCCCCGGGCGCGCAGCACGCTCAGCAGCTCGAGGCCTGGTTCGTCCACATCCCGGGCCTGAAGGTCGTCTTCGCCTCGACTCCGACGGACGTGCGCGGGCTGCTCTGGTCGTCGATCTACGACGACAACCCGGTCGTCTTCTTCGAGCACCGCACGCTGTACGGGATCAAGGAGGAGGTTCCGGACGAGCTCGAGCCGATCCCGCTCGGCGAGGCGCGCGTGCATCGCGAGGGCGAGGACGTGACGGTGATCGCAACCGGGCGCCTCGTGCACGAGGCGATTGGAGCGGCGAAAGAGGCCGAGCAGGAGGGCGTCTCGGTCGAGGTGGTGGATCCTCGTACGCTGCAGCCGCTGGACGAGGAGACGCTGATCTCCTCCGTGAAGAAGACGAACCGCTGCGTCGTCGCGCACGAGGCGGTCACGCGCATGGGCTTTGGCGCCGAGGTCGCGGCCGTGATCCAGTACGGCGCCTTCGACTGGCTCGACGCGCCGATCGAGCGCGTCGGGGCGAAGTTCACGCCGCTGCCGTTCGCGCCCGTGATGGAGGAGTGGTGCGTGCCTCACGCCGACGACGTGCTCGAAGCGATCTACCGCACGGTGGGCCGTAGCAATGGCAACTGAGATCAAGCTGCCGCGGCTCGGGCAGGGGATGGAGTCCGGGACGATCGTCAAGTGGCTCAAGTCCGAGGGCGACCAGGTCGAGAAAGGCGAGCCGCTCTACGAGCTCGACACGGACAAGGTCACGCAGGAGGTCGAGGCCGACGCATCCGGCGTCCTGCTGAAGATCGCTGTCGCCGAGGGCGAGGTCGAGGTCGGAAAGACGATCGCAGTCATCGGGGAGGAAGGCGAGAAGGTCGATCAGCCCGCGGAGCCCTCGGGGGAGGCCGTGCCCGAGCTGAGCGAGGACGAGCAGCAGGAAGGCTCTCCCGCGCGCGCGCGTGAACAAGAACGGGAGCGCGGCCGGCGCGCCTCGGCGGAACCGGCCGAGCAGGTGTCCGAGATCAAAGCCCCGAGCGGGAACGGACGCATCAAGGCCTCGCCGCTCGCGCGCCGGATCGCGCGGGAGCGCGGGATCGAGCTCAGAGCGGTCGCCGGAACCGGGCCCGAAGGTCGAGTCGTAGCCGAGGACGTCGAGCGCGCCGCCGCCTCGGCAGCTCCCGCGCCGCTCGCCGCTCCAACCGCGCCGGCGGAGGGCATCGAGATCGAGGAGCTGTCGTCGATGCGGAAGACGATCGCACGGCGGCTCACGGAGGCCTGGCAGGCCCCGGTCTTCCAGCTGGGCGTCACCGTGGACATGGGCCGCGCGCTCGAGCTACGCGAACGCCTCGTGGAGCTGCACGGCGACGGCGTCAAGCCGACGATCTCCGACCTCTTGACGAAGGTGTGCGCGGCTGCGCTCATGCGCCATCGCGCGCTGAACGCGCTCTACAAGGGCGACGTCGTCGAGCTGCACCCGTCCGCGAACATCGGTATCGCGGTCGCTATTCCGAAGGGCCTCGTGGTGCCGGTCATTCAAGGGTGTGAACGGAAGTCGATCGCGGAGATCGCGGCGGCGCGCGCGGCCGTCGTCGAACGCGCGCGAGCGGGGAAGCTACAGCAGGCGGACCTCGAGGGCGGAACGTTCACGATCTCGAACCTCGGCATGTTCGGGATCGAGCGCTTCATCGCCGTCCTCAACCCGCCGCAGGCCGCGATCCTCGCCGTCGGCTCCACGGACGAGAGGCCCGTCGTCGTCCGAGGCGACGTGGTCGTCCGGCCGCGGATGGAGCTCACGCTGACCTGCGACCACCGCGCCGTCGACGGCGCGACCGGCGCCGAGTTCCTCGGGGACGTGAAAGCCTTCCTCGAAGAGCCCGGCCTGGCGCTTTGACGCCGGTCTGGTACCAGGTCCGCGATCTCGGCGCGGCCCGAGCGTTCTATACCGGCAAGCTCGGGTTCACCGAGACCTAAGTCGATTCCGACGGCGGCTGGGTGAAGCTCGAGCGCGACGGCATGGAGATCGGGCTGGCCGAAGGTGAGCCGCAGGACGACGGCAGCGTCGCGAACGTCAACGTCGACGATGTGAAGGCCGTGGCGGACGAGCTCCGGAACGAGGGCGTCGAGGTCGGCGTCGTGTTCGAGCTGCACGGGGAGATGCGTCTCCTGGACGTGTTCGATCCGGACGGCAACCGGCTGCAATTTGCCGAAGAGCTTTCCAAAGGCTGAGCTCGCGGCCGCAGTCGGGGCGTCCCCGGCGCGCTGGAAGAGCGTCCGCGGCGGCGGCTACGGGACGAACACTGCCAAATGGAGCGTCGACCTCGACGATGGGCGACGCGTGTTCGTGAAGCTCGCCCTCGACGAGGTCGCGGCCGGCTGGCTCCGGTCCGAAGCGCGCGTTTACGATGCGCTGTCGACGTCGTTCGTGCCGGCGCTCGTCGCCTGGCACGACGCGAACGACGACACGTTCCTCGTGCTGGAGGATCTGACCGACGCGCACTGGCCGCCGCCCTGGTCGTCGGCGCAGATCACCCTCGTCCTGGACACACTCGACGCCGTCCACGCGAAACCGCCGCCGTCCGGGCTCCCACTCCTGGACGACATGCGCGAGCACCTCGACGGATGGCCGACCGTCGCCGCCGACCCGGAGCCGCTCCTCGCGACGGGTCTGTGCTCGGTCGAGTGGCTCCAGGGGGCGCTTCCCGCGCTTGCCGAGGCCTCGGCGGACGCCACGCTCACCGGTGACGCTTTGCTCCATCTGGACGTCCGAAGCGACAACCTCTGTTTCCGCGGCGATCGCGTCGTCCTCGTCGACTGGAATTTCGCGTGCGTCGGCAATCCGCTCATCGACGCCGTCGCGTGGCTCCCGAGCCTCCGGCTCGAGGGCGGCCCGCAGCCGTGGGAGATCGTGCCCGACTCCGAAGGACTGGCCCCGCTGATCGCAGGCTTCTTCGCCGCTCGTGTCGGCCTGCCGCCGCCGGCGACGGCGCCGAAGGTGCGGGAGATCCAATGCAGGCAGCTCGAAGTGGCGCTGCCGTGGGCTGCGCGCGAGCTCGGGCTAAGCGTGGAGTTGGTTAGATAGCGGAGGGCCGCTGCACGAGCGGCGCAGGCAGGCGTACGCGCCCGGGACCCAGTCGCAACGCGCGGCGCCGGAGCAGGCGGGCCCGCAGGCCGGTCCCAAACTCGGTCCGCCGTTCATCGTCACGTTTCATACCCGTTCTGATGCCGGAGGAGCCCGCTTCTTGCACCGCTCCGGACGGATCCCTCATTCGAGGTACCGCGGTCGTACACTCAACCGCGTGATCCGCCAGGCCGGGCCGCAGGACGTCCGTTTTCTCCGCGACATGCTGAAGCACGCCTACCACTGGCGTCTGAACGAAGACCCCGACCTGCCGGTCGCCCGCTATGTGAACAACTGGGGCCGGCCGGGCGACGCCGGCCTCGTCGCCTGGGAGGCGGGCCCGATCGGCGCCGCCTGGTACCGGCTCTTCCCCTCGAACGCGCCCGGCTTCGGCTTTGTCGACGAGCACACGCCGGAGCTGACGATCGCGGTCGTCCCCAGCCGGCGAGGCGGCGGCCTCGGCGGTGAGCTGATGCAGGCGTTGCTGGAGCGGGCGAAGCAAGAGGGCCACACCGCCATCAGCCTCTCCGCGGAAAAAGGCATGACGAAGCTGTATGAGCGTTACGGTTTCCGCCCGGTGGAAGAGAAGGACGGGACGGTGACTATGAAGGCTGATCTAGGCTAGGTCTGATGGAAGTCGACGTCGCTGTTCTCGGGGGCGGGCCCGGTGGTTACACCGCGGCGATCCGCGCCGCGCAGCTCGGGGCAAAGGTTGCGTGCGTCGAACGCGAGCCTGAGCTCGGCGGGACCTGCCTGCGCATCGGGTGCATCCCGACGAAGGCGTGGGTGCAGACGGCGTTCGCGCTGAAGGAGGCGGAGCACACCTTCGAGAAGCTCGGCGTCAGGCTGGGCGGCTTCCAGCTCGAATTCGGGAAGGCGAACGAGTGGAAGGCGGCAGTCGTCAAGCAGATGACGCAAGGAGTCGCATCGCTCTTCAAGGCGAACGGCGTCGAGTGGGTCAAGGGCAACGGGACGTTCAAGGACGCGAACACGATCGCCGTCGAGGGCGGGGAGGACGTCTCCTTCAAATCGGCGATCATCGCCACCGGATCGTTCCCTTTGCGCCCGCCGATCGAAGGGCTGGACTCGGAACGCTGCGTCGACTCGGAGGGCCTGCTCGCGCAGACCGAAGTGCCGAAGCGGCTCGTCGTGCTCGGCGGCGGCATCATCGGGTGCGAGTTCGCGTCGATCTTCCAGCGTTTCGGCAGCGAGGTGACGATCATCGAGATGCTGCCGTCACTGATCCCGCAGGAAGACGCCGACGCGTCGAAGGAGCTCGCGAAGCAGTTCGGGAAACGGGGGATCGCGCTCCACCTCGAGAAGCAGTGCAACAAGGTCGAGGAGAACGGCGGCGGCCTCACCGTCCATTTCGGTGACGGCGAGACGGTCGAGGCGGATCTCATGCTCGTCTCCGTCGGCCGCGGGCCGACGGTCGAAGGTCTCGGGCTCGAGGAGATCGGCGTGGAGCTCGACAAGCGGAAGGGCATCGCCGCCGACGAGCACCGCCGCACGACCGTCCAGCACATCTACGCCGTCGGCGACTGCGCGGGTTACTGGCAGCTCGCCCACACGGCCTTCCGCGAGGGCGAGGTCGCGGCCGAGAACGCCTGCGGGCACGAGGCGATCGTCGACAACCGCGCGGTCCCGCGACCGATCTACACAGATCCGGAGATCGCAGGCGTCGGTCTCACCGAGGCCGAGGCGCGCGAGCAATACGGCGACGACGTCGCCACGGGCATGTTCCCGTGGATCGCGAACGCGCGTGCCGTGATGCAGAACGAGACGACCGGCTGGGTGAAGTCGATCCACGAGACGCGGTACGGCGAGCTGCTCGGCCTCGTCATGGTCGGCCCGCACGTAACCGATCTGATCGAGGCAGGAGTGGTCGCGATCGACGCCGAGGCGACCGTCGAGACGGTCGGCGACGGGATGGCCGCGCACCCGACGCTGTCCGAGGCGATCAAGGAAGCCGGACTCGTGGCGCTCGGCCGCGCCATCCACGTGCCGAACCGCAAGCGCGCGAAGACCCCCGCCTAGCGGCGAAGCAGTCCGGCTGTCGGGTCGTATTGTTTTCAAATGACAAGTTACGCGTACCTACAAGCCGGTCAGAACCGTTCTGAGAGAGATGGCGACTGCGGCCCCCGGGATTCCGGTCCTAGCCCGAGACGAGGCCTTCGAGCTTCTGTACCGCCGCTACGTCAAGGACGTCTACCACTACGCGCTCGCACTCCTTCGCAATCCGGCTGACGCCGAGGACATCACACAGACCACGTTCTTGAACGCCTACCGCGCGTGGCAGCGCGGAGACGAGATCGAGAAGCCGCAGAACTGGCTGATCAAGATCGCGCACAACGTCGCGCGCACGCGGTACGCCCGCGCGGGTCGCCGGGTGAAGGAAGTCCCGCTGGAGGAGCACGTCGAGCAGCTCGCGGTTCCGGAGGAAGAGCGGCCGGACGTGGAGGGGGTTCTCCGGGCGCTCGGGCGCCTCCCGTTCAACCAGCGCGCGGCGCTCGTGATGCGAGAGCTCGAGGGACGCACGTACGCAGAGATCTCCGACACGATCGGGGTCTCGGTCGCGGCGGTCGAGACGCTCATCTTTCGAGCCCGAAGGTCGCTTCGGCTACGCGCCTCAGCCCTCCGGTCGCTCGCCGCAGTGCCCGTGCCCGGCTCGCTGACGCAACTGTTCGAAGCCGGCGGTGTCGCTGCCGGCGGCGGTGCAGCCGTCGGAACGGGCTTTCTCGTCAAGGCCGCCGTTGCGGTCCTGGCAGGAGCCGTCGCCACCGGCGTCGGCGGAGGAAACACCGGCCCTGCGACCGCCGCACCAAGGTCGACGACCCACCTCGATGCGGTCACCGCCTCGGCCGGACTCGTCGGCATCTTCGCCGGCACGAGGAGTGCGGCCAAGGTCCGTGCCTCCGCGGCAAAGCACCGAAGGGAGGCACACGCGACGGTGGCGAGGGGAACTCGGCCCGCCGCGAGCCTCGTCGCGCGCGAAGATCCAAGCCTGAGCTCGACCCCCGCGAGTCTCGGGACAGCCGCGCCGAGCGCCGGATCGACGGCGCCGGCGACGGCGACGGCCACCGAGCTCGTGACGTCGGTCACGAGCCTCGTGAGCGAGGTGGAGCAAACCGTGGCTGCGCCTGCCTCTACGCTCCCGGTCGAGGTGCCCAGCGTGCCACCTTTGCCCGTCGCGCCTCCACCCCCGCCCAAATTGCCTTAAGTCCAGCGTCCGCACAACGACGCAAGATTCCGCCCGAGTGGGTATCTACTAGGTCATGACGCCCTTGCTGGCGCAGAGGCCTCGCGCGGACCGGTCCTTCGAGCGGATGTACAGGCGACACGTCGGTGACGTGTATCGCTATGCACTCGCGGTGATGCGCAACCCGGCCGACGCCGAGGACGTCACGCAGACGACGTTCCTGAACGCGTACCGCTCGTACATCGAGAAGGGAAATCGGCCCGAGAAGCCCCAGAACTGGCTGATCGCGATCGCACACAACGTCTGCCGGCAGCGGTTTCGTCAGTCGGCGCGCAGGCCCGCGGAGGTGTCCTTCGAGGACGACATCGCCGACACGATCGCCGACGAGGACACGCCGAGCGGCGAGGACATCCGCCGCGCGCTCGGCCATCTCGCGTTCAACCAGCGCGCGGCGCTGGTGATGCGGGAGCTCGAGGGACGCTCCTACGCCGAGATCGCGGAGATCCTCGACCTTTCGACGAGCGCCGTCGAGACGCTCATCTTTCGGGCGCGGCGCGCGCTGCGCGAGCAGCTCGAGGGATCGCTGACCTGCGGCGAAGCCGAGTTCGCCATCTCACGACAGCTCGATGGACGTCTGCCGCGCCAGGAGCGGGGACAGCTTCGCGCGCACCTGCGTGAGTGCGGAGAGTGCGCGTCGTTCGCCCGGCGGCAGCGCGCCCAGCGCGGCGCGCTGAAGACACTGGCCCTCGTGCCGGTGCCGGGCTCGCTCAGCTCGTTCTTCGGTGGCGGAGCTGCGGTGGGGACAGGCCTCGGGATCAAGGCCGCTGCCGCAATCACCGCGGGTCTCGTGATCGGCGGCGCCGGTTACGAGGGTGTCCGGCACTCGCCCTTGAGCAGCGATCGGCCGGCCGCGGCCGTGCCCAGCACTCCGAGCGCCGCGGTCGTCGAGGCTAACGCTGTCGTTCCGGCGCCGCGCGAGCACATTCCGGCAACGGCTGCGCAGGCCCAAGGGAAGAGTCGCGGCAAGCCGGCTAAGGCGCTCACGGCCGCGAGCCACGGAAAGAAGGGGAAGCACCTCGCCAACGGGCGGGGCCGGCCGAAGAAGTACGTGGGCGATGCCAGCGTTGCCGCGCGTCACGTCCACGCGACGCACCCGGGACCGCCAAGCCATCCCGCCGCGCCGCCAACCTCACACCGGAAGCTGAAGCCCAAGCGCCACCAGCTCCCCGGCCCCTTCGATACCAGGCCGCCTCCGTCGCACAAGCCGTAATCCGGCGCAGGAAATTCCTCCCGCTTGAGTCTCTCTAGGAGGACGTGCCCTCGTCCCCACCCCGGGGCCATGCCGCCGGCGGGCCCCGGGGTTCATTTCGTGGGGGAACCCATGGTTCCCCCACGTGCCCCCTCCTTCGCCTCGGCAACGCTGAGGTTGGTTAGCGCTCCCGGCGAGCCGCGGTCTCGCCTCCGCGCGCGTGATCGAGCTCGCCCTAGAAGGATTTGAGCGGTTTCGTCGTTCCGCGCGGGCGGTGGTGCTACGCATCCCCGCCCGAGTGAGTTCGCCGGAAGCTTTCGTGGTGTGCTGCCTCCGGCGGATTTGGACATACACCGTTGGTAGGCTCGATGTGAAAGGAGACACATGGGGATCATCAATCGGCGTAACGCGGTTCTCGGCTGGGGCGTCTGGAAGGTCGCCAAGAATCTCGGCAAGCGGAAAGCTCGGGCCGCTGTGCCCGGGACGGGTGAGCATGCCGGCTTGAACAAGTCGGCGATCGCCTCGATCTTCGCGGCGATCGGCGGGGCGTTGTGGTTCTGGCGTAAGAAGTCGGACGAGACGACGACTTCTTAGGACGGTCGCGTGATTAGTGCGATCGGTTCGACCGGTCATTTCAGACGGACGCGCGAGCAAAGCCCGCGCGTCCTGACGACGGCACCGCGAGCGGTGCCGTAGCGTAGTGGGGGACGTTCCCGGCGGCTTTCTGCGGCCCGCGCTCGAGGGGATCGTTCCCTACGAGCCGGGCAAGCCCGTCGAAGAGGTTCAGCGTGAGCTCGGGCTCGAGCGGGTGGTCAAGCTTGCGTCCAACGAAGGCCCGTTCGGCCCCTTCCCAGAGGCGCTCGAGGCGCTGGCGCGCGCGGCCGGCGAGCTGAACCGTTATCCCGACGGCGGCGCCTATCGTCTCCGGCGCGCGCTCGCGGATCGTCACGGCGTCCGCTTCGAGGAGATCGCAATCGGCGCCGGAGCGGACGCGGTCATCGACGGCGTCTCCCAGGCGGTACTCGATCCCGGCGACGAGATCGTCTGCGGCTGGCCGTCGTTCCCGAGCTACGTGATCTACGCGCTCAAGCTCGGCGCGGAGCCCAAACGCGTACCGCTGCGGGACGAGCGCTACGACCTCGAGGCGCTCCTCGACGCGGTCACGCCCCGGACGAAGCTCGTCTACGTGTGTCATCCGAACAATCCCACGGGGACGATGAACTCGCGCGCGGAGCTGGACTGGTATTTCGACCGCGTCCCGGAGCACGTCGTCACCGTGCTCGACCAGGCCTATTTCGAATACATCGACGATCGCGACTACGCCGACGGAATCGAGGAGTACTTCAAGGCCGGACAGCGCGTGCTCGTGCTGCGGACGTTCTCGAAGATCTACGGACTGGCCGGGCTGCGCGCCGGCTACGGCGTCGGACCTGCGGAGCTGGTCACGGCGCTCGGCAAGACTCGCCGTGCCTTCGACCTGACCACACCCGCACAGGAGGCGGCCCTCGCCAGCCTCGACGCAGCCGCCGAGCTCGAGCGCCGGCGCAAGCTCAACGTTGACGGGCGCGCCGACTTGGAACGACTCCTTCGCGACGCCGGGTACGACGTCGCCGGTCCCGCGGTCGGCAACTTCGTGTTCGTCGATTTCGGCGAGGACGCTCAGCCGTTCTTCGAGGCGCTCTTGCAGCAAGGCGTAATCGTGCGTCCGCTTGCCGGCTTCGGCGCGCCGCACGCAATTCGGGTCACAGTCGGAACGCCGCACGAGCACGCATTCTTCGCGGACGCGCTGGCTCGGGTGAGGACGGCCGCAGCGGCTTCCTGACAGACTTTGAGGGGGGGTGACCGGTCTCCGCCGACAGCTGAGCCTTCTCGGCACCGCGCCCGGCTTCCGCCTGCTGTTCCTCGGCACGCTTGGGTCGAGCCTCGGCACGTTGTTGGCCACCGTTGCGCTCGTGGTCGACGTCAAGGACCGCACGGACTCAGGTCCTTGGGTCAGCGCGCTGATGATCGTCGAGTTCCTGCCGGCGGTGGCCGTGGGACTCCTCTTCGGGCCGTTGCTCGATCGACTCTCGCGGAGGGGCTTGATGATCGTGTCGGATCTCGTCCGGGGCGCGGTGTTTTGCACACTGCCCTTCGCAGACTCCGCCGGGAAGATCGTCGCGCTCGCGGGAATCGCGGGTCTCGCGACCGGCTTCTTCCGTCCGGCCGTCTACGCAGGTCTCCCGAACCTCGTCGAGGAACACGAGCTTGCGCGCGCGAATTCTCTGCTCCAGACGAGCGAGAACGTCAGCTGGACGATCGCGCCCGTCATCGGCGGCGCCCTCGTCGCGGCCTCAGGTCCGGACCTCGCCTACTGGATCAACGCGGCGTCGTTCTTGCTTTCGGCGACGTTGATCCTCCGCATTCCCGGGCGCGGCCTTCAGGGGGCTCTCGCGAAAAGTCGCGGCCATCTGCGGGATCTCGGGGACGGATTTGCGCGCGTCGTTCGAACACGACCCCTGCTCACCGTGCTCGTCGTGTGGACGATCGCACTCGGCGGCGTCGCCGCCTCGCAGACGGCGCAGATCTTTCTGGCGAAGGATGCGTTCTCAGCCGGGGACTTCGGCTACGGACTCATCTTCGGCTGCATCGGCCTGGGGCTCGCGATCGGCAGCTTCGGCGCCGGGACCTGGGTCGAGTCCCGCTCCGTCGGCAGCGTCTACGCGGCGAGCATTCTCGTTCAGGCGATCGGCGTCGGGGCCGCGGCGGGCTCACCCAACGTCTGGGTTGCGCTGCCCTGCTTCGTTCTCGGCGGGATCGGAAACGGGACTGCGATCGTCTGCAACTCGCTGCTCGTCCAGCGGGGCGCTGAGGACGAGGTGCGCGGACGCGTCTTCACGGTGATCATGAGCGTCAACTACGCCGTCTACGGAATCGGGCTCGCCGTCGCCGGTCCGCTGACGGACAGCGTCGGACCCCGCTGGGTCTTCGGCGGCGTCGGCGTCGTGCTCGCCTTCGCCGCGCTCGTCGCATATGCACTCGGTCGGACGGTCCCGCGCCCGGCGGAGCAGCCCGCCGAGGCCGAGGCGGCTTAGTGGCCCGGCGGCGGGACTGGACGCGTGAGTCCCTCGCCGAGGGTGTTCGCACCGGGGACACGCGAGCGCTGGCGCGCGCGATCTCGCTGGTCGAGAACTCCGATCCGCTCGCCTACGAGCTCGTCCGCGACCTGTATCCGGAGACGGGTCGCGCGTATGCGGTCGGCGTCACCGGCCCGCCCGGCGTCGGCAAGTCGAGCCTGATCTCGGCGGTCATCGGACACGTCCGCGAGCAGGAACGGACGATCGGCGTGATCTCGGTCGACCCCTCCAGCCCGTTCTCGCACGGCGCCCTGCTCGGCGATCGCATCCGCCTCTCGGACCACTTTCTCGATCCAGGCGTGTTCATCCGCTCGATGGGCGCGCGCGGACACCTCGGCGGTCTCGCCGAGGCGACGCTGCAGGCCCTGCTCGTCCTCGACGCCGCCGGCAAGGAGCTCGTCTTCCTCGAGACGGTCGGCGCGGGCCAGGGCGAGGTCGAGGTGATCGGGATCGCCGACACGGTCGTGCTCGTGCTCATGCCCGGATCCGGCGACTCCGTGCAGGCGCTGAAGGCCGGAATCATGGAGATACCCGACGTGATCGCGATCAACAAGATGGATCATCCGGCGGCGAAGACGATGCAGAAGGAGGTCCGGTCGATCCTGTCGCTCGACCGCGACCGCTCCTGGCGGCCGCCGATCGTGCTCACCGAGGCCACCCGCGGCGAGAACGTGCCCGAGCTCTGGACGAAGATCGAGGAGCACCGCGCGCATCTCGAGTCCGACGGCCGGCTCGAGGAGCGGCGGCGGAAGAACCTGGTGGGTGAGGTGTTCGCGGTCGCGTCCGGGAGGGCGAAGGCGCATCTCGAGCAGGCGGTTGCCGACGATCCGGAGTTGCGGCGCCTGCTCGACGAGGTGCAGCGGCGCGAGCTGGACCCGTTGACGGCGGTACGCGAGATAATGGAGAAAGTCTTCAAGCTGTCCGGTGCCAGACTTCAGTCTGGCACCGGCGTACAAGACATTGGCGACGCAACGGACGGCACCGACACTCGCTGACATCCAGGAGGCGCGGCAGCGCCTGCAGGGGATCGCCGAGGAGACGCCGATCTACCTTTCGGAGACGTTCTCGCGCCGCTCTGGGCACGAAGTTCGTCTCAAGGCCGAGAACCTCCAGCGCACAGGCGCATTCAAGGTGCGCGGCGCAGTCAACAAGCTCGCGACGCTCTCGCCGGAGGAGCGCGCCGCCGGCGTCGTGGCCGCAAGCGCCGGCAATCACGGCCAGGCCGTCGCCTGGGCCGCGCGTGAGCTCGGGGTGCACGCCCGGATCTACGTGCCGGTCGACGCGCCGATGGCGAAGGTCGAGGCGTGCCGCAACTACGGCGCCGAGACGGAGATGACCGGGGCGCACTTCGAGGACGCGCTCGCCGCGGCGCGCGCGGACGCCGAGGAAACGGGCGGAACCTTCATCCATCCCTATGAGGACACGTTGGTGATCGCGGGCCAGGGGACGATCGGGCTCGAGCTCGTCGAGCAGGCACCCGACGTCGAGACCGTCCTCGTTCCCGTCGGCGGGGGTGGCCTCGCGCTCGGGATCGCGATCGCGCTCCGCGCGCTGCGCCCGCACGTCCGGATCGTCGGCGTGCAGGCCGGGCTCGGCGGTTACACGATCGCCGACGGCATCGCGGTGAAGGTGCCGAGCGAATTCACCATGCCGCTGCTCGACGATTTGCTCGACGATCTCGTTGCGGTCACCGACGAGGAGATCAGCGAGGCGATCGTGCTGCTCCTGGAGCGCGCGAAGCTGGTGGTGGAGGGCGCGGGCGCGGTCGGCGTGGCCGCGCTGCTCGCCGGAAAGGCAAACGGAACCGGACTCGCGATTCCCGTTCTCTCAGGAGGCAACATCGACCCGACGATGCTGATCTCCGTGATGCGACACGGGCTTACGGTCGCCGGTCGCTACGTCGTCGTCCGCACGCAGCTTGCAGACCGTCCCGGCGAGCTGATCAAGCTTCTCTCGCTCGTCGCCGAGGAGCGCGGCAATGTGATCTCCGTGGAGCACCACCGCGAGGGGATGGACATACCCGTGACGGAGACGGAGGTCGAGCTCACGCTCGTGACGCGCGACGAGGCCCACTGCCGGCGCCTGCTGGGCGCAATGGCAGAACGCGGGTATACGGTCGAGCGGCTCAGGTAGAGCCGCAGCGCCGGAACGAGACGGTCTGGCCCGTCCAGTCGTCGACGCCGCCATGCAGCACCGGGCGGGCGTCGACGCCGGCGGCCGTGAGGACGCTTGCGGCGATCGACGCTCGCGTCCCCGACTCGCAGATGGTCACGACCGGCATCGAGCTGTCGAGCCCGTCCGGGCCCGTGGTGCGCAGCAGGCGGTATGGGATGTGGAGCGAGCCGGGGATGTAGCCGGCGTCGCGCTCGGACTTCTCACGCACGTCGAGGACCTGGACGGACCCTTCTTCCAGCAGCCGCTCCAGGTCGCCGATGTCGACCGGTTCCAGCCGCTCTGTCGCGTCGCCCTCGGTGACAAAGCCCGCCAGCTCGAGGAAGCCGACTGAGCGCAGGCCGCGCGCCGCACGATTCGCTTCATCCTCGTCGGCGGCGTAGATCACGATGCGCTCGTCCAGGTCGAGAACGAACCCTGCCCGCGTCGCGAACGACGATCCCGAGACCGGGACGTTGAAGGCGCCGTGGACGTGGCCCTGCGCGTGCGCGTCGGGGGAGCGCACGTCCAGTACCGTTGCACCGCTTGTGTCGTCGAGGCGCTCGAGTGGGGTCGGCGCACCGACGAAGGGGCCCTTGTTGATCGCGACGACGTGCGCGGTCGTGGGTGGGCGCGGCGCCGACACCGCCGCCGAGTTGTTGATGAACGCCTGCACATCACCGAAGGCGAGCGCAGCGTTCGTGCGCTTCTCGTCTCCGATCGTCGAGGAGCGGGCCGGGCTCATCGCGGCGCCGCACAGCGATCCTGCGACGTGCCCGGGATAGACCTCGTAGGTGTCGGGGAGCTGCGTCAGGCGCTGGAGGGAATGGAAGAGTCCCTCCGCGCCTTCGCGCGCTTCGATGGCGAGATCGGGGCGGGCCGCGTCGCCGACGAAGAGGGAGTCGCCGGTCAGCACGAGACGCTCGTCGGCGACGAACGCGCAGTGCTCGGGACGGTGTCCCGGCGTGTGGATGACCCGGACCGGCACGGAGCCCGCGTGCAGGACCTGCCCGTCCTCCAGCGGCTCGAAGGGGAACTCGGGTTCTGCGAGTGGATGGACGGATACCGGGAGCTCGTGCTCGAGCGCAAACCTGCCGTGGCCGGAGACGTGGTCGGCGTGCGTGTGCGTCTCGAGCACCCGGACGATGCGCACGCCCTCGTCCTCGGCCGCGTCGAGATATTGCTCGATCGCGTATGCGGGGTCGACCACGAAGGCTTCGCCGCCGGTGGGATCCCCGATCAGGTAGGAGGCGCAGCCGAGATCGCCGTCGACGAACTGGCGAAACAGCACGTAGAGGAAGCTAACACCGGCTCCCGCTAGCTTTCTTGAAGCTTTGCGGGTTCGCGCCGGCGATTCTTCAGGCGAGATGCGTTTCGAGCCACTCTTGCAGTTCCTCGCGCGAGACGATCCCGGCCGCGACGCCTTCGAACAACGCCACGGTCTCATCCTCGTCTTCCATCGGATGAGTGCGCCAGGCGTGGCCATTCCGTTCCACAAACTCGAGCAGGCAGAGGAATCCCGTCCGCTTGTTCCCATCCGGCATCGGGTGATTGCGGATCAGGTGCCACGTGAGTACGGCAGCCTTTGCGGTGAACTCGGGATAGGCCTCGACGCCACCGAAGCCCCCAGCCGGCGCTGCGAGAGCGGATTGGGCGAGAGGAACGAGGCGCTCGAAACGGATCAGCGTCTCAGCGGGAATGCCAAGAACACGCTCCGCGATAGCGAGGTAGTCGGCTAGGTCGAGGTAATCGACGTCGCTCGCTATTGCGCGAGCCTCTCGAGGATCGACTGGTTCTCGTGCATGAACCGGTCAAGCCTCGCTTGGAACGCCCGATCGGCACGCTTCGCCTGGACGTGCTTGGCGATCGCCTCGCGGACCGCCTCGGACACGGTGATGTCCTCGACGCGGGCGATTGCCTCGAGCTCACGTGCGAGCTGGTCCTCCAAGCGCAGAGTCATTGCCTTCGCCATTTCTGGGGCCTCCTTTCCTCAGAGAGGTATTTTGATACCTCGGTATCGTTATGTCAAACGAAAACCCCCGCCTGGGGTATTCCGCGGACCGTCCACGAGGGACGGCCGCGCAGCCAAGCGATTGCGGAGCGCAGCCATCCGGCTAGCTTTCTTGAAGCTTTGCGGGTTCGCGCCCTGTTTCTCCCCGTCTGCTGCGCTCTGACCTTTCCGGCCGGCGCCTGGGCGCATGCGAGTCTCGTTCGCACCGTGCCGGCCGACGGCACCGTGCTGGCCGCGGCCCCAGGGAGCGTCCGCTTCGTCTTCGACGACGACGTCCGCGCCGGATCGGGGATCAAGGCGATCCGCAACGGCGACGGCTCCGTGCTCGGAGGGAAGCCGAGGATCGTCGGCGGGCGGGTGCTCGTCATACCGCTCCGGGCGGGCCTCGGCGACGGCGACTACACGGTGCTCGGGCGCGTGATCTCGGACGACGGCCACACGATCGCGGAGGTGACTGCATTCGGCGTGGGGGAGGGACGGGGGCCGCCCAAGGCCGCGCTCTCGGCGGGCAGCGGTCCGAGCGCGCGGGACGTGGTCTCGCGCTGGCTTCTGTTCGCGGGCCTCCTCACGGCGGCCGGCGCGGCGTTCTTTCGCTTCGCGGTCGGGCCGGTTCCGGTGCGACTCCTGCTGGGCGCCTTCCTGCTCGTGTTCGTCGGAATCTCGGGCCTGCTCCACGACGTCTCGCTGTCGACGCGGTTCGGCGGCGTGATGGCAGTGGCGGCGATCGTCGCCGGCGTCGGCGCTCTTCTGGCCGCCGTCGCGCCGGTCTACCCTGTGCTCGAGCCGTATCCGTTCGTGGCCGCCCTCGTCCTGGTGCCGGCACCGTCGCTTGCGGGTCATGCGCTCGATCCCGGGCGACCCCGGATCGAGGTCGTGGTGGATGTCCTTCATGTCGCGGCCGCGTCGCTGTGGCTCGGCGGGCTCGTCGCGCTCGCGCTCGCCCTCCGCGTGCGTGAGGGCCGGGCTGCGACTCTGCGGCGCTTCTCGAATCTCGCGTTCGCATCCGTCCTCCTGCTCGCCGCGACCGGGGTCATCCGTGCGCTCTCCGAGCTCGACTCCGTGAGCCAGGTCTGGACGACCGGATACGGCCAAGTTCTGATCGTGAAGACGGGACTTCTGACGGCCCTGATTGCGATCGGCTGGATCAACCGCTACCGGCTCGTTCCTCGGCTGTCCCTGGGCGGATTGCGGCGGAGCGTGGCCGCCGAGCTCGCACTCTTTGCAGGGCTTGTAGCCGCGGTTGCGCTGCTGACCGACCTTCGTCCCGGCCGCGATCGGATCGCCGCCGCGGCTGTCCCGGTGGCAAAGGGGCCGCCGCCGCTGCCGGCAAAGGACATGGTGGTGCAGGCGCGGGAGGACGGCCAGCTTGGCGTCGCCCTCGCGGTCCGGCCGCCCGGCTCGGAGGTGACGGTGCTCGGTCCCGACGGACTGGGAGTGAACGGCCTCTCGGTGCGGATCTCGGGCGTAGAAACGCGCTCGTGTGGGGCCGGCTGCTACGGCGCGTTCGTCTCGCCGGTTGGGAAGGTGATCGTGTCGGTCGACGGAAAACGCCTTGCGTTCCACGTTCCGGCCAAGCCTCGGACGGCGAACGCTCTCGTCGCGCGGGCGACGAGGAACTTCCGGGCGTTACGGAGCGTCGACTACGCCGAGCGGCTCGCGTCGAGCCCGCGGAACCGTGTCGTCGCGGACTTCACGCTCGAGCGACCCAACCGGCTCGAGTACCGGATCCGCAGCGGTGCAGCGGGGATCATCATCGGCCCGCGCCGCTGGGACCGAGTGCGTGGCGGTCGGTGGATGCCGTCGCCGCAGGAACCGACGCCTCAGCCCGAGCCGATCTGGGCGGCGGGCCACTTCACGAACGCGTTCCTGCTCGAGACGACGCCGTCGACGTACGTCGTCGCATTCATGAAGCCGATCGGGCCGGTGTGGTTCACGATCCGCCTCGATCGCCGGACGCTGCTGCCGCGGGAGCTGCGCATGACCGCGGCGTCACATTTCATGACGCACCGCTACACGCAGTTCAACGCACCGGCCAGGATCCGCGCTCCGCGTTAGAGGCCGAGGTGCCGCGCGATGACCATCCGCTGAACTTCATTCGTACCCTCGCCGATCTCGAGGATCTTCTGGTCGCGGTAGAGCCGTGAGATCGCGTACTCGTCCATGTAGCCGTAACCGCCGTGAATCTGGAGCGCCCAGTTGACGGCGCGGTGGGAGAGCTCGCCGGTGTAGAGCTTCGCCTGCGCCGCTGCGAGGCCGAAGTCGCGGCCCTGATCCTTGAGCCACGCAGCCTTGTAGACCATCGTCCGGCCGGCCTCGATCTCCGTGGCCATGTCCGCGAGCTTGAACTGAACCGCCTGGAAGCGCGCAATCGGCCGCCCGAACTGCTGCCGCTCCTGCGCATACGCGTACGCGAGGTCGTATGCGCCCTGCGCGAGCCCGACCCCCATCGCCGCGACCGAGATCCGGCCGCCGTCGAGGATCTCCAGGAACTGCTGGAAGCCTTTCCCGCGCGGGCCGAGGAGATTGCCCTCCGGAACCTTGCAGTCCTTGAACGACAGCTCCCGCGTGTCGGACGCACGCCAGCCGAGCTTCTTCATCGGCTTCGAGATCTCGTAGCCGAGCGTCCCGTTCGGGACGATGATGTCGGAGATCTCGTCGTCGCCGGTGCGAGCCGTGATCGTGACGCAGGCGGTGATGTCCGTCCCTGCGTTGGTGATGAAGATCTTCGACCCGTTGATCGTCCACTCGCCGTCGCGCAGCTCGGCGCGTGTGCGTGTCGCCCCCGCGTCCGAGCCGGCGTCAGGCTCGGTCAGCCCGAACGCTGCGAGTTTCTTCCCGGACGCAAGGTCGGGCAGCCAGGCGCGCTTCTGCTCCTCGCTGCCGTAATTGAGGATCGGCAAGGTGCCGAGTGAGTGGTGGGCGGCCATCGTGATCGCGACGGACGAGTCCACGCGTGTGAGCTCCTCGACCGCGATCGCGTACGCGACCGTGTCGGCGCCCGCGCCGCCGTACTCCTCGGGAACGGTCATCCCCATCAGCCCGAGCTCGGCCATCCCCGCCACGAGGTCGTACGGGAAGCGGCTCTCGCGATCCAGTTCCTCCGCGACGGGCGCGACTCGTTCGCGCGCGAAGTCGCGCACGGTCGAGCGAACGAGCTCGTGCTCCTGGTCGAGGTCGAAGTTCAAGTGCTGAGACGCTGGGCGAGCTCGACGATCAGGCGGACGCCGTAGCCGGTGCCGCCGCGCTGCGTGAGATAGTCGCCGCGCGAGCGCTCGAGGAAGCCGGGACCCGCCATGTCGATGTGCGCCCACGGCCCTTCGCCGGCGAACTCGCGCAGGAACTCCGCAGCCAGGACCGGCGAGCCCTGGCGAAGCTCGGAGGAGTTCTTCAGGTCCGCGTACGCGGAGTCGACGTACCGCCGGTAGCGAGGATGGAGCGGAAACGGCCACGCGTGGTCGCCGCTCGTCTTCGCTGCGCGCAGGACCTCCTCGCGCCACTCATCGTCGTTCGCGAATAGGCCGGCATAGAGGTCGCCCAGCGCCAGCTCCATCGCACCGGTCAGGGTTGCGAGGTCGAGCAGATGCGTCGCCCCCTCGCGCCTCGCGTACCACATCGCGTCGGCGAGGACGAGCCGCCCCTCGGCATCCGTGTTCGTGATCTCGATCGTCTTGCCGTTCGCGGCCCGAAGGATGTCCCCCGGCCGGAACGACGTCCCGCTGACGAGGTTCTCCGCGGCGGCGACGACGGACAGGAGCCGGACCGGCAGCTCCAGCTCGGCAACAGCGGCCGTCGCAGCGATCACGGCCGCGCCTCCGGCCATGTCGCCCTTCATGTCGTACATCTTCAGCGCCGGCTTCAGCGAGATCCCGCCGGCGTCGAAGGTGATGGCTTTGCCCACGAGCCCGAGCACGAGCTCGCCGTGCGTGGCCTGCGGCGGGTCGTAGCGGAGCACGATCAGCCGCGGGCCGTTCACGCTTGCGCGCCCGACCGCTGACAGCGCGCCCATCCCGAGCTCGTCGATCTGGGCCGGGTCGAGGACGGAGACGTGAAGATTCGGGCCGGCGAGCTCGCGAGCGCGCTTCGCCAGGCCTTCGGGCGTGAGCTCGTTCGGCGGAGAGTTCGCCAGGTCGCGCGCCCGGTTGACCCACTTGCCGATGCGTGCCGCACGCGTTGCCGTCTCGGCGAGCCCGTCCTCCTCGGCGGCGCAGAGGACGATCTTCTCGATCCGCTTCCTCGGCTTCTCGTCCGTCTTCCAGCGCCCGGGGCTGTACGACCCGAGCAGGATGCCCTCGACGACGGCGCGTGCCTGCTCCTCGAACGGAAGCGGTAGCGACTCGTCGAGCAGCCACGCGATGGTTCCGCCGACGTCCGCCACCTGTCGAGCGACGGCCGCGGCGGCGGTCC
>DASWEF010000041.1:0-11444 GCA_036394855.1 Gaiellaceae bacterium | reverse complement strand
CCTGCTCGAGGTCTTCAGACCTCGAGCAGAAGGGCGTCGCCCTGCCCGCCGCCGGAGCAGATCGCCGCGAGCCCGAGGCCGCCGCCGTTGCGGCGGAGCTCGTAGATCATCGTGCCGAGGATACGGGCGCCCGAGGCGCCGATCGGATGGCCGAGGGCGACAGCGCCGCCGTTGACGTTCACCTTCTCCGGATCGGCGTCGAGCATCTTGGCCGAGTTCAGGACGACCGACGAGAACGCCTCGTTCAGCTCGACGCGCTCGACGTCGCCGATCTTCTTGCCGGCCTTGGCGAGCGCTTCCTTCCCAGCCTTCGCGGGCGTGCGCGCGAGATACGCGAAGTCGTCGGCCACGTACGCCTGCGAGACGATCGTCGCCAGCACCTCGAGCCCGCGCTTCCGCGCGAACTCCTCGCTCGTGACGACGAGCGCCCCCGCGCCGTCGTTGACCCCGGGTGCGTTGCCCGCGGTCGTCGTTCCCTCGGGATCGAACACCGGCTTGAGCTTGGAGAGTCGCTCGAACGACGTGTCGCGCCGCGGCCCCTCGTCGACGGCGAACTCCCCGACGGGAACGATCTCCTGGCCGAACCTGCCTTCGTCGATCGCCTGGACCGCACGCTCGTGCGAGCGCAGCGCCCAGCGATCCTGATCCTCGCGTGAGATGCCGAGCTCGCGCGAGACGAACGAGGCCTGCTCGATCATGTGCCGCTTGTCGAAGGTGGACGTGAGCCCGTCGTGGGTCATGAGGTCGATCAGCGTGCCGTCACCGAGCCGGTAGCCGAAGCGCGCCTTCTTGAGGATGTACGGCGCGTTCGACATCGACTCCATTCCCCCCGCGACGATGACCTGGTGATCGCCGGCGCGGATCATCTGATCGGCCATCTCGACCGCCCGGATCGAAGAGGCGCAAACCTTGTTGATCGTGTCCGAGCCGATCTCGATCGGGAGTCCGGCGCCGATCGAGGCCTGGCGCGCCGGCGCCTGACCGGCACCGCCCTGAAGGACCTGGCCCATGATCACGTACTCGACTTCCGCGTTCTCGATCTCTGCGCGATCGAGCGCAGCGCGGATAACGATCGAGCCGAGCTCGGTTGCCTCCTTGTCGGCAAGCGAACCGCCGAGCTTGCCGAACGGGGTGCGTACTGCGGAGACGATCACGGAGCGACCCATGGTTCGAGCGTAGCAATCCGCTTCCGGCGTGCCGACCGCGCGCATAGCCGTGAAACGGCACCCCGAACGGGGTTGACGCGCCGGCTTGGCGCCCGTACCCTCAGACGAGGATGACTCTCGCCAATCGCATCTGGGCCTGGCGCCATGAGCGGGGCGGGAGCCTGCGCCTGCACTGAGCTAGGCCAGAACAGCCCGTTCCGCTCGATCGAGACCTTCCAGCCGGAAGGTCTTTTTGCGTACCCGTCCATTCACCGGAGGACTCGTCATGACCATCGCACCGGACATCGCCACCGATCTCGTCACACCGCTCGGCGCCTACCTGCGGCTCCGGCGAGAGGGACGCGCGGCCTTCCTGCTCGAGTCGGTGGAGCGCGGCCGCCTCGGGCGGCACTCTCTCGTCGGGTGTGGATCCCATCTCTGCTACCTGGCAGAGGCCGAGGCGTGCGGCGAGCCCGTCGTCGGCTACCTCTCCTACGACTACGCCGCGCGGCTGGAGCCCACGGTGCCGCTGCCCGACGAGAGCACGGAGCTGCCGGAGAGTCGCTTCCTCGTCGCGGACGTCCTGGTTCGCTTCGATCATGCGCTCGGGACCGCGGAGGTGATTCGAGGCGATCCCGCCGAGGTCTCGGCGCTCTTCGCGCGGCCCGTCCCGCGCCTGCCGCACACGAACGGTCGGCGTGGCTTTGCGAGGAGGAGCCCTGTCCGTGACGACTACGAGGCGTCGGTGCTGGCCGCCAAGGAACACATTCGCGCCGGCGACGTCTTCCAGGTGGTCGTGTCGCAGCGCGCGGAGCGGCCGACGTCGGCCTCGGCGCTCGAGCTCTACCGCGCGCTGAGGCGCGTGAATCCGTCCCCGTATCTATTCCTGCTCGAACTGGACGGCCTCGCGCTTGTGGGCTCGTCGCCCGAGACGCTCGTGAAATGCGAAGGCCGGCGGGCGAGCCTGAACCCGATCGCCGGCACCACCGAGCGCGGCCCCGGGGACGCGGAACGGCTGCTCGCGTCGGAGAAGGACCGCGCCGAGCACGTCATGCTCGTCGACCTCGGC
Source organism: Gaiellaceae bacterium (assembly GCA_036394855.1). Taxonomy (GTDB): domain Bacteria; phylum Actinomycetota; class Thermoleophilia; order Gaiellales; family Gaiellaceae; genus 3-1-20CM-4-69-9. The sequence continues at coordinate 9,230 of DASWEF010000041.1, read as the reverse complement.
CGCAACGACCTCTCCCGCGTCTGCGTTCCGGGCACGGTCGAGGTCGAGCGTCTCCTCGAGGTGGAGCGGTACTCCCATGTCACGCATCTCGTCTCGCAGGTGAGCGGCGATCTTCGGGACGGTGTCTCCCCCTTCGACCTCCTACGTGCGTGCTTCCCGGCGGGAACAGTCTCCGGCGCACCGAAGGTGCGGGCGATGCAGCTGATCTCGGAGCTCGAAGGGAGGCGGCGCGGCCCCTACGCGGGCGCGGTCGGCTACGGACTCCCGGGCGAGGGCACCCTCGATACGTGCATCGCGATCAGGACGATCGTTCTCCGTGACGGCGTTGCGCACCTGCAGGCCGGCGCGGGGATCGTCGCGGATTCCGATCCCGCTTCCGAGCACGAGGAGTGTCTGCGAAAGCTCGCTGCGGTCGAGGCCGCGATCGACCTCGCGGAGGCCGAGCAGCGGTGATCCTGCTCGTCGACAACTACGACTCGTTCACGTACAACCTCGCCCACCTCTTCGGCGAGCTCGGTGTCGAGGTGATCGTGCGGCGTAATGACGCGATCGACGCGGATGGTGCGGTGCGCCTGGGCCCGACGCACCTGGTGATCTCCCCGGGCCCGGGCCGGCCGGCGGACGCAGGGTCGACGCCGGAGATCGTACGGCGGCTCGCCGCGACGACGCCGACGCTCGGTGTCTGCCTCGGCCACCAGGCGATCGTGGAGAGCTTCGGCGGGGAGATCGGAGCCGCGCGAGAGCTCGTGCACGGGAAGGCGTGCACGGTCCGGCACGACGGTAGGGGCCTCTTTGCCGGCCTCCCGGAAGAGCTCGAGGCCGGGCGCTACCACTCACTGGCGGCCGCGACGATCCCGGCGGTGCTGGAGGTCTCCGCGACGGCCGAGGACGGCGAGGTCATGGCCGTCCGCCACCGCGAGCTGCCGGTGGACGGTGTGCAGTTCCACCCGGAGTCGGTGCTGACACCGCTCGGGCTGGAAATCGCGCGAAACTTCCTCGAGCGATGATCCAGCAGGCCTTGCAGCGGCTCCTCGACGGTCACGACCTCGGCCGTGAGGAGACACGCGAGGTCATGGGCGAGATCATGCGCGGCGAAGCGACGCCGGTGCAGATCGGCGCCTTCCTCGTGGCGCTGCGGGGCAAGGGCGAGACACCGGACGAGATCGCCGGGTGCGCGGAAGCGATGCGTGCACATGTACTGCCCGTCCGGCCGCGTCGCGAGGACCTCGTCGACACCGCGGGAACGGGCGGGGACGGCGCGCACACGATCAACATCTCCACCGCGGCGGCGCTCGTTGCGGCGGCCGCCGGCGCGGCAGTCGCGAAGCACGGCAACCGCGCAGTCTCTTCGGCCTGCGGGTCCGCGGACGTCCTCGACGCGCTGGGGTTCATGCTCGAGCAGGAACCCGCGCGGATCGCGCAATCGATCGACGAGCTCGGCTTCGGCTTCCTGTTCGCTCCGGCGCACCATCCGGCGATGCGTCACGCCGCGCCGGTGCGAAAGGAGCTCGCCACGCGGACCGTGTTCAACGTGCTCGGGCCGCTGACGAACCCGGCCGGCGCCCGCGCGCAGGTCGTCGGCGTCTACTCGCAGCCCCTCGTCCGGACGATCGCCGAGGTGCTGGCGCGGCTCGGCGCGCGGCGTGCGTTCGTCGTCCACGGTGCCGGCGGCATCGACGAGCTCTCGCCGGTGGGCCCGAACCTCATTGGCGAGGTCGTCGACGGTTCGGTGCGCGAGTGGGAGCTCGACCCCCTGGTCGAGCTCGGTCTTCCGCGCTGCAGCGTCGACGAGCTGCGCGGGGGCACGCCCGCGGAGAACGCCTCGGCGATCCGCGACGTCTTCGCCGGGGCGGACGGCGGCCGGCGCAACGCCGTCCTGCTCAACGCCGCGGGGGCGATTGCAGCTGCCGGACACTCGGCCGACCTCCGCGAAGGACTCGAGCTCGCGCGCGAGACAATCGATTCCGGCGCGGCGGCCGAACGGCTCGAACAGCTGATCGCGTTCTCGCGCGAGGCCGTGACTGCCTAGATGGGGCGATTCCGAGACGCTCTCGCCGCTCCCGGCCTCGGCGCGATCGCCGAGGTGAAGCGACGTTCCCCTTCCGCCGGTGACCTGCGGCCGGATGCCGATCCCGCACGACTCGCAGCGCAGTTCACCAACGCGGGTGCTGCGGCCGTGTCGATCCTGGTCGACGAGCGGTTCGGCGGTTCGATGGACGACCTCAGGGCTGCGCGTGCGGCGACCGCCGCCCCGCTCCTCGCGAAGGGGTTCTTCACCGAGGAGTTCGACCTGCTGAAGGCGAAGATCGCCGGGGCCGATGCCGTGCTCGTGCTCCTCCGCGAGGTCGACGATCAACGTGCCGCGGCACTCATCTCCTATGCCCGCGAGCTCGACATGGAGGTGCTGGTCGAGGCGCACGATCCAAACGAGCTGCAGCGTGCAGTCGCGCTCGACGCGGAGGTGATCGGCGTGAACGCCCGCGACCTCTCGACCTTCGAGATCGACCGGGAGGCACAGCTGGAGCTCATCGCCAGGACGCGACGGCACGGGCGAGTCATCGTCGCGGAGAGCGGCGTCCACTCGCGGGCGCAGGGCGCGGCGGCCGAGCTGGCCGGCGCGGACGCGATCCTCGTCGGCTCGGCGCTGATGCAGGCCGAGGATCCGCCCGCGAAGTTGAGGGAGATCCTGTCGCGGCCGCTCGTCAAGGTCTGCGGCCTCACCCGCCGAGAGGACGTCGACGCCGCAGTCGAGGCGGGCGCCGACATGCTGGGCTTCATCCTTGCCGAGGAGAGTCCGCGGCGAGCGGCGAGCGTTCTCCCCGTGCCGGACGACCGTCTCAGCGTCGCCGTCTTCGTCGGGGAAGCGGACGAGGCCGGCTCCGACTTGGTCCAGCTCTACCAGCGCCAGGAGGGACGCGTCCGGGGGCGGGACGCCGTCCTGTTACGACACGGCGAGCCCGTCGCGCAGGTCGTCGATCTGCCCTGGGAGGAGCAGGATCCCCTTCACCTGCAGCGTGCCGTCGCCGCCGAGGGGCGCGTGATGCTCGCGGGCCGGCTCGGGCCGGACAACGTGCGTGAGGCCGTCCGCGCGGTGCGCCCCTGGGCGGTCGACGCCGCCTCGCAGCTCGAGCGCGAGCCGGGGATCAAAGACCACGACAAGGTGCGCGCGTTCGTCGCCGCGGCGCGATGACGTCGACCGGCCTCTACGGAACCTACGGCGGGCGTTACGTCCCCGAGACCCTCGTGCCGGCGCTGGACGAGCTGGAGGCAGGCTGGCGCGCCGCGCAGGCCGACGACTCGTTCCGCGCCGAGCTCGACGTGCTCGGCCGCACCTTCGCCGGCCGGCCGACGCCGCTCACGCGCGCGGAGCGGTTCGCACCCGGGAAGCGCCTCTATCTGAAGCGCGAGGACCTCCTCCACACGGGCGCTCACAAGTTGAACAACGCGCTCGGGCAGGCCGTGCTTGCGCGAAGGCTCGGCAAGCGGCGCATCGTCGCCGAGACCGGCGCCGGTCAGCATGGCGTCGCGACGGCGACGGTGTGCGCCCGCTTCGGCCTCGAGTGCGTCGTCTACATGGGCGAGGAGGACATGCGCAGACAGCGTCCCAATGTCGAGCGCATGGAGCTGCTCGGTGCCGAGGTGCGTCCCGTCGCCTTCGGCACGCGCACGCTGAAGGAGGCGACGAGCGAAGCGATCCGCGACTGGATCACGAACGTCGAGACGACGCATTATCTGATCGGCTCGTGTGTCGGCCCGGCGCCGTACCCCGAGATCGTGCGGGAGCTTCAGTCCGTGATCGGGCGGGAGGCGCGCGCGCAGTTCGAGGAGGCCGAGGGGCGGCTGCCCGAGGTCGTGGTGGCATGCGTCGGCGGCGGATCGAACGCGATCGGGATCTTCGCGGGCTTCCTCGACGAGCCCGCTGTGCGGTTGATCGGCGTCGAAGCGGCCGACGCCGCATCGCTGAGCACGGGCCAGGCGGCCGTGCTGCACGGTGCCCGATCGTCCGTGCTCGCCGACGAGGACGGTCAGATTGCCGATGCGCACTCGATCTCGGCGGGACTCGACTACCCGGGTGTCGGCCCCGAGCACGCCTGGCTACGCGACACAGGCCGGGCCGAGTACCTGCGGGCGACGGACGAGGAGGCGCTCGCCGCTTTTCGCGAGCTGACGCGGCTCGAGGGCATCATTCCCGCGCTCGAGCCTGCTCATGCCCTCGCCCGCGCCCGCGACCTCGAGGAAGACCTGATCCTCGTGTGCCTCTCGGGCCGAGGCGACAAGGACCTGGCGGAAGTCCTCTCCCATTGACCCGAGTCCGCCCACACCCCCACCCATCAGGGTGGGGTGAATTCCCACCACCCTCGAGCTCGACGATACCGAGCAAACGCGCGCGCATCTGTGCCGAGTTCGGGCCGATTCTGTGACGGACGGCAAGACCCTCGCCGTCTATCTCATGTCCGGTGCGGCCACGCCTGAGTTGGCCGCCGCCGCCGTGGCAGGCGGCGCCGACCTCGTCGAGCTCGGATTCCCGTTCTCCGATCCGCTCGCCGACGGACCGGTCATCCGACGCGCGGCCGAGCGTGCGCTCGCGGAGGGAATGCGAACCCGCGCCTGTCTCGATTGCCTTGCGCGCACGCGCGAGCTCGTCCCCGACACGCCGCTCGTGCCGATGACGTATGCGGCGTTGCTGGAGGCGTACGGCTGGGAGCGCTTCGCGACGGATGCGCGCGCGGCCGGCGCGACGTCGCTGATCGTCGCCGACCTTCCCGCCGGCGAGCGGCCCGAGCTGAAGCGGATCCAGCTCGTCGCTCCCACCTCCACGGACGAGCGGCTCCGCGTCGCGGCCGAGCGGACCGACGGGTGGCTCTATCTCGTCACGCTCACCGGCACGACCGGCGCGCGCACCGACCTCTCTCCCGCCTTCGCCGGACTCGTCGCGCGGGCGCGCGCGATCACGGACCTCCCGCTGTACGCCGGCTTCGGGATCTCGACTCCAGGCCACGCCCGGGCCGCAGCGCAGCTCGCGGACGGGATCGTGGTCGGCTCGCGCGCGGTGGAGGTCGCGGAAGACGGTCCCGACGCGCTGCGTGCGTACGTCCGCTCCCTGCGCGAGGCTGTCGACGCCGTGGTGGTGCCGGCCTCCTGACTAGGCACCGCTTGTCGGTGCCGCTTAAGAGGAGGAGCGGGCTCAGCCCGCTCCTCTGATAATCCCGCGTCTTGGCAGCCGCGACGAATCGAGCCCGAGCAAACGCCACGCCCTGGCTCGTTCTCTTCGACGTCGACGGAACGCTGCTGCTGACCCACGACGAGGTGTACGTCGAAGCGAGCAGGCTCGCGCTCGAAGAGGTCTACGGAACGAACGCGGAGGGACCGGACGTCCCCGGCGATACCGCCACGGCGCACGTTCGACGCGCCCTGCGGGCGGCCGGGCTCGACGAGGGCCGGATCGACACGGGGCTCGCCCGCTGGTGCGAGACGTTCTCCGCGCATTACGTCACGATGCTCAGGGACGCGGACACGAGCGACTGGGAGCTCGGCCCCCACGCCGTAGACGCACTTGCGGCTGTCGAGCCGCGAGCCCTCCTCACCGGCAATCCTCTCGCGGTCGCGCGCGCGCGCATCGAGCGACTCGGTCTCGCGCGTTTCTTCCCGCCGGGCCACGGTGCGTTCGGCTGCGAACGGGAGGACCGCGTTGCGCTGTTCGCCCTTGCCCGGCAGCGCGCCGGAGGCTGGCCGGCGCAGCAAACTGTCGCGGTCGGAGACACACCCCTCGACGTGTCGAGCGCGCACGCAGCGGGTTGCCGCTGCGTGGGCGTTACGAGTGGACGCTACGGCGCGGACGAGCTCGCCGATGCCGAGGTCGTGATCGCCGACCTCGCCCATCTCCCGGCAGCACTCGCCGAGCTCGCGTGAGCCGTCATGATGCGCGCTCGCAATGAGCCAACATCCCGTTCCGGACCGCTCGGCGGCGAGGACGCTCGGCAGGGCGCTCCGAGCCGTCGGCTACTCCGAGGCAGCGGTCCAGGACCTCCTCGGTGAGGAGGCATACGCGGGTGATCTCGACGATGCACCGGTCGACGAGCGCCGGCTGCCGGAGACGCCGCTCGCGACCGTGGTGCGGGCGTTCTTCCTTCAGCTTCCGGTCGCGACGAGCGACGCCGTCCGTGCCCTCGGCGAGCCGGGGGTCGAGGCACTCGAGGCGACTGCGCTCGCGGAAGTCGACGACGAGCTCGTCCTCCGGGCGCGCATCCTGCCGATCGAGCAGGTGCTGCTGGCGTCGGACGGCTACTCGCGTGACGCGGAGGATCCGCCGGACTACGTCGCCACCTATACGCCGACGGCTCGGGTGTGCGACTCGCTGACTCCGCGCCCTCGGGTGCGGCGCGCGGTCGACGTCGGCACGGGAAGCGGGATTCACGCACTCCTGGCGGCGCAGCACGCGGAGCAGGTCGTCGCAACCGACGTCAATCCGCGCGCACTCGCCTACACGGAGCTCAACGCTGCGCTGAACGGACTGACAAACGTCGAATGCCGCCGCGGCAGTCTGTTCGAACCCGTCGCAGGAGAGACGTTCGACCTCATCACCTGCAACGCGCCGTATGTCGTCTCGCCGGAGCGCCGCTGGGCGTACCGTGACAGCGAGTTCCAGGACGACGAGGTCTCGGAGCGAGTCGTGGGCGATGCGGCCCGCCACCTCTCCGAGGGCGGCTTTGCGACGCTGCTCGTCAGCTGGCTCGCCACCGACGAGAACGCTCCCGACGAACGAGTGCTGGCCTGGGTCGAGCAGACCGGCTGCGACAGCTGGATCCTGCCCATCTTGAACATGGACCCGCTCGCCCATGCCGCAGAGTGGAATTCACACCTGGCCGGCGACCCCGACGCGTTCGGCGAAGCACTCGACGAATGGCTGGCGTACTTCGACAGCCTCGGCGTGCGCGAGATAAGCGAGGGCGCGGTCCTGCTCCACCGGCGCTCCGGCCGGCGCCAGACGTCACGCGTCGACCCGGTCGACGAGGACGACCTCGACGAGGCGGGCGGACAGATCCTGCGCGCGTTCGAAGCGCGGTCACGGCTGAGCGAGCTGAGCAAGGAGGAGGACTTGCTCGAGACGCGTCTTTCCCCCGCCGTCGCGCTGCGCCTGGAACGAGAGCTCGAGCCGCAGGGCGGGCGTTCCGTCGACGTCGAGGGACGGATCGAGCTCGCCGAGGGGACGAAACACGCGGTCGAGGCCACGGCGGACGCGCAGGAGGTCGTCACCATGCTCGACCCCGACCTGCGTCTCCGAGATGTGATTGAGGCGGCCGCCGACCGCCTCGGACTTTCGGCCGACGAGACGGCGACGCTGCGTGAGGAGGCGCTCGACGTCATCCGCGAGCTGCTCGAGCTCGGCGCGGTGCGCTTTCGCGGCGGCTGAGAAGCGGGCCTCACTCGATCGAGCGATTCCGGGACGGCTTCGCGCCGACGACATTCGGAGCAGTCTCCGCCGTCGCACAAGGGGTTTCCATGTCTTCACGCCGAATGCGCTCGATCACGTGCCGGACCGTCTTGCTCGCAGCGGTCGTCAGCCTCGTCCTCAGCAGCGCAGCGATCGCCGCTCCGATCGAGCCCCAGTTGCAGATCGATCCCGCCGACCAGAGCTGGGCGCAGTCGATCGTGCCGACCTCCACCGACTTCGGCTCCACCTGGGAGGCACTTCCAGGCGACATCGCCGGCGACCCCAGAGACAACACGATCTGCCCGGCACCGCTCGGGCCGGACGAATCGGACCTCACCATCACCGGCGGAAGCTCGTCCGACTTCATCCGCGAGGACGGCGGCGCCGTCGTCTTCTCTGCCGTCACCGTTTGGCAGACGCCGGAGCATGCGCAGGCCGATTGGGATCGCACGGTTCAGCCGGCCCTTCTGAGCTGTGTCTCGGCTGCCCTCAGCTCGTCCAGCACCAAGAAGATCAAGCTGGTCGTCACGGGCAAGCGCTCCCTCACGTATCCGGCCTTGGGTCAGCGAACCGCCGCCTACCGATTCTCGATCGCGTACAGGATGACCAAGAAGGTGAAGAAGAAGCGGAAGACGATCTCGTTGCCCGCGACCTTCGACCTGGTCATCCTCGGAAGCGGGCGGGCGACCGCCGTACTCGGAATGCTGTCGTTCAACCAGGTTCCGCTCAGCGAAGGGTCCAAGCAAACGCTGGCGAGCACCGTGGCCACGCGCATGGCCAGGGATCCGAAGCCAAAAGCGTAGCGGGACGCCTTCCAGATTCCACAAGCTCTCCTGATCGTTCCGTAACGACCGCGGAGTAGCGTCCGGACGATGCCGAGGTTCCTCCCGGTTGGGAAGGACGCGCAAGGCGCCGCACGGTTTCTCCTCGCAGCGCTTCCGGCATTGGGCGCCCTCCTGACCGCCCTCGCGATCACGGGCGATCTCGTGGGTCGCATGGCGCGCAATCATCCGTGGGCGAGCTTCGCCGCGTTCGGCTGTGCAGTGCTCGCCGTCTTCCTCGGCGCCGTCGCAGCGTTCAGCCTCAAGGAGAACTCCGGTGCAGAGCGCCGCGTGCTCTACGCCGGACTGGTCGTGCTCGGCGTCGGTCTCGTCTTTACCGTCTACGCCGGCGTCACGACGTGGGGCGACAGACCGCAGCCGAGCATCACCGTCACGCCGAAACGCGGATCGATCGTCGCCGTCTCCGTCCACGGAATCGGTCTTCGCTCGAGCGATCACATGGTCGTCGAGGTGGAGCAGCTGCTACGGGTGAACGACAGGCGCGGCCACCAGCTCTGGAAGCCGGGCCAGCCGCTCTACGGCGCCTCGCTGGGGCCGAACGGCGCGGGCGAGATCGAGCAGACGGTCGACCTGCCGCTGCCGCCGGGCGACTTCGACGACGTCGGCGCACGGGCCTGGGTCGGCGACGAGCCGAGACCGTGCTACACGCACGGGAACACGACGGGCTGCGTACGCGTCCACATTCCGCGGCCACAGGAACGACCGCAGCTCTCCGTCGTGTGGGAGACGTTCGTGAGGGCGCCGAGAATTCTGATCAAGCTCAAGGCGCGCAACTTGCCGCAGCGTCCCGCGCGCTCGATGACGCTACGCGTCTTTGGGATCGCGGCCGGTCAGCCGCCGCGCAACCTGGCGGAGTGGTCACTCGCGCCGGATGCCGAGGGCGTCTTCGACCGGCGCCTGTCCGTGGTCGTCGGGCACGCGTACTCGGACGTCTGCGTCGTCGCGAGCATCTCGAC
>DASWEF010000040.1:0-7347 GCA_036394855.1 Gaiellaceae bacterium | reverse complement strand
GGCCGTCTGCGACCAGAACTTCGGAAATTCGACGCCTTTCTGCTCGAAGACGGGCTTGTCCTTGCCCGGGATGAAGGCGTCGCGCGTCTCCCATTCGACCTCGTCGAACGGGTCGCGGCCGGGGATCGTGAAGTAGCGGCGCACGGCGAGGCTCGCCGTGTCGTCGACGACGGTGTTCTCAGCCGGCTCAGCCGGGGTCTGAGTCTCTCTTTCCTTGGCGGTCGCCATCCTGTCCCTCCCGAGCACTAGTTCGACGGTATAGATCTCGATCGGTGTTGGTGTTGCGTCTTCGAGGAGGCGCCGCCGATCGGGATCTGGACCATAGAAACAGGCCCGGACGGAACGAATTGTACCGACACGCTGCCCCGCAAAGCCGCTTGGGAAGCGGGATTCAGTCCGCCGAGAGAGCTAAAGACCTAGGCGGGAGGCGGCTGTGCCGTGGCTCTGCGGGCCTGCCAGCGGCGCGCGAAGAAGCTGACGGCGGCGGCGGCGATCAGGGCCAACGCAAGGCCGCCGAGGACGAGCAGCGGGACCGGGACCGAATCGGCGCTGCTCGGCCCGATCTTCTTGGCGAGCCAGTGGAAGAAGCCTTCGTCGTGCTTGCCGCCCGCGCCGGGTCCGTCACCCGGGCCTTTCCAGCCGGGCACGAGCGTGCTCGCACGGATCTTGCCATCGTGGTTTCGGATCACAGACTGGAGCGCGCGGTTGAGGTCGTCGCGCAGCGTCCCGTAGACGATCTGGTCCTCGGGAATGTCGTTCAGCGCCTCGCGGTAGCAGTGGACGGGATAGGTCTGGTCGATGCGGCCGTCGACGTACCAGTCGTGGATGAGGGCGCTCGAGCACTTGCTCGCCTGCGCCGTGCCGACGCCGAATGTCGCGGCCGCCGCTGCGGCTACGACGAGGAGGATGAGGGGCTTCAGGAACCTGGGCATGCGGGGGCCGGGCTGCGGCTTGGCGGGACTCTAACGACGATCTTGCCCACCTTGCCGGATGGGAGTGAGGCTCGCATGTGTCGGTTGTAAACGGTTTGTAAGCAGGACGAGGTCCCGGGATTTCGCGTAGACGTCCGGAACCCTTGAGTAGATGCGGCCTGTGTTAGCTTCGCCGACGATGCGACGGGCGGCCGTTCGGGGAGCGCTTCTCCCCGCCGTAGCCGCCGCGCTGGCGTTTGCGGCGTTCTTCTTCAACGACGGCTCGAGCCAGTCGCGGCTGTTCTGGATCGGGGCCGTGGCGGTGATCGTGGCGGCGGACGGATGGGCGCTGCGGCCCCCGCAGCTGTCCTCGGCGGCCGTCGTCTTCCTCGCGGCGCTGGGTGCATTCGTCGTGTGGCAAGGCGTCTCGATCGCCTGGTCGATCCAGGCGAGCCGCTCGTGGGACTACACGAACCGCGGGCTCGTCTACTTCGCGTTCGCCGTGGTCGGCGTGCTCTTGGGTGGTGTCTCGCCGCGGCGGTTTGCGTACGGCGCGGCGGTGCTGCTCGGCGCGTTGTTCGTATGGGCGCTGGCGGCCAAGGTCATTCCGGGTCTGTACGGCGATTACAGCCGGCTCGCACGCCTGCGGTATCCGCTCGGGTACTGGAACGAGCTCGGACTGCTGGCGGCCGCGTCCGTTCCGGTCGCGCTTTGGGTCGTGGGACGGGCCCGGGCCGCAGGTGCATTGCTCCTCTATGCCGGTCTCGTCGTCGTCGTCCTTACGTACTCGCGCGTGGGGATCGTGCTCACGCTGGTCGCGGCGCTCGTGTGGCTCGCGCTGGACGAGCGGCGGCTCGAGGCAATCGGACCGCTGGCGGTGGCGTGGATCGCAGGCGCGGCGGTTGCCAGCGCGGCGTTGCTCCTCCCGGGTGTGAGCGACGACGCACAGCCGCACGGCGTTCGCGTGCAGGACGGGCTCGTGTTCGGAGCCGCGCTCGTGGCGGGCGCGGCGGTCATCGTGGTCGCGTTGCGGTTCGTGGTTACGCGGGCGGTGGATCGTAGCGTGGTCCGCGCCGTCGCGGCCTTGCTGGCGACGCTGATGCTCGCCACGCTCGCGGCGGCAGTCGTGCGCGCCGGCGGTCCGGGGGACTTCGTCCGCGACCGCTGGCACGAGTTCTCGAATCCCGTCAGCGCCCAGGTGCCGCAGGGGCAGAAGCGTCTCGTGAGCACGAGCTCGAGCAACCGCTGGCGCTGGTGGCAGGAGGCGTGGGACGCCTTCGTCGATCATCCCGTGCAGGGGACGGGTGCGGGCACCTTCGGGCTCACGGACCGGATCGAGCGCAACTCGCCGCTCGCGGTCTCCGAGCCGCACTCGGCGCCGCTGCAGGACCTGAGCGAGACCGGGATCGTCGGTTTCCTCCTCATCGTGCTCACGCTCGGCGCCGCCGCGGTGGCGATCCTGCGCCGCGAGCGTACGGCTGCGGCGACAGCGCTTGCTCTGGGCGTGGCGGTCTGCGTCGTGCATTCGCTCGTGGACATCGACTGGGATTACGTCGGCGTTCAAGGCCCGCTTTTCCTCACGGTGGGGATGCTCGTTTCCGGGGCGGGTCGGGCGCGTCGAAGCTGGCTGCCTGCAGCCGCGGCCGGGGTCTGCGCCTTCGCTGCGCTCTACTCGCTCGTCTCTCCCTGGCTTGCCGAGCACCGCCTCAGCGCTGCCTACGATTCGCTCACGCGAGGAAACGCCGTCGCCGGAGTCGACGAGGCGAAGTCGGCGCACGCGTTCAATCCGTTGGCAGTGGAGCCGCTCTTCGTCTGGGCGCTGGGCGAAGACCTCTTGGGGCGGAAGGCGAAGGCGTTGGAGCTCTACCGGCGGGCGCGCGACCGCGAGCCAAGGAATGCCGAGACGTGGTACAGGCTCGGCGAGTTCGAGCTGGACGTGCTCAAGCGACCGCGTGCGGCTTACCGCGATCTCAACCAGTCCTACACGCTCGATTCCTTCGGGCCTGCAAGCGAGAAGGGAGGCCCGCTCGATCGGGCGCGCTGCAAGATCGACCCGGCTACGTGCCGACGATGAGCACGAGGTGTGCGCCCATGAGCTGTGACGGGAGCATCCCGTCGAGCGGCCGCACGATCCGGACGTGCAGGTCGTGTCCGAGCCGCTTTCCTTCGGCGGCGTAGCCGGAGCGGTACATGACCAGCGACCGCGGCGTCGTCGTCGCCGCGTTGCCGACGTTGCCGAGCAGGTAGCCGCGCGCGCTCACACGGTCGGCCGCGGCATGGGCGGCTCCGGCCCGGCCGTTGCCGTTCAGGACCATCACCGAGGTCTCGCTCCGCTCGAGCGTCGCCCTCTTGGCCGGCGCGGCGGTCGCCGTGCGTTTGCGTGGCGCGGCGGCTGCCGTCGATTCGCGGAAGTGGTTCGCGAGCGGGTTCCCGAGCAGCACGATCCCGATGCCGGCGAGCGCGACGAGCTCGATCGCGGCGACCGCGCTGACGGCGATCGTGGCCCGGCGCCAAGGCCGGACGAGGTCGTGCGCGTGCTCCATCGCCCGGACGAAGTTCGGGCCGCGGCGTTCCGCTCCTTCATCGCCGGCCGGGCCGTTCAGCCGGGGCCGGCGCGCCCACGGCCGTTCCGGCCGTGGGCGTGGACTGTCCCCAGACGGGTCCGTTGCGATCGCGGCCCCGCCAGGTCCGGTCCAGGCGGGGTGGGTGTGTCGAGAGTGTGACGTTTCGTCCACAGCCGGCCGAAGCGGACCGGACTCGCGGCTAGGCCCCGCCTATCTTCGGCGGCGGCACGCCGCGGTCCGGTTCGGAATTCGGACCTGTCTAGTCCCCGCTGATCCAGGCCCAGGTCTCGGCGAGGCCCTCGTCGAGCGAGCGTTTCGCCTTCCAGTCGAGCTCACGCTGCGCGAGCGACGGGTCGAGGACGCTGCGCTGGAGCTCGCCGGGTCGCGCGTCCGCGAACTCCGGCTCGCGCTCGATCCCGGCGACGCGCTGAATGCGTTCGTAAAGGTCGAGCACGGACGTCTCGCTGCCCGTGCCGACGTTGAAGACGGCGCCCTCGTGCGCCGCCGCGGCGAGTGTCGCCGCCACGACGTCGCCGACGAACACGTAGTCGCGCGTCTGCGTCCCGTCGCCGAAGATGCGCGGCGTCTCCCCGTCGCGCAGCCGGCTCATGAAGATCGCGACCACCCCGGCCTCGCCGTGCGGATCCTGACGCGGCCCGAAAACGTTTCCGTAGCGCAGCGAGACGTGGCCCCCGCCGTAGAGCCGCGAATAGGCGGCGATGTACTCCTCGCCCGCAAGCTTCGAGACGCCGTAGGGCGCGAGCGGGCGCCGCGGATGGTCTTCGCGCGCAGGCCCCTCACACTCGCCGTAGATCGCCCCGCCGGTGGAGCTGAAGACGACCTTCGTTCCATGCCGTCGCGCCGCCTCCAACACGTGCAGCGTCCCGATCACGTTCACGTTCGCATCGTGATCCGGCCGCTCCACGGAGACGCGCACGTCCACCTGCGCCGCCAGGTGGAAGCACACCTCGGGCCGGGCTTCGGAGAAGACCCGCTCCGCGTCGTCGCGAATGTCGCCTTCGTGCAGGCGCGCGCCGTCGGGGACGTTCTCGCGCTTCCCGGCCGAGAGGTCGTCCAGCACGTGCACCTCGTCCCCGCGCGCGAGCAACGCCTCCACGACGTGCGAGCCGATGAAGCCCGCGCCTCCGGTCACGACCGCCCGCACGCGCCGTATCGTACGGCGGCGGTGTTCATCACCTTCGAAGGTCTGGACGGGTCCGGGAAGACCACGCAGGCCGAGCTCCTCGCGGAGTCGCTGCGCGAGCAGGGCCGGGAGGTCGTGGCGACGCGCGAGCCGGGCGGGACGCCGCTGGGGGAGCAGGTCAGGCGTCTCCTGCTGGACGGGCTCGAGATGAGCGGCTGGGCGGAGGCTTCGCTGTTCGCGGCCGCGCGCGCCGAGCTCGTCCACCGTGTGATCGGACCGGCGCTCGGCGACGGACGGGACGTCGTCTGCGACCGGTACGTCGACTCGTCGCTCGCCTACCAGGGCATCGCCCGCAACCTCGGCGTCGACCGTGTCCTCGAGCTCAACCTCGTGGCAACCGGCGGCCTCTTGCCCGACCGAACCTTCCTCGTGCTCGTCGATCCGCAGGTCGCGCTGGAGCGCAGCTCGCCCTCGGACCGGATCGAGCGGGAAGGGCCGGAGTTCCATCGCGCGGTCGACGAGGCGTACCGTTCGCTCGCAGCCATGTTCCCGAACCGGATCACGACCGTGGACGGCGACCGGCCGGCGGACGCGATCGCGGAGGAGATCCGTGGACGTCTTCCAGAGCTTCCCTGAGCAGCCCGAGGCGAAGCGGCTCTTGGGCGCCGCGCTCGCCGAAGGTCACGCGCACGCGTACCTCTTCCACGGACCGCCCGGGGTGGGGAAGCGCGCCGCCGCGATCGCGTTTGCGGCGCAGCTGATCGGCGAGCCGACCCGTGTCGAGCGCGGCACGCATCCCGACCTCTACCTGCTCGAGCCCGTCGGCGACCAGATCCGCATCGACGACATCCGCGTGCTGCGCCGCGATCTGCACATGCGTCCGTTCGAGGCCGAGCGGCGGGTCTACCTCGTCTTCTCCGCGGAGACCATGAACGAGGACGCCGCCGACGCGCTGCTCAAGGACCTGGAGGAGCCGCCGCCGTACGCCGTGATCGTCCTCGTCGCGAACGATCTCGGCCCGTTGCCGGAGACGATCCGCTCGCGCTGCCAGCTCGTGCCGTTCAGCCGCCTGTCGGAACGCGCGGTCCGGGAGGAGATCGCCGCACGCGCGCCCGGTCTCGAGCCCGCGGAGGCTGCGACGCTCGCGCGGCTCGCGGCGGGGAGGCTCGACCGCGCCGCGCGGTTGCTCGATCCGCAATCGGCCAAGCGCCGCGAGGCGCTGCTCGAGGTCGCGCGCTCGGTCTATGCGGATCCTGAATTCGAACCGGGCGAGGCGGCGCAGCGGATCCTCGACGGGGCGCGCGAGCGCGGCGCGCAGGCGAAGGCGTCCGCCGAGACCGAGCTCGAGACGCTCGACCTGCCGACCCGCGAGGCGGAACAGCGCGTTCGGCGCGCGGCGCGAGGGGCCGAGCGCGACGAGCTCCTGGCGGCGCTGGAAGAGCTCGGGTCCTGGTACCGCGATCTCGTGGTCGTGGCCGTCGGCGCCGAGCGCGCCGTCGTTCACGCGGACCGGATCGCCGTCCTCGCCGAGGACGGCACCACGGAACGGCTCGCGGCCGCGGAGCGCGCCTGCGAGATCGTCCGCGAGACCTGGCGCGCGTTCGAAGAGTTCAACCTCAGCCCGCCGCTCGCGCTGGAGGCCCTTTTCGTCCGCCTCCGCCGGGAACTCGGCACCGCTCCCGCCCTGGTCTAGAGACACCCTCGTTCCAGGGGTTGTAGGCCGCAGGCGGCCTGCCGACATTCGCTCTACGAGCGCGTCCGGGTGGGACCGCTCGTATCCGCAGTCAGGAGGACAGGTGGCCGCAGTCCCGTCCATAGGCCGTGCGACCCGCATCGAGCGGCCGGTCGCTCCTGGCGCAGATGCGGCGAGCGATCTCTACGAGCGCTACTCCGCACAGATCTACGGCTACTGCCTGCACCAGCTCGGGTCGCGCGAGGAGGCGGAGGACGCCGTCCAGACGACCTTCATGAACGCCTTCCGCGGCCTCTCACGGGGAATCGTCCCCGAGCTCGAGTCGGCCTGGCTGTTCAAGATCGCCCACAACGTGTGCCTCTCGCGCCGACGCTCCTCCTGGCGTCGAGGCAAGGTCGAGTCGCCGAACAACTTCGAGGTGCTCCAGGAGATCATTCCCGGACGCGAGCAGGTCTCGGACGAGCTGATCTCGCTCCAAGACGTGCTCGAGGAGATGCCCGAGAACCAGCGGCGCGCGATTCTTCTGCGGGAGTGGCAAGGACTCACCTATCGCGAAATCTCGGCCGAGCTCGGGCTCTCTCAGGCTGCGGTCGAGACGCTGATCTTCCGCGCACGTCGCGCGCTCGCTCAGGGCCTGGAGCAAGACGCTGACACGTGGAAGAGGCGGCTGCGCCGCGGCGCCGACGTCGGTGGCGCAATCGCTTGCGCGAAAGCGCTGCTCGGCGGCGGCGGCGCGGCCGCCGTCAAGATCGCGGCGACGGCACTCGCAGTCGCGACCGCGGCCGTCGCGACGGCCTCCGCGCCGACGCCCACGCACGCGCGTCACGCGCCGGCGACGAAGCCGAAGCCTGCTGCGACGACGCACTCAGCTCGCAAGATCACCTCGAGCGGGCCGGCCCTGATCGCATCCCAGCCGAATCGAATCGCTCCTCGAGCCGAGCGGCCGCGCTCGGTGGAGCGCCGGCTTCCTCGTCCCGTCGCGCTGCCCGCGTCGAGCCCGGAGGACACGCCCTCCGCCCCCGCTCCGCCCGCCTC
>DASWEF010000039.1:0-1622 GCA_036394855.1 Gaiellaceae bacterium | reverse complement strand
GCGTCCCTCCCAAGACGCGAGGCGCGGAGCACGAGGTTTGCGACGACCCGGTGCGCAGTGCGATAGGAGAGGCCGCCCCGACGGTGGATAGCCGCGGCGAGCTCGGTCGCGGTGGCGAAGCTCCGGCTTGCGTGCTCGAGCATCAGCTCGCGGTTGATCTGCATCGATCGGATCGAGCCGTCGAGAAGCCGCAGTGCCCGAGCCGCTTCGTCCAAGGAGCGGACGACGGGCGTGACGACCTCCTCCTCCACGTCCTTCAGATCCTGAAAGTTCGCGGCGCGGAGCGTCCCGAGCGCCGCGGCCGCGTCCCCGATTGCGTGCGCCGCACGCGCACGCACGAACTCGAACACGTATGCGTTCTTCTTCTGCGGCATCATGCTGCTCGACCCCGCGTAATCGTCGCCGATCTCGATGAAGCCGAACTCCTCGGTGTGCCAGATCCAGAGGTCTTGGCAGAGACGACTGAGGGAGACCATCAGGCCGGCTGTCGCCGTCGCCGTCTCCAGGACGTAGTCGGCCGCGGCCACGCAGTCGATCGTGTTCTCCTGGACCCCGTCGAAGCCGAGGAGGTCGCTGACGAGCTGCCGGTCGATGGGATAAGACGTCCCGGCGAGCGCGCCACAGCCGAGCGTGCACCGGTTCGTGGTTCGGTAGGCGGCGCGAAGCCGGTCGAAGTCGCGCGCCAAGAGGTTCTCGATGCCGATGAGGTAGTGGCCCAGCGTGGAGATCTGTGCGGGCTGGAAGTGCGTCCACTGTGGCATGACCGTGTCGGCTTCCCGCTCGGCGAGCGTCAAGAGGTTCCCGCAGAAGCCGGCGAGGGCATCACACAGGTCGAGCAGGCGCGAGCGGAGAAGGAGACGCGTGAGCGGCTCCGGTCGCGTGCGGGCGATGTTGATCTCCCCGGCGATCTCCTCCCCGATTCGTTCGGTGAGGAACCGCTCGACATGTGAGTAGAAATACTCGTAGCGAGGGTCGAAGTCGCCGATCGCCTCCGGCCCGGCCGCCTCGAGATCGAGAATCGCGTCGAGCAGCGCGACGCCTCGGTCCTCATCGACGATTCCCGTCTCCACGAGCATCACCGTCCACGCCTTATTCGTCGAGGCGAGCGGCGAGAAGTAGTGCTCGAGCATGAAGAGATGGCTCGGCTCGAGGATCGTCTCGGCGTAGATGGTTCCGGGCGGCGCCTCGAGCCGCTCCCGCGAGATCGTCTCCTGCGACATCGATCCAGTCCTCCCTCCCCTGATTTGCAGGTCGAACCGACTTTACGCGCCCCACAGCGTGTGAGGTGCGCAAAATTCGGTCGGATGACAGGAACGTCCGACTTGCAGGCCAGATCGCGTTTCGCGCACCCCGCAACCACGTCCCTTGTTCTTTGAGCCCTGCGAGCGTGATGTTCCGGGGCTAAGTGCTGCTCGGTTGCGCCTCGACCTCGAACGCCACAGCGGCGGGATTCAATTCGGCGCCGCGACTAGCTCGTGACGGGCGGGCGCCGAACGGCGCAGGTCACGTCCCTGCTGGCGAGCCCGAGCCTCCCGAGCTCGTCGTCTGGCACGAGTTCCTCGATCAGCGGAAAGAGCTGTCGCTCCTCAAGCCGGATGTGTGCGTCAAGCAGTTCTCCCGCC
>DASWEF010000038.1:0-15416 GCA_036394855.1 Gaiellaceae bacterium | reverse complement strand
GACGAGCGAATGTTGGTGAGCTTCTTTTCCTTCGTGGGATTGACGTCGAGATCCTCGGCCCGCGCGTTCTCGCCGACGACCATGCCCTCGTAGACCTCCGTGCCGGGCGCGATGAACAGCTGCCCGCGCTCTTGCAGGTTGAGCAACGCGAAGGCCGTCGCGGACCCGCGCCGATCGGCAACGAGGCTTCCGGTCGGTCGCATTCGCAGCTCGCCCTGCCAGGGCTCGTACCCGTCGAAGACGTGGTGGAGGATGCCGGTGCCCCGCGTCTCCGTCAGGAACTCGGTGCGGAACCCGATCAGCCCCCTCGCAGGCACGAGGTACTCCATGCGCACCCAGCCCGTGCCGTGGTTGACCATCTGCTCGAGCCGGCCCTTGCGTAACGCGAGCATCTGCGTGATCACGCCGATGTACTCGTCGGGAGAATCGATCGACAGACGTTCCACGGGCTCGTGCACCTTTCCGTCGACGTCACGGGTCACGACCTGCGGCTTGCCGACGGTGAGCTCGAAGCCCTCGCGCCGCATCAGCTCGACGAGCACCGCGAGCTGCAGCTCGCCCCGTCCCTGGACCTCCCAGGCATCCGGGCGTTCGGTCGGGAGGACGCGCAGGGAGACGTTGCCGATCAGCTCCTGGCCGAGCCGTGCCTCCACCATGCTCGCCGTCAAGCGGTTGCCGTCCTGCCCGGCGAGCGGCGAGGTGTTGATGCCGATCGTCATCGCGAGGCTGGGCTCGTCGACGCCGATCACCGGGAGGGGTCGTGGATCGTCCGGATCCGCCAGGGTCTCGCCGATCGTCACTTCCGGAATGCCGGCGACGGCGATCAGCTCGCCGGGGCCGGCCTCCTCGGCCTCGACGCGGTCCAGCGCCTCGGTCACGTAGAGCTCCGTCACCTTCGCGCGCTCGATCCGGCCGTCGGCGCGGCACCAGGCCACCTGCTGTCCTCTGCGGATCGTGCCCTCGCGGATACGGCAGAGCGCGAGCCGTCCGACGTACGGCGAGGCGTCGAGATTTGTGACGTGCGCTTGAAGCGGGTGCTCTTCCTCGTAGGAGGGCGGAGGGATCCGGGCGACGAGCAGATCGAACAGGGGCTCGAGATCGTCGGCAAGCTCGTCGGGCTCGAGACCCGCCGAGCCCGCCCTGGCGTTGGAGTACACGATCGCAAACTCGATTTGGCTCTCGTCGGCGTCGAGGTCGAGGAAGAGCTCGTAGACCTCGTTCACGACCTCTTCGATCCTCGCGTCCGGGCGGTCGACCTTGTTGACGACGAGGATCACGGGCAGTCGCGCCTCGAGCGCCTTGCGCAAGACGAACCGTGTCTGCGGCAACGGGCCCTCGCTGGCGTCCACGAGCAGGAGGACGCCGTCCACCATCGTCAACGCGCGCTCGACCTCGCCGCCGAAGTCGGAATGTCCCGGCGTATCGACGATGTTGATCTTGACGCCGCCGTAGTGCACCGCCGTGTTCTTCGCCAGGATCGTGATGCCCTTCTCGCGCTCGAGGTCCATCGAGTCGAGGACGCGCTCGGCGACCTCTTCGTTCTCGCGAAACGATCCCGACTGCCAAAGCATCGCATCGACGAGCGTCGTCTTGCCGTGGTCGACGTGGGCGACGATCGCGACGTCGCGGATGTCTGCTCGTAGCGGCACGGACCTACTTGCCGTTGACCGAGAGGATGCGGGCCCGCCAGGAACCGCGCGGCGCCTCGATCTCGACTTCGTCGCCGACCTTGCGGCCCAGGAGGGCGCGGCCGACGGGCGAGTCCGGTGAAACGCCGCCGACGCTCGAGATCTCAACCTGCATCCGCTCGCCCTGCTCGTCTTCGATCTCCACCCTCGTCCCGACACCCACCGTGTCCGTTGATCCCGAGCTCTCCTCGACGATGACCGCCCGTTCGAGCCGATCCTGGAGCATCGTGATGCGCCGCTCCAGCAGTCCCTGCTCGCTCTTGGCCGCGTGGTACTCGAAGTTCTCGGAGAGGTCGCCGAAGCTCCGTGCGGTCGCGATCGCCTCGACCGCCTCGGCGCGTCGTGGCCCGACGAGCTCGGCGAGCTCGGCCTCCAGCTGCTCCTTCTGGGCCTGTGTCAGCGGCTCGGATTTCTCCGGGTGCATCGCAGGAGGGTAGCGGCAGGGCGAGCCGCTAGTGCGATCCGCAGCATCTTTGCGCTCGGCTTCCAGAGTCGGTAGGTGTACGCGATGCACGTCTCGCCGCTCGACGTCTTCGTCGTCGTGAGCGGATGCTTCAGCATCCTCGCCACGGTGCCGCTCATCTACCTCGCGCTCAAGAGCTATCGGGACGGCCGAGAGCTCCACCGGATCCAGCTCGAGGTCGCGGAGCTCATGAGCGAGGTCAGGGCGATCCAGCACGAGATCCACATCGACCAGCGCGCGGCCAAGTCCGAGCTCGTGCAGACGAAGGAGACGGTCGAGCGCGTGGCACGAGCGACGCAGCGTCGGCGGCTGCCGCGCGTGCGGTTCGAGTTCAGCCCCTCGGGAGACTAGGTCTAAGGAAGACGCGGCGACCAGAGTGCGGAGAGCAGTCCGGCTGCGATCAGCAGGCCTGCCGCACCCGCGAGAAAGCCGTACGTGACCTCGCTCTTGCCGGGCTTGCGCCCGAGCCGGGAGCCGAGCTTGGAGTAGGCGGCCCGGAGCGACTTCGCGTTCCGCGCGGCGAAGAACTCGCCTCCGGTTCTCTGCGCGATCGCCCTCAGCGTCTCCGGATCCGGCGGTACCGGCGCTCCGCGGGTGTAGCCGAGGCCGTACGGATCGCGAAGCGCACGGCCGCCGCGGCCGCCGCGACCGAACCCGAAGTCCAACGTGCCGTTGGGGGTTCCGAGCGCGATCGTGTACACGGGGATGCGCGCGATCCTGGCTCTCTCCGCCCCCTGCAACGGGGCGAGCACACCTCGCGTCTGGGCTCCGTCCGAGAGGAAGAGGATCGAGACCAACCCCTGCGTCTGCGTCGCCGGCGGCGCGGCCGTTGCCGAGGCGAGATTCCCGCTCTCCCCTCTGGCCGCCTGCTGGCCGAGCTTCACCGCCGCCGCGAGTGCGTCGCCGATCGCGGTCCCGCCGAAGCTCGGGAACCACTCGATGGTGTCGAGCGCCTCCCGGACGAGGCGGTGGTCGGTGGTGGGCGGAGTCGCCACCGCCGGATCGCCGGCGAAGGCGATCAATCCGACCTGGAGTCGGTTCGGCACGCGGTCGAGGAACAGGCGCACCGCCGCCGTGGCCGCACGGAGCCGCGTCGGTTTCACGTCCTTCGCCTCCATGGAACGCGAGACGTCCACGACCAGGATCACGGTGGCGCGATCGGTCGGCACGAGGGTCGAGCGCTGCGGACGGGCAACTCCTACGCAGAGGGCGGCCAGCGCGAGCAGGAAGAGCGCGAGCGGGACGTACTGGCTCCACAGCCGTCCGCGCAAGACGCCTGCGAGGACGTCGAGGTTCGTAAACCTGATCGCGTAGCGCATCCGCCGTCGCTCCGCGACGAGGTAGAAGCTGAGCGCGACGGGCACGACGAGCAGCGTCAGGAGGAGCAGCGGCCGGTCGAAGCTCACGATCCGCCTCCGCAGACTGCGCCGACCTGGATCACGGCGTTGCCGGCGCCGACGCCCGCGCGTACGCGCGCCTCGACGCGTCCGGCACGCAGGGTGCGCGACGCGACGACGCTTCGCACCTGCGCGGCGCTCGGCGGGGTGGCGGCGACGAAGCCGATCGCATGCCAGCCGGAGATCAGCCGCTCACCCGAGGCGCATGCTGCGACGACGCTGCGGCTTCCGGGCCGAACTCCGACGTTACGGACACGCCGGATCGTGGGCTCGCCGGGCGGAAACGCTGCGGGAACCTTGAACGGCACCGGTCCAGGGCCACCGCCCGCCGAGGGTATGCAGCCGAGGTGAGGACGGAAGGTCGGACCGCGAGGGGAGCTCCCCGTATACGTCGCCGTGAAGAGCGCGGACCGTGCGGTGGTGACACCGGGGCTGACCGGACTTCCAAGCTTCCCCGCGAACTCGACGTCGACGGCACGGTCGGTCAGCTGGGCGTCCAATCCACCGACGGCGTAGCCTCGCGGACAGGAGAGCTGGTAGTCGACCCGCTGCCGCGGCGTCCCCAGGCTTGCCGGGACGACGATCCACGGTCCGGCAACGCGCACGCACACCTGGAGGCCGCGGCATTCGTTCGTCGCCCCTGCCGGGGATGCCCCGAGCGAGAGCGTCACAGCCACCAGGACGGCAGGCACCAGGAACCGCCTCACGGGACTCTCCGGAACCACAGTGCAGACAGCCCGCCGCCGAGGAGGAGAAAGGCCGCCGACCCCCCTGCAAAGAGATCCGTGATCTCTCTGGATTGCTTCCGGTGGCCGAGGTGCGAGCCGAGCTTCTCGTAGATCTGGCGCAGACGCGCGTCGTTCGGTGCCGTGAAGAACGTGCCCCCGGTGAGACGCGTGAGCGCTCGAAGGGTCTCCGGGCTCGGCGGGACGCGAATCTGGGCCTGAAAGCCGTTGGCCAGCGGGACGGTGATCACCCCGTCCTCGCTACCGAGAACGACGGCGTAGATCGGAATGTGCAGCGACGACGCCCGCAACGCGGCGGCGGCGGGATCGGTCCGCCCGCTCATCTGCGCGCCGTCCGAGATCACGAGGATCGCGATCGGAGGCATCGTCCCGTCGCGTCCTCGCTGGCGCCAGCCGAGCTGTGTGGCGAGCGCAACCGCGTCCCCGAGCGCGGTCCCTTCGCCGGGATGCAGAGAGTTGAGCGCCGCGCGGAGAAGCGCGCGGTCCTCGGTCGGCGGCAGGGCGACGTACGCCCGGCCCGAGAATCCGACGAGACCGACGCGGAACTTCTTCGGCATCCTCGCGACGAACGCCGACGCTGCGGTCCGCGCCGCGATCAGACGTGACGGCCGGACGTCCTTGGCACGCATCGAGAGGGAGGTGTCGATCGCGAGAATCACCGTCGCCTCCTCGCGCGGCACGCTCACCGTGGCGTGCGGCCTCGCCACGCCGACGACCATCGCCGTCAGCGCCAGCAGGAGGACGGCGAGCGGGAGATGACGCCGCCAGCGCGGCGCGGCGTCGACGAGGTTGGGCAGCAGCGGCGGACTCGTGAAGCGCGCGGCGAACTCGGTTCGGCGCCGTTCCCGTGCGACGTACAGGGCAACCAGCGCCGGCACGACGGCGAGGCCGAGCAGCGCCAGCGGCCACTGGAAGCTCACCGACGCTGCCCCCGTCGCAGGAACACGGCGAGCGAGCGCAGCCAGTCACCGGACGTGGAGAGCACGACGTGACGGGCGCCGCCCGAGGCCAGAGTGCGCGCCACGAGGGCACGCTCCTCCGCGGCCGCGGCCGCGAAGCGCGCCCGCAAACGCTCGCTCCGGGTGTCGGCTCGAACCTGCCTGCCCGTCTCCGGGTCGACGAGCCAGAGAACACCCGCGTTCGGAAGCTCCTGCTCCCGAGGATCGCGGATCTCCACCGCGACGACCTCGTGGCTTCCCGCGAGCTCGAGCAGCGGCCGGCGCCAGTCGAGCGGACCGCGAAAGTCGCTGACGACGACGATGATCGCGCGTTGGCGCGCGATGGCGCCCGTCCGGCGAAGCGCCTCCCCGAGGGAGGTTGCGCCCACCTGCCCGTCGCCGTTCCCGTCCTCTTCGCGCAGCGCCGCCAGCAGACCGATCAGCCCCAGGCGTCCCTGCCTGGGCGGGATGGCGCGAGGGTCCGCATCGCCGAACGTGACGAGCCCGAGCCTGTTGCCACGTCGGGTCGCGACGTGGCCGACGGCGATCGCGACGCCCTCCGCGACGTCGGCCTTGCGACGATCGGCCGTGCCGAACTGCATCGACGGCGACGTATCGAGGACGAGCCAGGTGACGAGCACCCGCTCCGCGAGCTGAACGCGAACGTGCGCCTCTCCGGTGCGTGCCGTGACGTTCCAGTCGATCCGCCGCACGTCGTCGCCGGGGACGTAGGGCCGCACCTGCGCGAGCTCCGTCCCCTCACCGTGAAGCGTCGAGCGGTAGTCGCCTGCGAGCAGCCCTCCGATCCTGCGTCCGATGCTCACCTCGAGCGCGCGCAGCAGGGCGTCCGGCAGGGGCCCGGGGCCCGGCCGCTCGGGCGTCGGCTCGGCCCGGAGCGCGCGCAGCGGACTCACGCTGCGTTCGACGGAGCGAGGTCGGTCTTGGGAACAGCGACCGTGGCGATGACCGTGTCGAGGATGACGTCGGGGGCCATCTCCTCGGCGAGGGCCTGGTACGTCAGGACGAGCCGATGGCGCAGCGCATCCTTCGCAAGCGCCTGGAGATCCTCCGCGAGCACGTAGTCGCGTCCGCGGACGAGCGCCAGCGCACGCGATGCCTGCACGAGGCTGATCGGCCCGCGCGGGCTCGCCCCGAAGGAGATGTAGTCCTTCAGGTCGGGCACGCCGTGCGCGACCGGGTCTCGAGTGGCAGAGGCGATCGCCACCGCGTAGCTCACGAGGGCCGGATCGACGTACACGTCGAACACAGCCTGCTGCAGCGAGCGCAGATCCTCGAGCGAGAGCGCCTGCCGCAGGTCAGGCTGCGGGACGAGCTGGCGCTGCACGATCGTCAGCTCCTCGTCGTGCTCCGGGTAGTCGATGAGCACCTTGAGCATGAAGCGGTCGATCTGCGCCTCGGGGAGCGGGTACGTCCCTTCCGACTCGATCGGGTTCTGCGTCGCCATCACCAGGAACGGATCCGGGACCGGATAGGTGGTGTGACCGATCGTGACTTGGCGCTCCTGCATGACCTCGAGCAGCGCCGACTGGACCTTCGCCGGCGCCCGGTTGATCTCGTCCGCGAGGAGGAAGTTGCAGAACACAGGTCCCAGCTCCGTGTCGAAGACACCCTCGCCGGGCCGGTAGATGCGCGTGCCGACGAGATCGGAGGGGACGAGGTCGGGCGTGAACTGGATGCGGGCGAAGGTGCCGCCGAGGACGCCCGCGGTGGTCTTGATGGTCAGGGTCTTCGCCAGCCCGGGGACTCCCTCGATCAAAAGGTGGCCCTGGGCCAGAAGGCAGACGAGGACGCGCTCGAGCATCGCGTCCTGACCCGCGATCACCCGCCTGATCTCGAAGAGCGCCTGTTCGAGGCGGTCTTTGGCCTCGGTCGGCGAGGGCACGGCCAGGTCGCTTTGCTGCTCGGTCACGTCGGCTCCCTCCGTTGCTTATACGGAGTCATATACGACAGCACGCCAATCTAAGTTTCTCCTGAGAGAGAAGGGGCCCGATCGGGCGGAAGCTGGACAGAGCCGCTCGCGAGCGCGTAGCCTTCAGCCATGACGAAATTCCTTGTCGAGCGGCGGTTCCATGTCGGGGCGGACGAGATGCCGGAGGTGAGCCGCCAGTCGAAGAAGATGATCATGGACCACTTTCCGGAGATCACCTGGGAGCACAGCCACGTCGTCGTCGACGACGCGGGAACGGTGAAGACGTTCTGCGTCTACGAGGCGCCGAGCGAGGAGATCGTGCGACGTCACGGCGACCGGCTCGGCCTGCACGACATCGAGGGCGTCTACGAGATCGCCGGCGACGTCACCCCAGACGACTTCCCGCTGACCTAGGACTCCCCGTTCGCGCGCGGGCCACCTTGGCCCGCGAGCATCTCCTGCATGTGCGCCATGGCCGACATCGCCACTGCCTGACGCTTCGTGACGTCGCGGCGCAACTCGTTTTCCTCCTGGGGGATGACGGCGAGGGCCTGCTGGTAGAAGGAAGCCGCCACGTCCTTGGCCCAGCCGCGGTTCGCCTGATCGCCTGCGGCGACGTAATAGCGGGCGGCACGCACAAGGTCGCCAGCTTCGCGCCAGTGGTGGGCCAGCGCGGGCGCAACGTCGGCGACCTCGCTGACGGCGTGCTCGAGGAACCGCGCGATCGCACCGTGGCGCTCGCGGCGAAGGGCACGCGGCAGCGTCGAATAGGCGACCTCGCAGATGAGCTGGTGCTTGAACGCAAACTGCTGGAATCCCTGGAGACGCGAGACGCGATCGCGGCGGATCAGATCTCGGCCCTCGAGTGAGTCGAGCGCCTCGAGCCGCGCGGCTTCGTCCTCCACCATGCACACGAGCGCGCCGTTCCAGAAGACCTTGCCGACCACCGAGGCGTCGAGAAGCGCGTCGCGCTCGGCCCGAGGCAAGGCGTCGAGCCGTGCTGCGACGATGCCCCGGATGCTCGTCGGCAGCCCGTCGGCGGTCGCCCGCTGCTCGACGACGGAGCTCGCAAGCTCTTCGATGAAGAGCGGATTTCCCTCGGCGGTCTCGGCGAGGCCGGACGCGGATCCGTCGCCGGCACCCGCGGACTCGAGCAGGCGCCGCGCCAGTTCCTGGGCGTGCGCAGTCCCGAGCGGCTCGAGCGGCAGCGCAGTGTAGGCCGGCAGCCCTCCGCCCCAGGTCGAGCGGGTCGAGAGCAGCTCCGGCCGTGCGAGCGTCAGGAGCAGCACCGGCACGTCGCGGACGCGAGACGCGAGCGTCTCGAGCAAGTCGAGCATGCTCGACGCCGAGACGTGGATGTCCTCGAAGACGAGGATCGTCGGCGTCTCGTCGGCAAGGGCCTCGACGAGCCGCCGGGCGGAGTAGAACAGCGTGCCGCGATCGCCGACCTGCCCTTCCGTCCCGAGACCGATCAGCATGTTGATGTGCGCTGCCGTCTCGGCAGCGTCGTCTCCGAGCAGCTTCTCCACCGCGTCGGCGAGCTTGCGCGACGCTGCCTCGATCGCATCCGTGTCGAACATCCCGGCGATCTGCTTGACCTGCGCGGCGAACGCGCCGTAGGGCGTGACCTCGCCGTACGGGAGAGAGCGGCCTCTGATCACGCGTGCGCCCGAAGCGCGCGCTCCCTCGGCGAACTCCGCCGCCAGGCGCGTCTTCCCGATGCCGCCGGGCCCGAAGACGGTGACGAGATGTGGACGGCGTTCCGAGACGACTCGCTCCCAGATTCCCTCGAGCACGGAGACCTCGGACGTCCGGCCCAGCATCGGCACCCGGCCCGCGGGACGCTCACCGGGCGGAGCGGAGGGGGCAACCGCCCGCCAGACCCGCACCGGGGCCTGCTTCCCTTTTGCGATCACCGGCTCTTCATCCTCGTACGCGATCACCGAACGCGTCGAGCGGTACGTCTCCTCACCGACGAGGATCCCGTTCACCGGCGCCGCCGACTGGAGACGCGACGCCGTGTTCACGACGTCACCCGCGACCATGCCCTCACCCTCGCTGGTCCGCGCGTCGAGTGAGACGAGGGCCTCTCCCGTGGTCACGGCGATGCGGACCTGGAGCTCGAGCTCGGGATCGGCGGCATTCATCTCTTCGACCGCGTCACGGATCGCGAGCGCCGCTCGCACGGCGCGCTCGGGATCGTCACCGTGCGCCAGCGGTGCACCGAACACCGCCATCACGGCGTCGCCGATGAACTTCTCCACCGTCCCACCGAACGTCTCGATCTCGCGGCGAAGACGGGCGAAATAGGGGCTGAGGATCGCACGGAGGTCTTCCGGATCGAGCCGCTCGGCGCGCGCGGTGAAGCCGACGAGATCGGCGAAGAGGACGGTGACGACCTTGCGCTCCTCCGCCAGTCCACGCGCCTGATCGGCGAGCGGTGCCCCGCAGGCGTTGCAGAACCTCGCCGTCGGTGGGTTCTCCTGGCCACAGCTCTGACAGCTCGCCACGACCGAAGCGTACGGCGCGGACGGCGCGGGTTCTAGGTGGGCTGCCGGTCGCGGCGCTGACGGCGATACAGCACGAGACCGGCGACGAGGGCGATTCCTGCGGTTGCGGCGGCCGCGACCGTGAGCCGGTCTCTGGACTCCGACTGCCCGCCTCCCCGGGGAACTGAGAGGCGATGGCCGCGGGCGGCCGCCAGTCGCCGGACCGCCAAAGTCGCCGCTTCCGTCTGCTTCGTCGCATCCCGGCCCGGCGCTGCCAGCCGTGTCAGTACACGACGTGCCGATTGGTCCGATTGCCCGCCCACCGAGTAACCGAAGCCGTTCGGCATGACGACCAGCACGCGACCGGAGTACACCGCGGCGAGGTCTAGACCGAGGAACCGTGCGTAAGCCTGAGGCTTCCCGTAGAGACGAGAGAGGGAACCGAGATCAGCCGGCTGGGTGATGACTGCAACCTTGACGTCGAATCCCGCGCGGCCCGCTTCGCGGACGACGGTCGCGAGACGTGCGACCGCTTCCGCGTCGATCTTCGCTTCGACCGGGAGAAACACATCGTGATCGGCGAGATATTCGCCGGCGAGGTCGGCGTGGGCGCGGCCTGAAAGCGGCAACAAGAGAAACGCCGCAAGACCGAGCAGCAGCGCCGCCGTTGAACGCCTCACGCATTCCATTGAACCCAATCATGGCCGGATCCCTGCCTGATTGAATGACCGCGTGGCGAGCGGAGCAGCGCCGAGCCTGCCGATCCGGCGCAACACGGTGATTCTCTCGGCGACGATGGCAGTCAACTCGGCCGTCCTGCAGCTCGTCGCTGCGGTTTCCTCCTTGACCTTTGTCTTCGTGACGGGCGTCAGGGGCCTGCTCGGTCTCGGTCCGGCGATCTTCCTCACCGCGTCGGGACTCACGGCCGTCCCTGCAGGGCGGCTGATGGATCGGTTCGGCCGGACTCCCGTGATGACCGGCGGCTTCGCGCTCGGCGCGTCCGGCTGCGCGCTGACGGCGCTCGCGACGCGCACCGATTCGGCGCCGGCGGTGATCCTGGGCTTCGCGCTCGTCGGCGCGTCCGGCGGCATCTCGCTGCTCATCCGCACGGCCGCCGGCGACATGTATCCACCCGAGCGGCGTGCACGCGGGATCTCCTACGTCCTCTTCGGCTCGGTGTTCGGGGCCATTCTCGGACCGACCGTGTTCAGCCCGATGTTCGCCGGCAAGGACGTCGAGGCCGACTCGCTCACCGTGCCGTGGCTCGCCGCCGGCGCCATGGCTCTCGTCGCGCTCGTGCTCGTGCAGTTCGTGCGCCCCGATCCGAAGCGGATCGCAGAGCTCATTCACAGTCGCGACAACCCCGAAGCCGCGCCGCATACGGCGGCGCCGCTTCGCGAGCTCGTTCGACGACCGGGGGTCCTGCCCGCGATGCTCGCCGCGCTCGCCAGCGTCGGCGTGATGGTCTCGGTGATGAATCTCTCCGGCTACATCGTCGTCGAGCACCACCATCACAGCCAGGACTCCGTCTTTCCGATCATCGGGGCACACGTCTTCGGCATGTACGCGCTCGTGCTCGTCATCGGCGCGCTCATCGACCGCGCCGGGAGGACGTCCGCCCTCGAGGCCGGTCTGGTGGTGATGGCTCTCTCCACGACCGGCCTGTTGTGGGTCGAGAGCGTGCTCGGCACTGCGATCCTCCTCTTCGGGCTCGGGATCGGCTGGAACATCTCCTTCGTCGCCGCGACGGCGCGGCTCGCGGATCGCACGAACCCCGCCGAGCGGGGGCGGCTGCTCGGCTTCAACGATCTCCTCGGCGCCCTCCTCGGCGCGAGCCTGGCACTGCTCGGCGGCTATGCGCTGGATGCGATCGGGGTCGCTGCGCTGGCGATCGGCGCGACGGTCATCGTTGCCTCGCCGATCTTCCTCATCGCCCGTCCGCGGGTGCCGGTGCGCGAGGCGGCGTAGTGGTCGTCCGTGCCCTGGCGGTCGTCGGCGTCGGCGGCGCGATCGCACTCCCGGCCTACGCGGCCTCCTCGACGAGCCAGGCCGCGCCGCCGCCGTATCAGCACTTCCGTTCACGCCCGGACCTCAGACCGCCGCCGATCCGGATTCTCAAGCACACGCGTCGCACGAGCTCCGGATACGTCTTCATCGCTCCGAAGAAGGAGGTGGCGCAGGCGGGCCCGCTGATCCTCGACAACCGCGGACAGGTCGTGTGGTTCCTTCCCGTGCCGTCGCCGGGGGCCACCGACTTCCGCCTCCAGCACTACCGCGGCCGGCCCGTGCTGACCTGGTGGCGCGGCCGGTCCGAGGACGGGGACGACGTCGGCCGGTACTCGATCTACGACAGCTCGTATCGCCTCGTCAAGCAGGTGCTGCCGGCGAACGGTCTCAGCGGCGATATGCACGAGTTCGTGCTCACGCGGCGCAACACGGCGTTGATGACGCTCTCCCACAGCGTCTCCGTCAAAGGCAGGACTGTCCTGGAAGGAGCATTCCAGGAGATCGATCTCGCCACCGGCCGCGCCGTGTTCGAATGGCACAGCATCGATCACGTCCGGCTCGTCGAGTCGTACTACCGCCTCCCTCGTAACTCCGATAGGACCTACGACTACTTCCACATCAACTCGATCGAGGTGGAGCCCGACGGCAACTTCCTCGTCTCTGCGCGCAATACGCACACGATCTACAAGGTCAGCCGGCGAACCGGGCGGATCCTCTGGCGCCTCGGCGGCAGGAGAAGCGATTTCTCCTTCGGCCGCGGGGCGCGCTTCGCCTGGCAGCACGACATTCGGCGTCGGCCCGACGGCGCGCTCACGCTCTTCGACAACGAAGCAGCGCCGACGCTGCGCAAGCAGTCGCGAGGGCTGATCCTCCGGCTCGACGTGAAGCGGCGGCGGGCCGCGGTGATCCGTACCTTCGTGCACGCGCCGTCGCTCGTCGCGGTCGATCAGGGCAACATGCAGCGCCTCGCGAACGGCCACTACTTCGTCGGCTGGGGCCACGAGCCGTACTTCACGGAGTTCGGACCGCGGGGGAAGACGGTCTTCGACGGCCGGTTCGGCCGTGGACACGTCGACTCCTACCGCGCGTACCGTTTCCGCTGGATCGGTCGCCCGACGTCCCGGCCTGCGGTCGCCCTCGACGGCGACGCGGTCTTCGTGAGCTGGAACGGAGCAACCGAGGTCAGGAGCTGGGAGCTGCTCGGGGGCTTGAAGCGCGGCGGGCTCGCACCGTTACGCTCCGTCCCAAAGAAGGGCTTCGAGACGAAGATCCGTCTCCCGGACGGTGTCGACTACCTCGCCGTGCGCGCGCTGGATCGAGAGAACCGGTCGATGGCGCGCTCGGCGACGTTGCATCGCGACTGATGGATCTATGCTCCGCGACGTGAGTCGCGTCTACGCGCTGGTCGTCGCGGCGCTCGTCCTCCTCGTCACCGGCTGCGACGACGAGACGAAGAAGGCCGCGTCACCCAAGAAGCCGAAGGGACCACCGCCGCCGGCGCAGCATTTCGTCACGCGCCCGGATCTGAAGCCGCCGGTCGTCAAGATCACGACGCCGGCGACCCGCACGGCACCGGGCTACGTGTTCCTCGGGCCGAAGATGGTGGTGGCGCAGGCGGGCCCGATGATCATGGACAACCGCGGACAGGTCGTGTGGTTCCATCCGCTCAAGCTCACGAAGGGCATCACGGACTTCCGCGTCCAGCGCTATCGAGGCAAGCCCGTGCTGACTTGGTGGCGCGGACGCGTGTCGAAGATGGGCGTCGGCAACGGCTGGTACGTGATCTACGACGAGTCGTACCGCCCCGTCGCGGAGGTTCGCCCTGGCAACGGGCTGGTCGGCGACGTGCACGAGTTTCTGATCACGTCGAGGAACACCGCGCTGATGAGCATCTACCACCGAAAGATCGTCGATCTCACGGCGATCGGCGGGCCGAAGGAGGGCAGGATCTGGGACGGGATCGTGCAGGAGGTCGACATCCCGACCGGGCGCGTCCTGTTCGAGTGGCACAGCTACCCGCAGATCGGCGTCGGAGAGTCCTACTCCAAACCGCCGCCCAAGCAATTGGGGACGAAGCCGTTCCCTTACGACTACATCCACCTCAACTCGATCGACGAGGAGTCGAATGGAAACCTGCTCGTGTCCGGGCGCAACACGCACGCCGTCTACGAGATCAGTCGCCGGACCGGCAAGGTCCTGTGGAGGCTGGGCGGCAAGAGGAGCGACTTCAAGCTCGGCGCCGGGACGAGGTTCGCCTGGCAACACGACGCACGGCGGCAGCCCGACGGCACCATCACGGTGTTCGACAACGGCGCCGCGCCGCCGGTCGAGAAGTTCTCGCGCATCCTCGTCCTTCGCGTCGACACGAAGACGAAGCGGGCGACGCTCGTGCGCAGCTACCGCCACCCGAAGCGGCTGCTGGCGCCGTTCGAGGGCAACGCACAGTTCCTGTCGAACGGGCACATCCTCGTCGGCTGGGGAGCGTGGCCGTACGTGAGCGAGCTCGACGCGAAGGGACGCGTTCTCTTCGACGCCTACTTCGGTCACGGCAAGCCCCCGGGGCAGGACGCCGACACGTATCGCGCCTACCGCTTCGTCTGGCGGGGCAATCCGGCGGACCGGCCGTCGGTCGCGGCCAGGAAAGCCGACCCGGGCCGGGTCACGGTCTACGCGAGCTGGAACGGCGCGACGAACGTCGTACGCTGGCTCGTCCTCGCCGGCCCCGACGAGGATCGTCTGAAACCCGCGGGGATCTTCAGCAAGACCGGATTCGAGACGCGGATGACATTGACCGCGAGCGGAAAGGTCTATGCCGTCGAGGCCCTGCGCGGAAACGGCACCACCATTGCAAGATCGCGGGCGGTCGAGCCGAAGACCTAGCGACTCGGCAGGCTGGTCAACCTTCTCGGAAGACCACATCGAAGGCCGGAGATTAGAGCGGGTGAAACCGATCTAATCGGAGGCCGAACTCACGCGGGCGAGGACGCGTCAGCGCCACCGCCCGCGGACCTCGTCAAAACACTGAGCAGAGCTCGTCGAGAGTGCGCGGGCTCCGCCCGCGCACGTTTCCCCGCGAAGCGGGCGATCCCAGCACTGATCGAAAGCGCAGCTTTCGATCAGCTAGCGCGCAGGACGCGGAGCCGCGTGAGCTCACGGTCGCGCTCGTCGAGGATCTCCTCGAGGCGCGCGACCTTCATGCGCAGAGTTTCGGCAGTCGTGAAGAGCTCGATGAAGGCGCGCTGGCGTTCTTTCAGCAGCGCCTCGATGCTGTGGAGCTTCTCTTCGGGATCGTCGAGGCGCGGTGCAGGCGTCAGCCGCAGGAGCCGCGTCTGTGCGGCCACCGGGGACTCGAGGTTGGCGACCTGCTCGGCCACCGCCCGGGCGAGTTCGCGCTCGGGATCCTCGGGCGCCGTGGGCGCGACCGGCTTCGGCTGCGGCGGCGGCAGCGGGTCCGGCACCGGCGGAAGGTTTGCGACCCTCTCGGCCATCTCACGGACGAGCTCGACCGCATCGTGCGAGGACTTCGCCTCCCGCGGATCCTCCGCCGGCTGGGTCTGGATGTCCAGAACTTGCTCTGCAAGCGCGCGGGCCAGCGCAAGCCAGGAGGTGCGGCCCTGCTCGATCAGGATCTCACCCAGGCGGCGCCCGCTCCGCTCCTGCTCCTCGAGCGCAGCCGCGAGTTGCTCCTCGGTGATCGCCTCCTTCTCCACGAGGATCTGGCCGATCGGACGTCTCCGCATGGCCCCTCTATCGGCAGG
>DASWEF010000037.1:0-2898 GCA_036394855.1 Gaiellaceae bacterium | reverse complement strand
GCTTTTCTTCGCCCCCCACGCGCTTGCGCAGGGCGCGGCGCCGGCGCCGGGCGTGCTGATGCCCGGCGTGACGTACGCGAAGCGTGTGCAGTTCACGCCGCACGGGCCGGTCGTTCTCAACGTGATGACGGCGCCGAAGCCCGGCGGTCTCTACTCGCTGCAGCCGGTGCTCTCGAACGAGTCGATCGTCGGCCGCGAGAAGGTGACGGACATGCAGAGGCGGCTGAGCGCGACCGCCACCGTCGCCGGTGTCAACGGCGACCTCTTCAACTGGAACGACGGGCATCCGAGCGGCGTCCTGATCCGCAACGGGGTGCTCGAGCATCCGCCCGCCGCGGACCGGACGAGTGTCGGCATCGCGTCCGACGGCACACTTCACCCGGACCGGGTCAGCCTGCTCGGCTACTGGCGCGGCGTCGGCTCGCGTGTCCGCCTGGGGCTCAACGATCCTCCGAGCGAGAACGGCTACTCGCTCTTCACGCGCGCGTACGGCGCAACGACGCCGTCCGCGAAGGGCGCCGCCGAGGTGATCCTGCATCCGTTCCCGAACGTCACGGCGAACACCGATCTCGTCGGCGTCGTCGCGGACGTCATTTCTCCGAGCTCCGGCAAGACCGCGATTCCGGCGGACGGAGCGGTCCTGCAGGCGCGCGGCTCGGGCGCGTTCAAGCTCGTCGGCGACGCGCAGCTCGGAACATCGTTGACGATTCGCTACACGCTCAATCCGACCTGGGACGGAATCGTCGGCGCCATCGGGGGCGGGCCCGTGATCGTGAAGGACGGAAAGCTGATCTTTCAGGCAAACGAAGAGTTCAGCTCGGCCCAGCTCTCGCCGCACGATCCACGCACGGCCGTGGGCCAGCGCGCCGACGGAAAGATCATCATGGTCGCGGTCGACGGGCGTCAGCCGGGCTACAGCGCGGGGGTCACGAACTACGAGCTGGCGCTGGCGATGATGCAGCTCGGCGCGGTCTCTGCGTCGGCTCTCGATTCCGGCGGGTCGACCACGATGGCGTTCGACGGGCAGCTGTTGAACCGTCCGTCCGACCGAGGCGGGGAGCGCTCCGTCGCCGAGGCCTTGCTCGTCGCGTACAGCGGCGTCTACGTGCCGCCGGTCTCCGAGCCGGTGCTCTCGCCGAACCGCGACCGCGTCGCGGACGCCGAGAGCCTTTCCTACAAGCTCGTGCGACCGAGCACGGTGCAGGCGAGCCTCGTCGGGCCGAAGAAGGTCACGGTGCCGATCGACTCCGGGCAGCGTGGGCCCGGCACGTACAGGTTCAACTGGGCCGGGCCGGGGCCGGAAGGAAGCTGGAAGTTCTCTGTCACCGCGACCGACGATCTCGCGCAGACGTCGACGGCGGAGCGCAGGTTCGCGCTCAACAACACGCTCGCGGCGCTCGCCGTGCAGCCGAAGGCGCTGAAGCTGCGCAAGAAGGGCACGCGGCTGCTCGCGTCGTTCATGCTCGCCCATCCGGCGAAGGTCACCGCCACGGTCGAGACCGCGAGCGGCAGCGTCGTCCGCGTCCTCTCGCGCAGCTCCGCAGGTGCCGGTGCCCAACGGCTCCCGTGGAACGGGCGCAGCAGCTCCGGCCGCATCGCGTACGCCGGGTCGTACAGGTTGCACGTCTCGGCGACGAACAAGCTCGGGCGCGTCGACCTGTACGCGCCGTTCACTGCACGCCGGTAGTCTCGCGCCGGTGCTCCTTGCGAGCCTCACGAGCTCGCTGACGTCGTTCGTCCGCGACCACGGCATCTACGCCGTCTTCGTGCTCATGCTCATCGATGCCGTGTTCCCGGCGGCGAGCGAGCTCGTGATGGTGGTCGGCGGCGCGGTCGCGGCGGGAGCGTTCAGCGCTTCGATCTCGCTCTTCGGGGCGGGTGTGCCGCACGGCTTCTGGTCCTACGTCGCCGTCTCGCTCTCCGGAACGCTGGGCTACCTCGTCGGCGCGATCGCCGGCTGGTGGATCGGCGTCCGCGGCGGCCGCCCGCTGCTCGAGCGCCACGGCCGCTGGTTCCATCTGACGCCGCCCCACCTCGAGCGCGCGGAACGATGGTTCGACCGCTACGAGGACTGGGCCGTCCTGGTCGGTCGGATCACGCCCGTCGTGCGCTCGTTCGTCTCGATTCCCGCAGGCGTCTTCCGCGTCGGGCTCGGGCGCTACACGGTGCTCACCTTGGCCGGCTCGGCCGTGTGGTGCTTCGCGCTTGCCGGTGTCGGCTGGGCCCTCGGCTCGAGCTACGAGAGCTTCCATCACGGCTTCGATCTGGTCGAGATCGCGCTCGTTGCAGGACTTTTGCTCCTAGCGGCCTATCTGGTCCTGCGTCGCAGACGCGCCTCTAGACTTGATCGCCGTGCCTCAGATCCCACTCGTTGACGTCAAGGCGCAGTACGCGCCGCTGATTCCGGAGCTGAAGCGCGCATTCGCCGAGGTGCTCGAGTCGGGCGTGTTCATCCTCGGGCCGAACGTGAAGGCGTTCGAGCGCGAGGCGGCCGAGTACCTGGGAGTCGACGAGACGATCGGCGTCGCGAACGGCACCGACGCGATCGTGCTCGTGCTCGACGCGCTCGGCATCGGACCCGGCGACGAGGTGATCTGCCCGTCCTTCACGTTCTACGCAACCGCCGAGTCGATCGCGCGACGGGGGGCGACTCCGGTCTTCGCGGAGATCGATCCGAGGACGTACAACCTCGATCCCGAGCACGTCGCCGCGCGCATCACGCCGCGAACGCGCGCGATCATGCCCGTCCACCTCTTCGGGAGGCCGGCCCCGCTCGACGAGCTCGCCTCTCTCGGCCTGCCGCTGATCGAGGACGCGGCGCAGGCGTTCGGTGCACCCGGAGTCGCGCGCACCGGCATCGCGTCGACGTACAGCTTCTATCCGACGAAGAACCTGTTC
>DASWEF010000036.1:0-32334 GCA_036394855.1 Gaiellaceae bacterium | reverse complement strand
TCGATGCTCGTCGTCGCGGCGACGGTCTTCTTCGGGAGTGGTCTAACCAACGTCGATTCGCTCGAAGGAGCGCACCGTACGTTGGAACCGATCTTGGGCGGCGCGTCGAGCGTGCTCTTCGCGTTGGCGTTGACGGCATCGGGCCTCTCCAGCTCCACCGTAGGGACGATGTCCGGGCAGGTCGTGATGCAGGGCTTCATCCGGCGCCGGATCCCGCTGTTCCTGCGGCGGCTCGTGACGATGATTCCGGCGTTCGTCGTGATTGCGATCCAGGGCGATGGCGACGTCTCGCGAACCCTGGTCGTCAGCCAGGTCGTGCTGTCCTTCGGGATCCCGTTCGCGCTGATCCCGCTCGTCATGTTCACGAGCAGGCGCGACATCATGGGCGTGCTGGTCAATCATCGAACGACGATCGCCGCAGCAGTCGTCGTCGCCGCCCTCATCTCCGGCCTGAACATCTTCCTGCTGGCCCAGACGTTCGGGTTGACAGGCTAGAGCGTGGGCTGGTGGGGAACCGGTGGTTCCCCCAACACCGTCACCATCGATACCAGCGTGCTCCCTCGGCGCCGCGAATGAAGAAGCCCACGATCCAGAGCGCCAGCATGATCAGCGCGATCCAGAGCAGAAGCTTCACGAATGCGATGCCGACGCCGCCAAGGATCAAGATCAGCAGCAGTATCAGGAGAATCAGGCCCATTACGCTCTCCTTCCGTCGTTGGACAAGAGCCGTGACGGGATTCCCGGGCTGACCCCCGTGAAACAGCCGGCCGCCCCGGGGGAGGCGGCCGGCGTCGTCGGGAGACGACCTGTCCATAAGCGGCGCGACCCTGTCCTCGACTCCCGTCGCCTATGAATTACAACGAGTAAACGCTCTAACTGAGAATCTGGTTACGGGCGGCGAAGCCGCCTGTCCGCAAAGCGGACCAGTGGAGGGGTCTGGGGGAACCGGGAGGTTGCCCCA
Organism: Gaiellaceae bacterium; assembly: GCA_036394855.1. Taxonomy (GTDB): domain Bacteria; phylum Actinomycetota; class Thermoleophilia; order Gaiellales; family Gaiellaceae; genus 3-1-20CM-4-69-9. The sequence continues at coordinate 31,373 of DASWEF010000036.1, read as the reverse complement.
GCGACCTTCCCCCAGCTAGAGGTACCCCAGCGGATCTACGGGATTCCCGTTGATACGCACCTCGAAGTGGAGGTGGGCACCGAAACTGTGCCCGGTGTTCCCCACGTAGCCGATCACCTGTCCCTGGGCTACCTGCGCGCCGGCTGAGACCGCATACGAGGACTGATGGGCGTAGCACGTCGCGAGGCCGCCGCCGTGGTCGATGCAGGTGTAGTTGCCGTAGCCCCCGGTCCAGCCCGCGAGCACGACCGCCCCCGAGGCGGCCGCGTGGATCGGAGTTCCGTAGGGAACGCCGATGTCGATCCCGGCATGGAGGCGTCCCCAGCGGTAGCCGAACGGGCTCGTCACGGGTCCGCTCACCGGCCAGATCAGGCCCTGCGACGAAGGAACGCTGTCCGTCGCACCGCCTTGGGCGGCGGCCAGCCGCCCACGGACGCGCGCGTCCTCGGCGGCGAGCGCATTCGCCTCGGCAATCCACTGCCGTTCCTGCTCGCGGGTGGAGGCGAGCTCACCCTTCTGCTTGCCTCGCTTGTGCGCGAGCGAGTGCTGGCTTGCCAGCAACTGGTTACGGACACCCCGCTGCTGCTCGGTGCGCACGGCGACGACCTGCGTCTCCGCGTGGACGCGGGCGCGAACGACCTTCGTCCGCTCGCGGGTGACTTTCACCTCGTCTCGCGCTCGGCCCACTCGAGCGGCGATGTGCTTGTCCTGTTCCGCGATCGACTCCAGATAGTGGATTCGGTCGAGCGCGTCCTGGAACGAGTCGGATTCGAGGATCACCTCGACGAGCGTCGGGTCCTGCGTCTCGTAGATGTCGATCATCCGCAGGTTCAGCTGGTGAACGACCGCTGCGTATTCCTTGCGGAAGAAGTTCAGCCGTTCGGTCTCGAACTCGAACAGCTCGTTGAGGCGATCGAGCCGGCGCTGGTGCAGCGCGAGGTCTTGCTCCAGGGTCGAAAGCTTCTGCGAGACGTCCACGACCTTCCCCTCCAGCGCCCGGATGTCCGCCGTGACGCTCGAGATCTGCGCCGTCAGACGCGCCTCCTTCGCGCGCGCGGCTGCGATGCGCGCCTGGAGGTCGCCGATCTTCCCGCTGTTGTCGCCGGACGCAGGCGCGGCGAGGACGAGGCAGGCAGCGAGGACGATCGCCAGTCTGCGGACCATGAGCGGAAGGTTCGGCAAGGCACCGGACGTCCCTGCCGAAACGGGCTTAGCTACGCCCCTCCTCGGGCCCCGGCTCGGGAGCCAACGGCCCCGGCTCCGGGATGATCGCCGGCTGCGGCGGGCTGCCCTCGTCCGGCGGCGGATAGGGCTCCGGGATCACCGCAGGACCGAGGGGATCCTGCTCTCCCGGGGCGGCCGGCTCTTCGGGGATCTCCACCATCTCCGTCGCCTGCACCTCGAGCTTTCGTCGCCGGAGCCGCTCCTGCGCGTGAGCGACGACTGCCTCCATCTCGGCCTCCCTCTGCGCCGCAAGCTGGTCCAGCTCTTCCACCTGCCCGCGGGCCGTCTCGGTCGCTTGGTCGTCCCCACGGTACACCGCATCGCCCAGCTCGAACAGGAGCCGTGCCCGGAGGGCGGACATGCGCTGGAGCTCTCGGCGCAGTGCGATCACGCGGCGCGCCGCCCGGCCACGCGTTGCGAGCGAATCCGCGGCGACCCCGGCGCGGGCGCGAAAGGAGTCGAGCGCCTCGGCCGTGGAGCGCGCCACCGTGCCCTGCGGCTTCCGCCGGCCCGCCTCGAGAAAGACGACGACGAGCAGGACGCTCACGCCGAGGACGATCAGTCCGAGCGGCCAGTGACCCGTGGCGAGCAGCACGACGGCCACCGCCAGTGCCGCCGCTGCGAGGACGAGCACCAGGGTTGTCGGCGTGATGCCGTAGTAGCGCGCCTCGGCCCTCGTGTAGTCGACCGGAACCCGCCCGGTCTCGTCGGGCGGCACCTCCAGCTCCTTCGTCTCGCCCGCGCCGGAAGGATGGCCACACTGCGGGCAGAAACGGCTCGCCTTCGGAAGCCTTGCACCGCAGTTCGCGCAGCTAGCCACGCGTCGGAACTCTCACGTCGGCCGTGTGCTCGGCCCGCAGGTCCAGGGCGCGTAGGGCTTCCGCCGCCTGGGCTCTCAGCGGCCCGACCAGCTCCCGGTAGTCGTCGTCCGAGACCTTCCCCGTGCGGTGGTCGAACTCGAGCTCCTTCAGCGCGGCCAGCGCGCGGTCGCGTTCCTCGGCGAGCGCGAGCCGCCGCTGCTCGAGCTCGTCGGGCCGCGCGAGCCGGTCGTCGCGGACGGACGGCTCCCGAATAAACGGGAGCGCGACGAGGACGACGCACGCGACAGCGAGGAGAGCCCCCACGACGAGCGCGACTGTCATATCCGGACGGGAGCTCCCGCGTAGCGCTCCGCGAGCCGCCGCTCCTCCCGCGCGTCGGGCCAGAGGGCGATCAGCGCACCGCCCACGAAGACGAGTCCCGCGAGCCAGATCAGATTCACCAGCGGTTTCTGGAGCGCCTTCAAGTCGATGCTGCCGTCAGTGTTCACCTGATCGGCGATCAGGAAGAGATCGCCACCGGTGAGCGGGTCATGGCGGATCGAGACCTCGTTCGAGATCTGATCCTCGGCGAAGTACTCGTTCTTCCCTGGTCTGTACCGGCCGAGGTACTTGTCGCCGCGGTAGACGTCGACCTGGCCCCGGATCGCCCGATGGTTCGACTCCATCCGCGTCTCGAAGCCGCGGAAGACGAGCCGGTTGCCCGCCACGGTCATGCTCTCGCCGGGTTTCAACCGCGCCTCGCGCTCCGTCTGGTACGCGCTCGATCCGGCGACCCCGATCGCGAGCAGGACGATCGACGCGTGCACGACGTAGCCGCCGTAGCGTCGGCGGTTGCGCGCGACGAGCGAGGAGAACGCGGCAAGCCAGCCGATACCCCCGAGCGCCTTGCGGGCGCTCGTGCCGCGCGCAAACTCGAGCACAATTGATGCGAGCACGAAGACCGAGAACGTGTACGCGATCACGCCGACGCGCGAGGAACCGGCGCCGAGCGCGAGCAGGACGATTCCCGCCGCGAGCGCGGCCCCAAGGGGCCAGAGGAAGGTCCTGCCGAGCGCCCGCAGAGAGGCGCGCCGCCACGCGACGAGAGGACCGATCCCCATCAGCAGCAGAAGCGGCAGGCCGAAGCTGTGCAGGAAGAAGTTGTAGTACGGCTTGCTCACGCTCGCTGCCTCGCCGGTCACCGCCTCGGAGAGGATCGGGTAGACGACTCCCCAGAGGATCGTCAGCGCGAGCGCGACGAGGAGGAGGTTGTTGTAGAGGAAGGTCGCCTCCCGCGAGACGAGCGATTCCAGCCGTGTCTTCGTGCGGAGCAGGGGCAGTCGCAAGAGCACGAGGCCGAGGGAGCCCGCGGTGATCAGGCAGATGAATCCGAGGAACCAGCCCCCAAGCGGGCTCTGCGAGAACGAATGGATGGACTGGATCACACCTGAGCGCGTCAGAAACGTCCCGAAGATCGAGAGACAGAAAGCGAGGACGACGAGCACCATGTTCCAGACCCGCAACATCCCTCGCTTCTCCTGGATCATCACCGAGTGAAGGAACGCCGTCGCCGCGACCCACGGCATCAACGCTGCGTTCTCGACGGGGTCCCAGGCGTAGTAGCCGCCCCAGCCGATCTCGACGTACGCCCAGTGCGCGCCGAGCAGCTGGCCGATGCCGAGGAACGCCCAGGCCGCCAGCGTCCAGCGGCGCGTGACCACGATCCAGCGCTCGTCGGTCCTGCGCGAGAGGAGCGCGCCCATCGCAAACGCGAACGGAATGGTCAATCCGACGTAGCCGAGGTAGAGCATCGGCGGGTGGATCGCCATATACGGGTTCTGGAGGCTCGGAGTCAGGCCGGCACCGTCCGCAGGCGCGTGCTGTGTCGCGAACGGGCTCGACACGAAGACGAGCATGAAGGCGAAGAACGTGCCCACGAGTCCGAGCACGGGAACCACCCAGGCGAGGACGTCGCGACCAACGCGTCGGCCCGTGAGCACGGCGGCGACCGAGTAGCCCCCGAGGACGAGGAGCCAGAGCAGCAGCGATCCCTCCTGGCCGCCCCAGAACGCTGTCAACGAATAGCCGAGCGAAAGCTCCCGACTGGTGTGCTCGGCGACGTATTGGAACGAGAAGTCGTGCCGCGCGAGCGCGGCGAGCAGTACGGCCGCGGCGACGACCGTCGCGCCGAACGCACCGATCAGCGCGTTCTGCGCGGATTCCGCGAGCCGACGCCGGCCCCGCCACGCGGCAAACGAGCCGGCGACCAGCGCGTAGACGAGCAGGAGGAACGAGGTAACGAGCGCGGCGCGCCCCAGGTCAGGCATCGGTCAGGCGCTCTTCTTGGGCGTGTACTTCGACGGACACTTCGTCACGAGCGTGTTGGGGACCGCGACGAAGACGCCGTTGCGCAGCTTTCCGTCCACGACGACCTCACGGTCCTGACGGAAGAGGTCCGGGACCGAGCCCGTGTAGACGACAGGGACGGTTGCCGTCCCCTCGCGGTCGCGGAGGCGGAAGTGAAGACCGCCGGCGTGTGCGTCGCCGCGCGGCGCTCCGACGACCATGCCGACGAGCGAGACTCGCCCGTCGTGCCCGGGGAGCTGGCTCGGGCGCAGCGTCGGCGTGCCGCCGCCGGCGATCGACGTGTACAGGAGGAAGACCGCGAGAACGGCCGCCACCGACAGCGCGACCACGAGGCGCGCCGGGCTGCCTCTACGAGCCACGCCGAGATTCTAGTCCGCGGGGCACGGCGCGGCCCTCGGTTCCCGGCCGCGGTCGGGTCCGTAGATCGACGCGAGCGCCTGCGCAAGCGTCGGCTCGGCGCGCGCCTGTGCGAGGACGCCGTCCACCAGGGCGGCCGCCACGCGGGCGCTCACCTCCTCCACCTCGAGCCTGCGCTCGGCCGGCAGCAGTGCCAGCCGTCCGCGGACGCGGCGAAGCTCGTGGTCGAGGACGGCCTCCGCGTGGCGGTGGAAGGCGCGGGCGCTGCGCGTCACGGGGCGACCGCGGCCGTGCGCGGTGCGGCCTCGGCGGGTGTCCGCGCAGGTTTTCGGGCGGGAGTCGTCAGCGTGAACCCGCAGAACATGAGCGCGATGCCGACGAGCTCGCCGAGGTAGACGAGCGACGTGTCACCGGCACGGGAGACACCGGTTGCCGCGGCGACGGAGATCGCGCCGCAGGCGATCCAGACGTTGGCGCGTACGCGTTGCCGGCGCAGGATCGAGAGCAGTGAGCCCCCGACGAGGAAGAGCGTGCCGAACGAGTTGAGCGCGATCGCCCACAGGAAGGCGTGTCCACCGAGTGCCCCGTTGGCGGGCGGCTGGCCGCTGGCGGCAGCGGCGAGAACATGTGTGTCCACCGGCGCGAGGAAGACGGTCACCGCCGCCGCGGCCGTGGCAACGGTGAGCGCGCCGACCAGCATGTCCCGCCCTCGGCGCGGCAGCAGCATCCAGGCGGATCCGCTTCCGAGATAGGCCACGGTCAACACGCCCCCGGCGAGGTAGTAGGTGCGGAAGAGACCGGGGCTCCAGCCGCCCCGCTGTGCCAGCGCCTCGCTCGCGGCGGCCACGGCGAAGAGCGCGAAGCCGGTGCCCCACAGGAGCTTCTGGCCCGAGCGCCGGCGACGGAACGAGCGGAGCAAGAGCAGGACGAAGCCGGCGGCCACGAACGCCGCCGCGATGGGCAGAAGCGAGTCCGCCACCTGCGGCACGGCGGTGTCCGAGCGGGAGCTGATCGCCGTCACGGGCGCGCTCGACGGAACAACGGTGAGGTAGGCGAAGTCACGGCCCCCGAACATTCCTTGGTGCGTTCCCACGAAGAGATACCGGCCGGGCGAGAGCGCGCGGCGCGGCGCGAACCGGAGCTGCGTCGGCGAGCTCGAGCGGAGCGCCAGCGGCACGCGGCGCCCGCTGTTCAGATCGAAGAGGCGGTACGCGTCGGGACGGTCGACCGCGGCGGCGCGGACGAGCAGCGAGCGCACGTCCGAAGCCCGCACACGCAGCGCGTCGGGCGGGTACTGCAGCTGCGGGTCGCGCCAGGCGAAGAGGCTGATCGTTCCGCGAGGAGTATCGAGGAACTGGCCCGTGACCTCCCGCGTGAAACCCGTCTGGTACGCGTACCGGACCGAGCTGCTTCCGATCCCCGCGACGGCCGGCACGAACGGCAGCGAGACCAGGACGAGCGCGATCGCGCCGATGACCACGCTCACGCGCGTGCGGTAGCCGTTGCGCGACCCGTTGCGCGAGCCGTTGCGCGGCCGCTGCGGCCTCCCGGCCATGCGCCGACGCCGACGCCGGTGCGCGCGGTAGAGGGCAGCAGCCGAGAGCACGGCACTCGCCCCGAGCCACGCGAACTCGAACCTCCAGCCGACGCCCCGCAGCGGCCCGCTCCCGTACGGGCTGAAGGCCGACGGGATCACGGCCCAGGCGAGCACCGGCCCGACGAGAAGCAAGAAGGCCGCGGCGAACGGGAAGCCGGCGAAGAGCCAGCCGATGCCCGGGAAGCCGAGAAGCGCCATCGGCAGCTCGTAGCCGGCGAGCGCGGCCGGACTGCGTCTCTGGACGCGCCTCGGAACGCGACCGGCGTAGACGGCCGGCGCCGCCGCGAGCGCCCGCCTTCCGGCTGCACGGTCGCGCACAGTCATCCTCCAAGCCGCCACGGCGTAGGCGCCGAAGCCGCCCAGCACGGCGAGCGCTGCCGGGGTCAGCACGAGCGCCGGCCACGGCTGGAGATCGGCGACGGCGACCGCGAACGTCCGGCCTCCCGCGACAGCGTGAGCCTCGAGCGCCGAGAACGCCATTGCTCCGGCGTAGTAGGCGGCCATCCCGGCGGACGCGCCGATCAGCGTCGTCCGGACCACACGCCGCCGGCTCCGAGCGCCCAGGCCGGCGAGCAGCGCCAGCGCGACGCCGACGAGGATCACCATCAGCCCACCGAGCATGTTGAGCTGGGCATGGAGGTTGACGATCACCCCGCCTGCATCGCCGCCGCGGTCGAGCAGCTCGTGCACGGCGGGAACCGCCTGCACCGGCCCCTGCAGCGTTCCGACGGCGAGCGCGGCGCAGCCGGCGAACACGAACAGGCGCGGCGATCCGTGCGCTCTCCGGAAGCAGCGGACGAGGACGGCGAGCAACAGCCAGAAGGCCGCGAACATCGCCACGCCGCCGCCGATGATCAGATAGGGATGGAGCGACGTCGCCTCCTCGGCCTGCTCCGGCGTCAGCCCGCGCCGGACCACGAGGCGCCCCTCATGGAAGCCGAGATAGAGCGCAGCCGCGTAGAAGGCGAGCGAACCGCAGAGCAAGAGGTAGAAGCACGTGTTCGCAACCTTGCGTGACGGCGGCGTCCCCCCGAGCAAGGGGACGAGGTAGAACACGGCGCCCGCGACCAGCATCGTCAGGCCCGTGACGAGGTTGATGTGCGCATGGCTGATCGGGTCGATCCACTCGCCCGCATGCCCTGCGCGGTAGAGCCAGTCGGCCTGCGCCGGCGCGACCTGGATCACGCCCTGCACCGTGCCGACGGTGAGTCCCGCGGCGCCCGTGGCGAGGAACTTCCACAGGTGCGCGCTCGGCTTCGGCACGCGCACGAGACGCGCCTGGAAGACGGTCAAGAAGACGTTGGCGGCGAAGCACCAGTAGCCGAGGCCCATGACGCCGGCGCCCATCCCGACGGGCACCTTGTACCACTTGCCCATGCTCGCCTTCGCGGCCTGATAGTCGGAGCCGTGCTCGACGAGGCGGCCGATCGCGATCCCGTTGCCGACGAACGCGACGTAGAAGACGAGCAGGCCGAGGGCGGTGAACCAGAATGCGCACTGAGCCAGAGCCTCGCTCGCGAGCGGCCGGCCGACCATGCGCGGCAGCACGTACCAGCAGAGGCCGGTCGCAATCAAGGTGCCGCCGCCCACGATCATCACGTGTGTGTTCGCGAGGTCGCGGACGAGGTGTCCGGCGTACCCGGCGCGTGCGAGCCACTCGGCCGTCCACGGCAGGTTCTTCACGACCATGTGGAGGCCGCCGAGCACGAGGAAGCCGCCGCCGGCGACGAAGTACTTCGCCAGCTTCGGGTCGTGAGCGCCGAGCTCCTTCTCGCGGTACGGCACGGTCCGCACGGGGGGCGCCTTTCCGGGCAGGAGGCGCCAGAGGGCCGCGACGACCACGGTGAAAAAGCCGACGTAGGTCAGGAACTGAAGCGACGAGAGGTGCTTCAGATACACGGATGCAGCCGCCGAGCTAGCGGAGCCCGGGTTCGATGAAGTAGACGGTGAGCGTCCAGCCGAGCGAGAGGGCGATCATCACCGCGAGAATCACCCACGCTCGGATGTGCGCCTGGCGCGACCAGCGCATGTCCTCGCCGATGTCGCGGTAGCCGACCAGCGGCCGCGCCGGGCGCGCCTCGTGCTCCGCGCGTTCCTCCCGTTCCGCCATCAGAAGACCTTCTCCATCATCAGGCTCCGTTCTGCCTCGAGGCGCTCGCCCAGATCGACGAGCAGGCGCTCGAAGGTGTAGCCGCGCTCGAGAAACGCCTCGAGCTGGGCCGGGGTGTCCCAGGTCGTGTAGCAGTGAATCCGCACGTCGTCGCCCTGTTCGACACGGGTAAAGACGTCGAACCGCTGGCAGCCCGGGTACTCCTGTACGTGCCCCTTGAGCGCCTGGAGCGACGCGTACACCTCGGGCCACTCAGCGGCGGGCACGAGCGCCTCCGTCAGGGTCGAGTAGGCGACGAAGGGCGGGGCGGCCGCCATCAGAACTTCTGCCCCCAGATGAGGTGGCCGATCACCATGACGACCGCAAACGCGGTCAGGAACGCCGTCAGGATGAGAAAGAAGGACGTCGCCGGACCGGCCGCCTCCGTGGCCCAGCCGCCGAAGCGGTCGACCGGGTAGATCCCGGCGCGGCGGCTGCTGGTTCTGTACTGCTTCACCCACAAACCGGCGCCGATGACGAGCACGATGATGAAGCCCCAAAGCCACGCGAGCGAGAGCCAGTCGACGTGCCACGTCTCGACGCGGCCGTCGATGATGTGGTGGCCGTTCAGATAGTCGTAGTAGGCCTGGGCGTCCTGCGGCGAGTCACCGGACGGCATCGGCATCGTCCCACTCCTCCTCGTCGTACGCCCACTCGGGCGTGTAGTAGTCCTCCTCGTCGATGTCGAGCGGCACCCGCGCGGCCTCTGCCAGGTTGTGGAAGTGGCCGCCCTTCCAGGCGATCACGAATGCGACCAGCGCCACGCCCGCGAGGATGAAGAACATGTCCAGCATCCAGTCGGCCATCACCCATTTCGACTGGTCGTTCTCGGGCGCGTCGTGGGCAAGCGCCACTGCGGGCACCGCGAGGGAGACCGTCAGCGCGAAGACAGCCGTGACGAGAAACCGCCTCATCAGTGCCCCGGCAGGGTCGGAGGAATGTCCTTCTGCGACTCGGGCGGCAGCTTGTCGCCGCGGGCCTTGGCGTCGGCCCAGGCGCGGTCGAGCAGATCCTCGTAGATCGTCCTGATGCCAGCGGCGGCGTCCGTGAGGGTGAGCTTCGTCTCGAGGCCGTTGACCTCGATCACGTCGCCCGGTGCGAGACCTGGGAAGGTGCGCCGCGCCGCCTGGAAGAAGGGATCCGCCAGCTCGCGCTTCGAGAACGACGCGTTGTTCGCGATCTGCTGCCGATCCTTGACCCAGGCGAGCAGCTCCTTCGACGGCGACCAGACGATGTAGTCCTTCGGAGTCGGAATCCGGTGCTCGGCCAGCGTTTTGTTCGGGATCGTCTTCACGAACAGGACGACGCGCCAGATGTCGTCGACCGAGAGTCGCTCGCCGAAGTTCTCCATCCCGGTACCGGGCCACCCGCGCAGGATGCGGTAGTAGAAGTCGCCCGGGCCGGTGTCGCCGCCACAACATTGGTCGTCGGCGTCGTCGAACGGAAGCGGAGTCGGCGACAGGAAGCTGGCCGCGGGACCCTTCCCGTTGCCCTTCGGCCCGTGGCAGCCGACGCAGCGCTCGAGGAAGATCTCCTTGCCGCGGAGCAGGTTCGCCGTCGTCACGGGCAGTGGATTCCCGGCGAGCCAGTAGCTGCGGTCGATCTGCGCGAGGTTCGGCGCCTCCTCGAGCTGATTCGGCGGCGGCTCAACCTCCTTCGGCTCGAGCGGCGGCTTGTGCGCTCCCTGGAAGCCCGGGTACGGCGCCGGGAAGCCCTGGACGGTGTTGACGACGTGCTTGGCGTAGAGCTGGCTGGCGTAGCGGAGCAGACCGGACTTGCCGCTGCGCTCCTGCGTGAACAGGATGAGGTTGTCGACCTGCTTGTCCGAGAAGAGCGACTTCATCGGCGGCATCAGCGAGAGCGGGTCGATGAACCGCGGGTTGAAGAAGTGGGCCCGGTGCCAGTCGTCGGGGTGCCAGCCCGCGTCCTGCGACAGGTCGGGACCCGTCCGCTCCGTGCCGAACAGGTTCGGCGACTGGTCGCTGCCGAAGAAGTCGCCCGGCTGCGAGACCTTCGGGTAGAGGAAGTAGAGCGCGTAGCGCACGTCCTGCGGGCGCGAATAGCCGGAGTGGCAGACGTAGCAGCCGTTCGAGGCGAACAGGTCGCGGCCCTTATGGCCGTTGTCGGAGAGCGGCGCCCAGTCGGCGGACGCGGGTGGATCGAAGGTGTGGATCGGGAGCCAGACGACCGCGAAGACGACCGCGAAGAACGCAAGCAGCCCGCCGAGGCCGGCGACCCACGGCGTCATCAGCATCCGCTCGCGCGGGTGCGGAGCCCAGCCGCGCGGGACGCGGGGCTCGTCGTTCTCGAATCGGTCGCGGTCGGCCATCGGCTAGCTCGCAGGCAGGGCCGGCGAGACCGCCTCCGCAAACCCCAGCGTCTCCGCCCGTCGCCGCTCGTGGGTGTTCGACCAGATCGTCATCCCGACGTTGATCATCTGGACGATCCCGGAGGCGATGATCATGATCCCGAAGATCCCGCGTGCGATGAAGTAGGCGTGTAGCTGCGGCAGCACGTTCACCTCCGGGATGCCCTGAGCCCAGCTGAAGCCCTGCTGGAATCCGGCGAGCGTGAGCACGCTGAAGAAGCCCGTGAAGCCGATCGTGACGAGCCAGTACTGCCATTCCGTCAGGCTGCGGCTCCATAACGGCCGTTTGTAGACCTGCGCCACGATGTAGTCGATCACGCCCATGCCGAGGATCGTGAAGGCGCCGAGTAGCGCGAGATGGGCGTGAGCGACGACGAAGTTCGTGAAGTGCGTGAGCCGGTTGAACGGCTGCAGCGCCTGGAAGGCTCCCTGGATGTTGACGAGCCAGTAGAAGAAGAACGCCGTCAGCGTGAAGCGCAACGGTAAGTTCGTGAAGAACTTGTCCCAGTTGCCCTTCATCGTTCCGAGGATGTTGATCGTGAAGGCGAAGACGGGAACGAGCAGCATCCACGAGGACGCCTCGGCGATCGTCTTCAGCCAAGCGGGCGTGGGCGACTGGAGAATGTGGTGGTCGCCGACGCCCGTATAGAAGAAGGCGATGCCCCAGAAGCTGACGAGCGAGAGCGTGTAGCTGTAGAGGGGCGTGTTCGTGACGCGCGGAACCATGTACAGGGTGATCGCGACCAGCATCGGCGTCAGCCATAAGCCGAACAGATTGTGGGCGTACCACCAGTTCAGCATCGCGTCTGCCAGGCTGTTCGAGAGTGTCCCCGACGGCGCGCCCCAGACGTGACCGGGACGCCAGATGACGTTCCCGATCGCATAGTCGACCGCGAGCCACAACGGACTCGCGAGGAACCACCAGACCGTGACGTAGATCGGCCGGATCGTCCGGATCTGGACGGTTGCGATGATGTTGACGATGTTGAGGGACCAGATCACGAGCAGGGCGATGTCGATCGGCCAGATCAGCTCGCCGTACTCGCGGCCCTGGCTGTGACCGGTGAGCATCCCGATCACGCCGAGCAGGAACATGGCGTTCCACGCCCACGCGCACCAGACTCCGAGGCGCTCGCTCCACATCCCGCGGGTGCCGCAGAGCCGCGGCAGCATGTAGAAGAGCGCGCCGAAGTACATCATCGTCAACCAGGCCAGGATCACGCCGTTCACGTGGCCTTGGCGCACGCGGGAGAAGGCGAGCCAAGAGATGCCTCCGAACGCGTCGGGCGAGATGAACTCGGTCGAGAGGACGCCGCCGAAGCCGTCGACGACGAGCAGCCAGATGACCGACGAGAGCAGCCAGTGGCGGGCGGCTCGATCGGGGTACGGGGATGTGCGGGGCGGCCGCCCCGTCACTGGAGTCGGGGCCTCGAGGACCGCCGCGCCGGGCTCCGCGGTTCGCTGGGCCATGGGCGGGGCCGACCCTAAACGCGGTGTGAGCCCGGTCAACGGCAGATGACGGAACTGTCATCCACAGGTCATCTCCCCGTCATCTCGTTTATGGTCGCTTCGGCGGTCATGCGGATCCTGGTGATCGAGGACGAGCCGCGCATCCTCGGGTTCCTCGCACGAGGGCTCGAAGCTGAAGGCTTTTCCGTGGACGCCGCCCGCAACGGGGCCGAAGGGCTGAACCGCGCCCGTCGCGATGAGTACGACCTCGTCCTGCTCGACCTACTGCTTCCGGGTCTGGACGGTCTCAGCGTCCTGCACGAGCTCAACAAGGCTCGCCCCGAACTCCCGGTCGTGATCGTGTCCGCGCGTTCCGACCTGCCGACGAAGCTGCGGGGCTTCGGGCTCGGCGCCGCCGACTACCTGAGCAAGCCGTTCTCCTTCGACGAGCTCATCGCCCGGATTCGCGTCCAGTTGCGGAAGGCGCGCAACGGCGAGAACGGGCACGTCGTCCGTGCCGGGATGCTCGTCCTCGACCTCGCGCGGCGCGAGGCGCGATTCGGGTCGGTGACGGCGCAGCTCTCAGATCGCGAGTTTCGCGTCCTCCATCATCTCGTCGAGCATCCCGGCGAGGTGATCAGCCGCGAGCGTCTGCTGTCGGAGGTCTGGGGCTACCACTTCGATCCGGGCTCGAACGTCGTCGACGTCTGCATCCGTCGCCTGCGCAAGAAGCTGGGCGCCGACGCGCCGATCGAGACCGTCCGTCATGCGGGATATCGGCTCATTCCGGCTTAGCCGCTTGGAGCTCCTCTGGGCGGCGTTCGCAATCGCGAACCTCGTCGCGATGGCCGTCTGGCCGAGCTGGGAGACGATTCCCTTTCACTTCATCTGGGTCAGCCTCACGTTTCTCTACGGCTTCCGGGTCTGGCGGCCGGCTGCGACCCACTTGACGCTGCTCGCCGTCGTCGCGTCGACCGGCGCGCTCATCCTTCAAGACGCGTTCTCGGGTGAGCAGCTCTGGGGCGAGCTCTTCGAGGTGCCGCTGATGTCCGCGATGTTCCTGGCGATGGTCTGGCACGCTCGCCGGCGCCAGGAGGCGCTCGGCGTGGTCGAGCGCCAGGCTGCCCAGCGCGCCTCGTTGCTCGAGCGCCAGGAGCGCTTCCTGCACGACGCATCGCACGAGCTGCGCACGCCGGTGACGATCGCGCGGGGACACCTCGAGGTCCTGCGCCGGACGAACGGCGAGACGGCGCAGGAGATCGACGTCGCCCTGGACGAGCTGAAAAGGATCGAGCTGATCCTCGAGCGTCTGCTCCTCCTCGCAAAGGCGGATCAGCCGGACTTCGTCGTCCTCGAAGACGTGGACCTCGAGCCGTTCCTCGAGGACGTCTTCATGCGCTGGTCGGAGGTTGCGCCGCGCGCGTGGCAGCTCGGGGTGCTCGCGCCGGGGAAGCTGTCGGTCGATCCGGAAGGCCTGCGGTCTGCCCTCGATGCGCTGCTGGAGAACGCGGTCAAGTACACGGATCACGGCGAGACGATCGCGCTCAGCTCGAGGGCGGTGGGGGGTCAGGTCATGATCGAGGTCGAGGACGGAGGCGGCGGGATCGCGCAGGACGCGCTCGCGCACATCTTCGAGCGCTTCGCGCGTGCCGACGCCGCTCGCAGCCGCGCTCACGGCGGAGTCGGACTCGGGCTTGCGATCGTCGACGCGATCGCAAAGGCGCACGGCGGCGGTTGCCGCGTGGCGACATCCACCCAGGGGTCGACGTTCACGCTCCGCTTTCCGGCGTTCGAGCCGACCGCGGTGTTCTGGTCCGAGGCGGTTACGCCTCGCGCGCCGGCGCCGGGCGCCGGCCCGGAATCCGGTAGCCGTGGTCGTGACACAGCGACCCCGGCGCGTCCTCGGTGAGCGCGTCGCAATAGCCCTTGCCGTAGGCGGCTCGCATGAACGCCGCCACGACGTCGAGGTTCCAGTCCGTGATCTCTCCGGCCTCTCGCCAGAGATCGGTCAGCCGGAGGTCGATGTCCAGCTCGAGCAGATCGATACGTGACGGCTTCTTGCCCATGTGACGAGGGTAGGAAAGGCGTCGGACGGCACGGCTTTACCCGCGTGTCGGAAGGCGTGGCCAGGCCTGTCTCCAGGTCTTTCCCCCATCAGCCGTCCGCCAGAGCCGGCCCATGACGCCGTTGCCGGAGACAATCCAGGCGTTGCCCGCGCCCGTGGCTGCGACCGACATGATCGGAGACGGAGCGCGCAGCCGCGACCAGGTCCGCCCGCGGTCGACGCTGTGGAGCAGCAAGCGCTCACACCACAACCAGACCTCGGCGTCTCGGGCGACCGCCGGCTCACACGCACGCGGAATTTTCGAGATCGCCCAACTTCGACCGCGGCTGCGGCTCAGCGCTAGAACCGGAAGGCAGTCGCGAACTCCGACTGCGGCAAGGAGATCCGGTTCGACCGCGACCGAAGCCGTTGCGAAGGGCGGGCGTAGGACCTTCCATGTGCGGCCACTGTCGTACGTGAGGTGGATCGCCCTTCCGGCTTCGACGAAAGGCACGGACCCTCCGCAGGCTTCGTCCGCGTAGAAACGAGCGCGAATTTCCGCGCGCGCTACCGGCGCCGCGAGAGTCCCGAGCCTCCATGTGCGACCGTGGTCGCGGCTGACGAAGCTCGCGTCATCGTACGAAGTCAATCCCGGCGCTGCTCCCCGCACCGCGACGCTCGAGAAGTTGATGCGATCCGGCCGCGCGATCGGGCGCCAGGTTCGCCCGGCGTCGGTCGTGCGCCACAGGAGGTCACACTCGACGTCGCAACCCGGCGTAGTCCATGCATCGTCGGCGCCGATCGTCGTGAGTTGTGCCCCTTCCCCACGCCGCTTCCAGCTGTGGCCACCGTCACGCGTCACGTAGACGCCGCCGACGCAAGGACCGTTCGGGCAGCACTTGCAGAGGCCGGTCGTCGCCCAGCCGCGACGAGCGTCGACGAAGTGCAGCCGGGCGAAGGGGTCCCCGCCTTGCGGCGAGTAGCCGCGATGAGGATTCTCGTATCGGCGCTCCCACGTGTGTCCACCGTCACTCGTGGCAAAGACCGTCTGCGCCGGAGGTTGTTCCGTCATCGCGACCTGGCCGCCGGCGACGAAACCGTGACGCGTGTCGAGGAAATCCACGGCTGCGAGGGAGTACGGCACGTGAGGCAAATCGAGCGCACGCCACGTCACGCCGCCGTCGTCCGTGCGGTACAGCTTCGTCCCGAGCGCGAAGCCGGTTCGTGAGGAGACGAAGTCGACGTCGCGGACGTCTTGGAGTCCCCGGATCGGCCGCCAGCGCCGGCCGCCGTCCGTCGTCCGCAAGAAGACGGGACCGTAGAAGCTCGCGCGATCCGTGACGGCGAATCCGAGCGTCGACGTCACGAACTGTGGCTCGACCATCCACCAGCTCCAGCTCCGTACGCGCTTGGGCATCGACATCGGTGAACGCCGCCACGTCGCGCCGCCGTCGGTCGTGCGCAGGATGAACCGATCGCCCCCGACGAAACCATGCCGCCGGTCGGCGAACGCGATCCAGCCGAGATGCGTCCCCCGCCCCGTCCAGACGTCATGCCAGGTCCGCCCGCCGTCACCGGTTCGCTGGATGCGCCCGGGCTCGCGATCGAACTGTCCATTCGAGGAGGTGAGAAAGCCGATCCTCGGCGTCAGGAACTCGACGTCGGCGATGTTCCGAGCCGGTCCGCCTGGAAACGGGGGCGGCGGGCTCGTCTCGAGCTTCACGGGCCCGGCCTTCGTGACCCGAAGATCTCCAAAATGCGCGACCTTCGAGTGACCGCAGCCCGCGGCGGCCACGGTGACCAGCGCGAGCACGGCAACTCGGCGCACCATCCCAGGGTAGTACGGTTGCGGCCGTGTCGAAGCTCCACTTCGGCCCGGCGCGTGTCCCGTCGCGCGAAAGCCCCGAGGCGGCGGTCGGCCTCCTCCAGGAGCGCGGCTACACGGCCTGCGAGATCGACTTCGAGGGCAAGTTTTGGATGGACTACGCGTGGGCGGAACGGTTCGGCGAGCTGGCGCGCGACGCCGACATCGCCCTTTCGGTGCACGCCCCGATCGCCGGCTTCATGGGACATGCCGAGCGCGGCAAGAAGCTCAACATGGCCGTCGGGATGCTCGACCACTCGGCGGGGATCGCGAAGGCCTGCGGCGCCGAGCTCGTCGTCTTCCACCCCGGCTTCCTCCTCGGGCGCGAACGGGACGCCGCACTCGACGCGGTGGTGGAGCAGCTCGGCGAGCTACGCGAGCGGCTGGACAAGAAGGACCGGGCGGTTCCGTTCGGCGTCGAGATCATGGGACGCGTGCGGGAGCTCGGCACCGCGGAGGACGTCTTCGCCATCTCGGCGCGGTGCGGTTGGGTCCGGCCGGTGCTCGACTTCGCGCACCTGCACGCAGTCACGGACGGCGGCTTCACGGAGACCGCTGCCTTCGCCGCCATCCTTGCCGGTGCCGACCAGGTGCTCGAACCGGCGGCGCCGTTCCACATCCACTTCTCGGACATCGCCTACGCCAACCGCAACGAGACGAAGCACCTTCCCTACGGCGAGGGAACGCTGCGCGTGGAGCCGCTGGGGAAGGCGCTGAAGAAGTTCAAGCGGCCCGCGACGGTCATCAGCGAATCGCCGGACCTGGCCTCCAGCCTCGCGATCCGCGAGGAGCTCTACGCTGCCGTGGGAACGCGTTCGGCGAGCCGCGCCTCGAGTTCCGCGGCGTCGGCTTCGCGCTCACGCGCGCGCAGGAACTCCGCATAGGGAGGAAGCACGTCGAGCAGGATGCGGCAGTGTTCGCTGCCGCTGAGAACGTCGACGGCCTCGCGAAACAGACTCTCGGCTTCGTCGTCTCGCCCCTGCGCGGCACGTACCTGCGCGAGCGCGACGCGCGTCGTCGCGCGAGACGTCACGTCCTCTGCGCTCACGGTCTCGCGACCCGCGAGTGCGTACTTCTCCGCTTCGTCGATCCGGCCCTGTTCCAGCAGCAGCTGTGCCAGAAGGCGCTGGCTCTCGCACAGCGTGCCGCGTTCCCGCATCGGGGCGAGCAGACGGATCGATTCGCGGAAGAGCTTCTCGGCCCGCGCGAGATTTCCCGTGCTCCATGCCACCTGGGCGAGTTGCCGAGACGTCCATGCGATCTCCGACACGGAGGCCGCCTCACGGTAGAGATCGAGTGACTTCGTCAGCCAGCCGTGCGCCTGCTCGTACTCCCCGCGCACGCGGTGGAGGGTGCCTTTCGACTGCGCCGCGCTCGCACGCGCGACGATGCTGCCGCTCTCTTCGGCCAGCTCGAGAGCGCGATCAATCAGCGGCTCCGCCTTGTCGTCTTCCATGCGGCCGATCTGGATTCCTGCGAGCTGGAGCGCGGCCCTCGCCTCGTGGTCCTTCCGCCCCGCGGCGCGCGCCGCCTCGAGCGCCTGCTCCTCGAACTCCTCGGCTTCGGCGAGGCGGCCGACCCATCTCGCGACGCGTGCCCGCCGGTCGAGGGCGCTGAAGCGGCCCTCGTGGTCATCGGCCTCGACCACGGCGAGGGCCTCATCGGCGAGCTCCGTAGCGCGACCGAGCTCACCGTCGAGCGACGCCGCGGTCTCGGAGAGCGCGGTCAGCGCCCTGGTCTGAACGTCACGCGCGCCTTCGGCCGCGGCTTCCTCGGCGAGGACGCTCATCTCGTCGCGTACGACGGGCAGATCCCCGAGCTGCCACGCCGCCCGCGCGGCGAGGAAGCGGCGCCACAACGTCGGCTCGAGCTCTGCGGAGCGGAGGAGCAGCTTCCGCGCCGACGTGTTCGACTCGAGCGCGAGCGCGCGCTTCCCGGCTGCCTCGAGGGCTTTCGCCGCGGTCTGCGCGAGCTCAGCGGGCGCGCGCCCGTCGAGCTCCGCGTACAGGGCCGTGGCGTGGTCGAGATGGTACGCGCGGACCTCGAGCAGCTCCTTGTCGGCCTTCTGCCGGAGCCACTCGGCGAAACGAGTGTGGTACTCCGCGCGGCTCGACTTCGAGAGGCCCGTATATGCGACTTCGCGGATGAGGACGTGCTTGAAGCGGTAGGCCGACTCGCCGCTGATCGTCGAGCGTTCCTCGCGCGTGACGAGATCGCGCAGGAGCAGGTCGTCGAGCATGTCCTCGAGGTCGTCGGCGTCGTACTCAGGCGACAGGTGGTCGACCGCCCCCGCCCAGAAGACCCGGCCGATCACGGATCCGCGCTGCAGGACAACCTTCTCGCCGGCCGGCAACCGGTCGATGCGGGCGGCGATCAACGCTTGCAGCGTGTCGGGGATGCGGTCGCCGTGCGCTCCCTCCTCGAGCAGCATCCGTACCGTCTCCTCGACGAAGAGCGGGTTGCCCTCGGTCTTGTCCAGGAGCCGGGCGCGAACATTGTCGGGCACGTCGTGCTCTGCGAGCAGCGCCTCGGCCAGAGTCTCGCTCTCCTCGCGTGCGAGCGGCTCGAGCTCGATCGCGGTCGAGCGAACGCGCCCTCCGCCCCACCCCGGCCGCACGTCGAGCAGCTCGGGCCGCGCCAGGCAGAGGATCAGGAGCGCGCGCTCGCGCACCCATTGCGCCAGATGGTCGATCAGCTCGAGCAGCGGCTCCTCGGCCCAGTGGATGTCCTCGAAGACGAGGATCAGCGGCTGGACGTCGGCGAGCTCGTCGACGAACTCACGCGCGGCCCAGGCGATCTCCGGCTGGCCGCGCTCGCCCTCGACCGCCTCCATCACCCCGGATGCGAGACCGAGCAGCTCCGCGATCGCCTCGTCGCCGCAGCATTCGATCAACTTCTGCTTCGCGGTCTCCATCGGGTCGTCGTCGGTGATCCCGGCGGCCGCCTTCACCATCTCGGCCAGAGGCCAGTACGTGATTCCTTCGCCGTACGGCAGCGCTCGGCCGGCGAGGATCGTCGCGCCCTCGACGCCGGCGAGGAACTCGCGCAGGAGCCGGCTCTTGCCGACGCCGGGCTCGCCGTAGACGGTGAAGACGTGGGGGCGGCGGTCCCGGATCGTCCGCGCGAGCGTGTTCTGGAGCAGGTCGAGCTCGGGCTCCCGGCCCACGAAGGGCGCGGTGATCGCGGCAAGCGGCGGCTGTCCGTCGAGCGCCGCCAGCGCCCTGAAGGCGGGAATCGGCTTGCGGAAACCGCGCAATTCGAGCGGGCCGGCGTCCTCGGACTCGATCCGCCCCTGCGTGAGACGGTGGGCCGCCTCGCCGACGAGGATCTCGCCCGGGGCGGCCGCCTGTTGCAGGCGCGCTGCGATGTTGACCGCCGCGCCCGTCGCGAAGGTCGAGTCGGTCTCGTCCACGACGACCTCGCCGGCCTCGATCCCGACCCGGGCCTCGACGCCGAGCTCGCGGAGGTTCTCCAGGATCCCGAGCCCCGCGCGGACGGCTCGCTCGGCGTCGTCCTCATGCGCCTGCGGAATGCCGAAGGCGGCCATGACGGCGTCGCCGGCGAACTTCTCAACGGTGCCGCCGTGCGTCTCGATGCAACCCGACACGGCGTCGAAGAAGGCGGTGACCTTCCGGCGGGTGACCTCCGGATCTTGGGAGGAAACGACTGCCGTCGACCCAACGAGATCGACGAAGAGGACGGTGGCGAGCTTGCGCTCCATGCCCCCAAGTTTAGGGAGCAGGAGGGCCGCCACCGCGGGCGGCGGCCCTCCTCGCTTTCAGCCGCTAGTAGCCGGCAGCGATGGCCGAACGCGGCACCGTCGAGAGAACCTGCTGCTGGTAGTAGATCAGGCCACCCTCGTCGGCCGTGACGTTCGACGCATAGTGCGTTGACGGGAAGAGGCCGTAGATGTTGTTGTCCGAGACGGCGACTCCGAAGTAGTCGCCGATGAAGCCCCGGCCGGCCGGGCACGGATCTCTTGCTCCGGCGCACGGATACTGCGAGAGCCCGCCGAGGTGCTGGCCGGGCTGCTCCGGATCCCACGTGAACTCGGTGACCCGCCGGTTCGAGCCGACGGGCGCAGCGCCGCTGCCGGTGTCCTTATAGGCCTGGAGCGACGCGTCGATGCAGAAGTTCGCCCGACCGACATCGGCCGGGAGGATGCTCGGGTCGCTCGGACAGGCCTGACGGCGGTCGAGGAACTCGACGGCGACTGCCCCGCCGGGACCGGCGGCGATCGATGGCTGGAACTGGTCGGTAGGAACACCCGGAGCATCAACGTTGTCGTTCACGACGACCGGCGCCGTCCACGTGAAGCCGCCGTCGGTCGACTGCGTGAACTTCACGTCCATCTGCGTCCCGCTCCACTCCTCGTACGTGAGGTAGAGGTGGCCGGGATACATCGGGCTGGCCGCGAAGCTCTCGGTGATTCCGTCGCGGAATCTCGTGTTCGGCAAACCGGCTGTCGGGATCATGTTCACCGTCGTCACCGCGACGAACGGGCCGAAGCTGTGACCATCGTCGGCTGAGCGGGCCACGTAAATCGTCGACGCGCCCCCGTTCGGCGGGAAGGAGACGACCGAGACGTAGACGAAACCGGCAGCGTCGATCTCGGGATAGACGTACGTCACTGCGGGCCCGACCTGCGACGGCAGACTGATCGTGACCGCCTTGCCGAAGGTCAGGCCTCGGTCACGGGACACCGCCATCCGCACCTTGGTCGCCGACCCATTGAAGACCGACCAGGCCGCGTAGACGTGATCCTGGTTGATGTTGCCGAGGATGTGGTTGACGGCGATCCACTGCTTGTCCTCGACGTGGCCGAACTGCTTTGCCGAGGCGTTGTTCGGGGGCTCGAGCGCCTTTCCCCCGTTGCCCTTCACCCATGTTCGACCCATGTCGTCGCTGTACGACACGTCGATCTCGCCGTCCGGATGAAGCTTCGTCGCGTCCCAGAAGGCATTGAACGGGAGCATCGTCTGGTACACCCGGACTGGGGCGCGGCCCCCATCGCCGGTGTCGAAGTCGAGGTTCGGATCGGTCGTGTCCGTCCAACTCGGCGGCATGTCCTGGGTGCCGGTGGAGACGCAGTCGTACCCCTGGATCTGGTTGTTGCCCGACGGCGTTCCCGCGAGGATCTGATAGGCGCCGAGGTAGAACATGTAGAAGGTGCTGTACTTGTCGAAGAAGAACTTCGAACTGCCGACCAAGTCTTCGGTGCCGGGCTTGACAGCGATCCACGACTCGGAGTGGTTCGCGTTGAACGGTCCGGGTCCGCAGGTCCCGGCCTCAGGCACTCTTGACCCCGGCGGAACCGGATAGCCCCCGCCGGTGGTGGGCGTGCTCGCCACGAGATTCGAGCCGACTAAAGTCCACGCGGCTCCCGCCGTGCCCGCCATCGCGCCGGCGGCCACGACCACGGCAAACGCTGCGATCATTCTTCTCACAGCTCTCCCCCTTTCTGTGTGGCCCCTGAGCGCAGCTATTTAACTACATCCCTTCTCTCTGCCTGAGGCCAAAGAGGGGTCCCCTCGTCGCTCTCAATCTCGGTTCGGGTCGGGCAGGCCTGCCACCCGCGGCGGCGAACGTGCACTCTGCACGGAAATCAGAATTACAAAGCACCCGTATCCGATTTGAGAGCGATGGCGTTCTATTCCCGGCGTGCCGCCGTGGAAGCGGGCAACGGCTGTGTATCCTTGAAGCCCGCGCCTTGAAGCCCGCGCCCTTTCCGCAAAGAGCGGATTTTTTTCTGCCGTGCAGCGAGTGAATGACGTATCCGATGAGCCAATTCGCACGTTCTCTCTTTGTCAATTGACGCTGCGGCGTCCAGTCGAAGGGAGACAACATGAGGCGGTATCTGCGGCCTGCCGCGACACTCGTTGCGGCAATGCGTCGCCGTCGCCGTACCGGTTGCGGCACTCGCCGACAACGGCAACGCGCGGCCGACGCTGAGCTTCTTCTCGGGCGGCAACGGAGCCCACGCCGACTGGCTGGCCACCAGCGATCAGCCACCCGGCGACACCGACAACCAGACGATCCGACTCCTGACCACCAATGGTGCGCCGACTTACGCGAAGGGGTACGCCGGGATCCTGGTCCATCACGTGACCGGCATACCAGCCGCCGACTTCCCGGACTCGTCTTTCTGGAATAAGACACCGGACCTATACTTCGGCGAGCCGTCCACACTTGGGAGTCCACGACTCGTCGTCGCGTTCCAGAACGCGGCCGGCGAATTCGATGGGTACGCCGACCTGCGGGAGAACACACGCGGAAACGGGTGGGAGTACGTCTCGGACGTGGGCAACTACCCAAATGCCGCTTGGGACGTCATGGGTGGGCCGTCGCCGTGCGGCTTCGTGTACAACGTGACGTGGCCCACGGTGCAGTCGTGCTTCGTCGGCGACACGACGTTAGCGGTCTACCTGGTCGCCGACGCGTACGGCATCTACCACCTGATCGACGACATCAACGTCAACGGGAAGACCTTTTCTAGCGCCTCCGACAACGGCAACGGGAACAACGACCCTGCAGGGCCTACCGCGACGACTGACCCGAGCCTCCTACCGCCGCTCTTTCTCCTCCCGCCCCTCTAACCGCGGATCGGGAGTTCGCAGACCTGCAGAGCGCCGGGCAACCCGACGCTTTGCAGTTCGTACACTCACGCCGTCTTCGGCTCCCACGGTCGGAAGCGGCGGATCAGCGCCACGCCGAGGCCCGCGCTTGCGAGAAGAGCGGCCGCGGCGATCCCGATCCAGCGCCACGGAAAACCACTGCCGCCCGTGGTCGTCAGCGCCGTGCCGAGCTGAACCTGCTTCGAGAGCGAGGCGTCCAGGTGGATCCAGCGATTGTTCCGGAGCAGGGCATGCTTCTTCGCCGAGAACTGGAGCAAGACGCCGGTCCACGGGCTCGACTGCGTGCTGCGGTAATCCACCGGCGTCCAGTCGTAGGCCTCGACGTAGTCGGTGTTCTCGCTGGTGATCGTGATCAGGCGCTCGTAGCTCGCGGGATCGGTGACGAACGTGCCGCCGACGGAGACGCGCGTGATCCGCGGCGTCCGGAACGGCTCCAGACCTCGTGTGAGCCTCGCCATGGCATTCGTGAACACCTGAGACGCCGTGGTCCAGACGACGTAGCCGTTTTCGTCCGTGCCCCGCACCAGGTGTGCACCCGGAACGAAGGACGTTCTGAACACGATCTCCTTTCGGCCGTTGAACGACTCACCGCGGCCGGGACGAACGTGGTAGACGAGCGTGTAGAAGGGCGCGAGCCCAGGCGGATCCGCAGGGACCGAGCCGTCGGATCCGACGCCGATGCGGCGGAGCAGGGCGCGGTCCGACGTCGAATTGCATCCGGACGACCCACAGACGTCGAGCTTGCTCAGCTCCTTCGCGGCGGCCGGCGCAGGTAGGGCGAGCGCCAGAAGCAGGGCGACCAAGATCTTCTTCATCAGATACCTCCCGAGATCGACGCAGCCTCTACACCGCCGCCGCAACGTGGGTTCCGTAGCATCCTCGCCGTGCTCGACCCCAAGGTCTTCAAGGCGTACGACGTGCGCGGGATCTATCCGGACGAGCTCGACGAGGCGGGCGCATACGCGATCGGCCGCGCCTACGTGGAGGAGTTCGAGCCTCGGAAGATCGCGGTCGGGCGGGACATGCGCTTGTCGTCGCCGGCAATGGCGGACGCGGTCATGCGGGGCGCGGCGGACTCCGGGACGGACGTGGTTGATCTCGGCCTCGTCGGGACGGAGATGGTCTATTTCGCCGTCGGCGAGCTCCAGCTCGAGGGCGGCATCGCCGTGACGGCCTCGCACAATCCCAAGCAGTACACGGGGATGAAGATTGTCCGCCGCGGGGCGCTACCCGTCGGCGGCGACTCGGGGCTGCTCGACATCCGCACGCGGGCCATGTCCGGTGCCAGGCACGAGACGGGTCCAACCGGGACGATCGAGCAGGAGGACATCTGGCCGCGCTTCGTCGATTGCGTCCTGTCCTTCATCGACGTATCAGCGGTAAAGCCCCTTCGTGTCGTGATCGACGCCGCCAACGGGATGGGCGGGGCGATGCTTCCACCGGTGCTCGAGCGCTTGCCGATCGACGCGGTGCGCTGCTACTTCGAGCCGGACGGATCCTTCCCGAACCACGAGCCCAATCCGCTCCTGCCCGAGAATCGCGCGTTCATCATGCGCAAGGTCACGGAAGAAGAGGCCGACCTCGGAGTCGCATTCGACGGCGACGCCGACCGCTGCTTCTTCGTCGACGACACGGGCGACTTCGTCCCGGGTGACTTCGTCACGGCGCTGCTCGCCGAATCGATCCTCGAGAAGCAACCGCGCGCGAAGATCCTCTACGACGTTCGCGCGAGCTGGGCGGTGCCGGAGACGATCGATCGCGCCGGCGGCGTCCCGCTGGTCAACCGTGTGGGTCATGCGTTCTTCAAGCACCGGATGCGCGAGGAGGACGCGGTCTTCGGCGGAGAGGTCTCGGGTCACTACTACTTCCGCGACTTCTCACAGGCCGATTCCGGGATCATCCCGTTCCTGCTCATGCTCGAGCTCGTGTCGAAGCGCGGCCGGAGGCTGTCCGAGGTTCTTCGTCCCTACCGCGAGCATTACTTCATCACCGGGGAGCTGAACACGCCGGTCGCCGACGTCGCGCTCAAGCTGCAGGAGCTGAAGGAGCGCTTCGGCCCGGAAGGGACTGTCTCGCATCTCGACGGCCTGTCGGTCGATGCGGAGCAGTGGCACATGAACGTTCGGCCCTCCAACACCGAGCCGCTCCTCCGCCTGAACCTCGAGGCCCTTTCGCCCGATCTCATGGAGCGGAAGCGCGACGAGGTGCTCGAGGTGATCCGAAGCTGAAGGAGAAGCCGCCGTTCAGGTTCTCCGCGCAGACACGAGTCGGTTTCTCCGACACCGACGCGCAGGGCATCGTCTACTACGGCCGTTACCTTCCGTACTTCGACCTCGCGCGGGTCGAGTACCACCGCAACCTCGGGCTGCTCGGGATGGACATCGGCGAGGAAGGTCAAGAGTTCGTCATGCGGGCGTCCACGATCGAGTACCTCGCCCCCGCGGTCTTCGACGACCTGATCGAGGTCTACGTCCGGCTGGCAAGGATCGGGCGAACGAGCACCACGTACGAATTCGCGGCCTACCGGGCACGCGACGACCTCTTGATGGTCACCGCCCAGCAGACGCTTGTCCTCGTCGATCTCGACGAACGGAAGGCAGTCCCGATTCCGGACTCGTACAAGGAGACGATCCGGGCGTTCGAGGGGGAGGCGCTGGACGGGTGAGTCGATACTCCGGCGCGCTGGAGGCGATCGACCGCATTCTCAACCGAGGGGGCGACGCCGACGACGTGCTGCGGCAGGTGGTGTCCGTCCTTCACGACCGTTTCGACCACTACTCGTGGGTGGGGATCTACCTCGTCGAGGGAGGCGAGCTCGTGCTGGGACCCTGGCAGGGACCGGAGGCGACCGAGCACGTGCGCATTCCCATCGGGCAGGGCATCTGCGGCGCTGCGGCGGCGAGCGGCGAGACGGAGGTCGTCGACGACGTCAACGCCGACCCTCGCTACCTGGCGTGCTTTCCGTCCACCCGCTCCGAGATCGTCGTCCCGATCGCCTACGAGGGGAAGGTGGTCGGCGAGATCGACATCGACTCCGACCGTCCGGCCGCGTTCGGCCCCGACGACCGGACCTTCCTCGAGCGAGTGGCCCTGCTGATCTCCCCGTACTGTCTCGTCGGCTGGGACACGGGCGGCGAAGCATGGGCGCCGTAGACGCGCGCCGATCGTCGGCGACCGGCGCGCACCGCTTCACCTGAGCGAAGCGAATCCCGTCTTAGAGGCCGCGCGCCCGCCCGCTGTCCTCGGAACGAACGGGCGCCGCAGCTTTCGTGCCCTCTCCCCCTTCCACTCGTTGTAATCAGATTCGGCGCGCGCGCTATCCCTGGAACGAGGTACCTCGCTCGTTCGAGTGACGATCCCTGAATCGAGGGACGCTATGAGGGCGTGACGCGGTACGCGTCGAACACGGCCTCGATGTTGCGCAGCGCCGTCAGGAGGCCGCGCAGCTCCTTCACGTCTCCGACCTCGGCGACGTACCAATTTCTCGCCATCTGATCCTCGACCGTGCCGCCGTAGGAAACGATGTTGGCGCCGTGCTCGGCAAACGTTCGAGCCACGTCCTCGAGCAGACGCGGACGATCCCACGAGTCCACGGCGATCTGAACACGGAAGCTCTGTGACGCGCCGCCGTCCCAGCTGACCGGCGTGAAACGCTCGGGGTTCCGCGCCAGCGCCTTGACGTTGGGACAGTCGCCGCGGTGGATCGTGATCCCCTTCCCCATCGAGATGTAGCCGACGATCTCGTCCCCGGGAACCGGAGTGCAGCACCTGGCGAGGCGGACGAGCACGTCGTCGACGCCGTGGACGTTGATGCCGTAGTTCTCGCTGCCGATCGCATGCTTCGCGCGCGGCGCCTTGAGGGGCACGGCCTCCTCCTCGGCGGCCTGCTCCGTCTTCAAGCGCTGCAGCACCTTGTTCACGACCGACTGCGCGCTGACCTTGCCCGAGCCGAGCGCGAGGTAGAAGTCCTCCGCCTTCTTGAAGTTCATCTCGCGGATGACCTCCGCGAGCACCGCCGAGCCGGCGAGCTTCCGGTACGGAAGCTTGGCCGCCTTCAGCGACTGCTCCAGCGACTCGCGTCCCTTCTGCTCCTGGTCCTCGCGCGTCTCGCGGGAGAACCACTGCCTGATCTTGTTACGCGCGCGCGAAGACGCCGCCAGCGAGAGCCAGTCGCGCGACGGGCCGCGGCCCACCTTCGAGGTCAGGATCTCGACGAAGTCCCCGTTCTTCAGCCGGTAATGGAGCGGGACGATGCGCCCGTTGATCTTCGCGCCGACCGTCCTGTGGCCCACGTCGGTGTGCACCGCGTAGGCGAAGTCGATCGGAGTGGCACCGGCGGGCAGCGTCTTCACCTCGCCCTTCGGCGTGAAGACGTACACCTCGTCGGCGACGAGGTCGCTGAGGAACGCGCGCTTGAACTCCCCGGGCTCGTCGATGACGTCGGGCTGCGCCTCCATCAGCTGCCGCACCCAGGATTGCCAGGCCTCGTCAGACTTCGGCCGGCGCCCGCCCTTGTAGCGCCAGTGCGCGGCGATCCCGAACTCCGCCGTTTCGTGCATCTCTCGGGTTCGCACCTGGATCTCGAGCGGCCGGCCTTCGGGCCCGATCACCGTCGTGTGCAGTGACCGGTAGCGGTTGAACTTGGGCATCGCGATGTAGTCCTTGAAGCGGCCCGGCATCGGCTTCCAGAGCGAGTGGATGAGGCCCAGCGCGCCGTAGCAGTCGCGCGTCCCTTCGTCGCCGGAGCGTTCCACGATCACGCGCATCGCGGTGAGGTCGTAGATCTCGTTGAACTCGCGGCCCTTCTTGGCCATCTTGTCGTAGATGGAATAGAAGTGCTTCGCGCGTCCGAGAATCTCGGCCGGGATGTCGACCTTGTCGAGCTCGAGCTGCAGGATGCGGGCAGCCTCGGAGACGTGGCCTTCGCGATCGGCGCGGCGCTCGCTGACCATCGCGTTGATCTCCTCGTACTTGCGCGGATGCAGCGTCTCGAAGGCGAGGTCCTCCAGCTCCCACTTCAGCGCATGGATTCCGAGCCGATGGGCGAGCGGTGCGTAGACCTCCAACGTCTCTCGCGCCTTCTGCACCTGCTTCTGCTTGCCGAGGTACTCGATCTGACGGAGGTTGTGCAGGCGGTCGGCGAGCTTGATCAGGATGACCCGCACGTCCTCGGCCATCGCCACGATCAGCTTGCGGTAGTTCTCCGCCTCCGTTTGCTCGCGGCTCTGGAACTGCACCCGGGTCAGCTTCGTGACGCCTTCGACGAGCTTGGCGATCTCGTCGCCGAACTCGGCTCGGACGTCGGCGAGCTCGACGTCCGTGTCCTCGACCACGTCGTGCAGGAGGGCGGCCGCGATCGTCTCGTTGTCGAGGTGAAGCTGGGCGCAGATCTTGGCGGCCCCCCAGGGGTGGAGGACGAAGTCCTCGCCGGAACGCCGCTGCTGGCCCTCGTGGGCGCTGGCGGCGAAGACGAAGGCCCGGCTGATCAGGTCTCGGTCGACCTCCGGGTTGTAGGCGGAGACGTCCGCGATCAGCTCGTCGATGAGCTCCTGATGCTGTTCCTGAGTCTCAATGACGGCCATAGCTTCAGTGTACTCCGCCTGTTTCAGGCTCCCTTCCCCGTTTCGGGGGGCGTAACTCAAGTGGAGGAGAGCGCGTTCCGATGCTGAAAGGGAGTCGTCCATGGGCTGGTACAGACGCAGACAGGAACGCCGAGCCGCCGCGCGCGCCGCGCGGCTTCTGCTCGCGCTCGATGCCCTCGCCGGCTCCCGCGCGCGCCCTCGGCGCGTGCGCCGAGCCTCCGTCGCCGTCCGCTAAGCCGCGCGCAGCAGCGCCGGCTCGGCCAGGAGCGCGCGGAACATCTCTGACTCGAGGGGATGCCGTCTCGGGCCGCCCTCCTCGACCTCGAGCTCGTCGAAGATCGCCTGCGCCTGTGGCTCTCGGGTCTGCGCCAGCCATTGCGAGCGGAGCCAGCCGTACAGCTCGTCGAACCGATCGTCGGCGTCGAAGACGCGGCGCACGACGAGCTGGGGTGCGACCGTGCCGTTCCAGTGGTTCTCCTGGAGCCGGAAGGCGACGTCGTAGCGACCGATGCGCCGGTAGCGATCCAGGCTCGTCCCCTGCCCGAACGCGATCGCGCCCCCCGCGTCACGTCCGTCGCGGTGGACGCGAAAGCGGAGGTGCTTCCCGTCACCCACCGTCGCGAGGTCGCCGAGCTCGCAGCCCGGCGCGAGCAGCGTGACGTCAGGATTGCCGAGCCCGAACGGCGCGAGCCGACGCAGCTCCTCGCACAGGTCGAGCGTGAGCTTCGCGTCGCGGGGAAGAACCGCGTCGACCGCCGTCGTCGGCACGAGGTCGTCCGGATCGAGCAGACCTTCCGCCTGCGTTGCGAAGGCCTCTGCGAAGGGCTCCACCCACTCGGGAAGAATCGAGAGGCCGGCGGCGGCGCGATGCCCACCGAAGCGTTCGAGGAGCTCGGAACAAGCGCCGAGCGCCGCATGGAGGTCGAAGTCCGGGATCGAGCGCCCGGAGCCCTTCCACAGACCTTCGGTCCCTGCGATCAGGACGACCGGTCGGTGGTACCGCTCGACGAGCCGTGACGCGACGATCCCGATCACGCCCTCGTGCCAGTCCTCGCCCCACACGACGTATGCGCGACGGCGGCGCTTGGCCTCGGGCCACTCCTCGACCTGCGCGATCGCCGCCCGCAGGATCTTGTCCTCCACGGCTTGACGGTCGCGGTTGAGGTCCTCGAGCCGGTCGGCGAGGCGGCGGGCCTCGTCCGCGTCCTCCGTCAGCAGCAGCTCGAGAGCGGCGCGCGGATGACCGAGCCGACCGGCCGCATTGATCCGCGGCGCCAGCCGGAAGCCGACCTGCCCTGTGTCCACCGTGGCCGGATCGACGCGCGCGACTCGCATCAGCGCACGGAGTCCGGGCTTCTGCGTGCGCGCCAGCGCCCGCAGCCCCGCGATCGTCAGCGAGCGGTTCTCCCCGACGAGCGGAACGACGTCCGCAATCGTCGCGAGCGCGACGAGATCGAGATGCCGGCGCAACGCCTCGGAGTCTTCGCCGAGCAGCGCCTGGCCGAGCTTGTAGACGACCCCCGTGCCGCAGAGCTCGGGGAAGGGATACTCGGAGGGCCGCGTGGCGACGATCGGACAATCGGGCAAGCTTTCCGCAGGGCGGTGATGGTCGGTGACGACGACCTCGAGTCCGAGCTCGCGCGCGCGGCGGACTTCCTCCACCGCGGTGATGCCGCAGTCGACCGTCACGACGAGGCCACAGCCTTCCTCGGCCAGGCGCTCGAGCGTCTGTCCGCTGACGCCGTAGCCCTCGTCGAACCGGCTCGGCAGGTGCCACTCCACGTCGGCGCCCAGCTCGCGCAGCACGAGCACGGCGAGCACGGTTGAGCAGATCCCGTCCACGTCGTAATCCCCGTGAACGCAGATCCGCTTCCCGGCGGCGACGGCCGCACGAATGCGGTCGACCGCCTCCTTCATCTGGCCCAGCTGGAACGGATCGTGCAGCGGCTGCTCGCCGGCCAGAAAAGCCCGCGCCTGATCGGGGTCGCCGTAACCGCGCCGGACGAGCACGCTGGCCGTGATCTCGCTGAGGCCGAGCTCCTTTGCGAGGACGCTCGCCTGCCGGTGCGGGCACGGACGGAGCGTCCAGATGCCCTGAGACATGCATGACTACCGTACGAGCGGTGTCGGACGGCATCGGCCTGTGCGCCGAGTTCGTGCTCGATCGAAGTGTGACGTTTCTGAACCATGGCTCCTTCGGAGCCTGTCCACGTGCGGTGTTCGAGCGCTACCAGCAGTGGCAGCTCGAGCTCGAGCGGCAGCCGGTGCTCTTTCTCGCCCGTCGCCTCGAGGACCTGCTCGCCGAGGCGCGCGCCGCGCTCGGCACATACGTCGGCGCCGATCCCGCCGACCTCGTCTTCATCCCGAACGCGACGGCTGGTGTCAACGTCGCCGCCCGGGCGCTCGCACTCGAGGCGGGAGACGGGGTGGTCTCCACCGATCTCGAGTACGGCGCGCTCGACCTGATGTGGGAGCTCCTCTGCGGCGAACGAGGTGCTCTCTACGTCCGTGCACCGGTTCGGCTGCCGGTGGAGAGAGCCGAGGAGATCTTCGAGACGATCTGGGCCGAAGTCCAGCCCGCGTACGCGCGCGCTCTTCCTCAGCCATCACATGTCGCAGACGGCATTGACGTTGCCGGTGGAGGAGCTCTCGAGACGCGCCCGAGAACGAGGGATCCGGACGATCGTCGACGAAGCACACGGTCCTGGACACTTGCCGCTCGACCTCGGCATCCTCGACCTCGACTACTACGCGGGGAACTGCCACAAGTGGTCGTTCCTTTTGCGGCCAAAAAAGGCCTAGAGGCTTGATGTGCATTAGCTGGTAGGGACCCGCGTCTGTACGACGAAGGGCTTCCAGACCTTTGTCCCCTCGAGATAGGAGCTCGAGTTGACGCCTGATCTGGAAGCCCTTGTCGTTGCAGCGTATGTGTTCGCG
>DASWEF010000035.1:0-17692 GCA_036394855.1 Gaiellaceae bacterium | reverse complement strand
CGCTCCCACAAACGTTCCCCACACAGCATGCAACGAGGCAGGGCACGCCGAACGCTGACGGCGTTGCCACACGCGGTGCAATGGAACCGGCCCGTGGCCATCGCCCCGGCCGGCCAGAACTCGACGTACTCACGCGCAGTCGCCGTGCCGCGTTGCGGCTGGACCGCGTGCTCCGGCTCCTTCATCTCGACCCCCTCGGTCGTGGACTGCGAACGCAATCCATGCTCGTTGTAGGTGGCTCTTGACGGCCTGTCAACGGGTCCGCGAGTGTGCTCCGTATCGGAATTGCGAGATATCTGGTCAACGACGTGGAAGGGGCGATCGCCTTCTACACCGAGCAGCTCGGGTTCAGCCTCGACCGAAAGATGGGGCCCGCCTTCGCGCTGGTGTCGCGCGGCGACCTCACGCTCTGGCTCAGCGGACCGCAGAGCTCCGCCGCGAGGCCGATGCCGGACGGCCGCCGCCCTGAGTCGGGAGGCTGGAACCGCATCGTCCTCGTCGTCGAGGACATCGAGGCCAAGACGGCCGAGCTGAAGCGCGCCGGAGTGAGCTTCAGAAACGAGGTCGTGACGGGCCCGGGCGGAAAGCAGATCCTCCTCGAGGACCCCGCCGGCAACGCCGTCGAGCTCTTCGAGCCGGCGTGAATTCTCAAGTCCGCTCAGTCCTCGGCGCGCTCGATCAGCCTGCCGTCGCGGTCGTACGCGCTATAGGCACGGATGGGACTCCCGGAACGACGCTCCAGCGGACCGAGCGAAAGACGAACGATGAAGAACCGCACGTCCGTACCGAGCGCGGCCGGAGCATCATAGAGGGGTGCATCCACGACCCGCCCGTCGCCGAGTTCGACCTTGACGGCGGCGACCTCGTGCGCAGCGACGCCGAAGATCGTTGCCTTGCCGTCACCGCCCACGAGATTGCTGCCGCTGAAGAAGCCGGCCACCGCATGCGTCGGGAGACCGCTGCCCGAGGAATCGGTCGCAGGCTTCGCGCCGCGCACGGGAAAGCCACAGCCGAACGGCGAGTTGCCCGGGATAGCGAAGTCGAGGCAGATTCCGTCCTCGCTTCTCCAGCCGATCAGTGCCCAGTCAGGTCCGCCCGTGATCTCGACGAGTGGGCCGATGCGTTCTGGATCGTCGGGCATGGCCGCGTGGAAATGCTCCTGTTGGCTGAGCAGGCTGATGCCGACGCCGACCGCCGTTCCGGACAGCGCAAGCAGCACCAACACGGCCGGCACGAGCACAAGCCGCCTGCGCGCGCGGCGTGGCCGCTTGCGGGTTCGCGCCACGACGTCAGCCCAATTGGCCTGGTCGAGCGGCGCCTCAGCCGCAAGCTCGTCGAGCACCATCGTCAGTTCGTTCATCGTTCGACCTCCGCGAGATCCCGGCGCAGGGCCGCATGCGCGGCGTTCAGAGAGGCCGCCACCGTGCCGGGGCGAACACCGAGGGCCTCGGCGATTTGCTCGTAAGAGAGATCGGCGTAGTACCGGAGAAAGATCGCAAGCCGCTGCCGCTCCGGCAGTGCGAGCAGCGACACCAGGAGCTCGCCGTCGCCGTCGAGCTCGTTTTCGGCGCGTACGGTCTCGGACCGCAGCCCCTCATCGTGTCGCTGCCGCGAACGCAGGCGATCACGCGCGACGTTGAGCACGATCTGCCACACCCAGGCCTCGAGGCTGCCGTCGCCCCGGTAGCTCTCTCGGCGGGACAGCGCGAGCGCGAAGCCTTCCTGAACGACGTCCAGCGCCGCCTCGCCATCTCGGAGCAGAGCCGTCATGCTCAGCAGGAAGCCGCGAAAGCGCTCGCGGTAGATCGCCTCGATCTCCGCCGACCGTGCCCCTCTGCGCCTCATCTGTCTCATCTGACGATCTCGAGAGCCGAATCCTTTAGGGCGGCGGCTGCTATGGAATCGATCGGTAGAGCCGGAAGAAGGACGCACGGAAGCCGCGCTTCGGCCAGAAGCGCGAGGCCAGCAGGTTCGTCACGCGCCAATCCGTGACCATCGCGGCATAGCCGTCCTCGGCCGCGGCGGCCAGCGATGCGTCCGTGAGCGCGACGCCGATGCCGGAGCCGCGGATCTCCGGCAGCGTCGACGCAAAGCCGAGAACGCACGCGCGGTCGGGCCGCGCGAGGCCGCGGTGGTGGGACGAGAGCTCGGCGGCGCAGACCGACCAGCACGCCACGGGCCGGCCTTCGACGAAACCGACCAACACCTTCTCCTCGTCGCCGGCGAGCGTCGAGTGCCACTCCCGACGGATCTCGTCATCGGTGGGCAGCGGCCTGGTGGAGAAGACAGGCGAGCTGCGCTGGTGCTCCGGCAAGGCCATGTCGACCGCGAGCAACCCATCGATGTCCTCCTCGCGCGGCTCGCGGATCTCGAAGCCGTCGGGGACTCGGACCTCCACGCGCGCCGGAACCTCGCGAATTCCGTGCGCCTGCTGCTGGCCGAAGCCGAGGCGAAACCACGCGTCGACGAGCTCTGCGTCTGTCGCCGGCACGAGCGCGTAGTGGCGCCGTCGCCCCTCGGCGAGCCAGCCGGCAGCGGCAGCCGCATACAGATCGCGGACGTCTTCCGCCTCCTCGACGGCGTGACCGGCCGCCTCGATCCAGACGTTCTCTCCCCAGACCTCGACGTCGCGCGGCGCGGCGATGAGGTAACCGACGAGCCGGCCGTTGCGGAAAGCCGCCGCCCCGGACGCGGATTCAGCGCGGCACGCCGCCACCACCTCCTCGCGCGCTTCCGCCGGCTGCTCGAATCGCTCGGCCAGCAGCGGCTCGGCCTCGCGCTGGCGCGCATGCCGGGCGGCAAGCAAGCGGCCGGCGTCTTCGAGGTGGTCGTCCGAGAAGGGAACGATCTCCAGCCGTGCCATCGTCAAACCCAGGGCAGTCCGTTCCAGCTGTCCGGGCGCTCCGGTTGCCAATGCGGAAACGGCGCGTACGCCTCGGCCGGGGAGCTCGTCTCCGTCTCGACGCCGGCGCCGCGGTTGCGGGCGAGTTCGGAGCTCGGATACACGATGCTCTTCTCCCCAGTGCGCGCACCCGTCATGAAGATCACGCACGGACCGTCTCCAGCTCCGACGAAGGCGTGCTCGGTGCCCGGCGGGCAGTGCACGAAGTCCCACGCCTCGAGGCGCCGCTCCTCGCCGTCGACGAGCAGCAGGCACTCGCCGGCGAGGACGAGGAAGTCTTCCTGGTTGGACTCAGCGTGGTACAGCCCGCTCGGCTTGCCGGGCTCGAGCACCGTCAGCGTGCAGCCCACCTGGGGAAACCGCTGCGGCTCGAGATCGGGACGGCTGCGAACAACGGGCTTGTCGGCCTCGAAGACGCAGCGGAGCCCGAATGCATCGTTCTCCAGCCAGGCCGCCTCCCGGACGTTGACGACGAACCAGCCGTCGGACACGGGTGCGAGGCCCGAGTCCAGCTCCTCGAGTCGTGCTTCCGTCATCGCTCGGCGGGCGGCGACCAGACGAACGGCGTCGTCGTCGTCACGGGGACGAAACCCAGCCGCTCGAGAATCGGCCGGCTCTCGTCGGAGGCGTCTACCTGCAGGTAGCGGCGCCCGCGCTGCTCGGCGAGCCTGGCGCGGTACGCGACGAGCGCCCGGTAGATGCCGCGACGGCGCCAATCCGGGAGGGTCGCGCCACCCCAGAGCGTGGCGAACTCCGTCTCGTCGGGGAAGCGCACCCAGCCGGCGCAGACAACGAGGTCCCCGGCCTCGGCGACGACGATAATCAGGCCCTCCGGATCGGCGGCGCGCTCCCGCTCCAGGCTGTCGGCCAACCAGCTCGAGTCGTGGTGCCAGATTGCCTCCTGCATCCGCACGATCCGGTCGAGATCGGCGCGCTTGTGCACCTCGCGCAGCGTCACGCCGTCGGGGACGCTCGGCTCGGCGGCGACGGCGGCCACCGGAGCGATGACCACGGTCTCCTCGTCCTCGGGAACGAAGCCCGCCGCGCGCAGCCGCTCCGCGAGGTCCGCCGGCCGATCGTGTGAGTGGAGCTTCCACTCGAACGATTCGCCGCGCTCTCGGAAGATCCGCACCTGCCGAGCAATCAGCTCGTTGAGTTCGGGGCCTTCGAGCCCACCGAGGTCGCGATAGCCGACGAACCCGCGGTGCTCGCCGATGAAGCGCAGCAACGGACCGTCACGCTCGAGGCGCAGGCCCGCAGGAAGCCGGTCGGGCAGGTGCGCGCGCAGCTGCGCGTCGTAGGCTTCGAGCAAGGCGGCGGCATCCGTAGCGACCACACCGCGGACACTACTGACGGCCGGCCGCCGGGTCCCAGCTGCCGAGCGGACCGCCGGCGAGGAACAGCTGCAGGCCGTATGGCACCGACACCGCGTCGTCCGAGCCAACCCCAGCATCGGGCGCCGAGACGAAGCGGTACCAGGCGAGCGCCCGCGCGATCGTGCCGGTCCGGTACGCGAGATCGACAGCCGCCGCGAGTTCAGAGCCGCCGAACGGCTCGAGGTAGACGTCGCGCAAACGCTCGACCTCGGGGCCGCCGGGCTCGAAGCCCTGCTTGTATGCCATCGCGCGCAGCGTGACGACGAGCGTGTGAAACGGATGCGAGACGCAGCTGTCCCCCCAGTCCAGGAAGCGGTAGCGGCCGTCGGCGACGAAGACCTGGCCGTCATGGAAGTCGTCGTGCTGGAGCGTCTCGGGCACGCCGTACGCCGCGAGCTCCCGGCAGAGCGCGGCGACCTCCGGGACCGCCGCCCGCAGCCGAGCGAGCTCGTCGATCGACAGGCCCTCCGGTTGGCCGACGAGCAGCGCATCTTCATCCCCGAGGAGCCGCTCGAAGTGGGCCGTCAGATTCTCGAGCCGCTCGTCCGGCACGCCGAGCGTCAGCAGCCCCGAGGCACGCGGCGCCAGCACGATCTGCAGCTCCGCGTACAGCGGCAGCAGTCGCTCCCAGTGCGCGAGCTGGTCGCGGCCGCCGACGAGGTCGCGCAGGCGAGTTCCGGCGTCACGCATCAGCAGCCAGCCGCGGCCCGGATCCGCCGCGACGACCTCGGGCACGCGGTCCGGCATCACGCGGACGAGCTCGAGCGCGAGCCCCGCCTCGAAGCGGTGGATCGGGGCGCTTGCCTTGAACCAGAGATCGCCCTCGCGTGTCGGCACCCGCAGCACCGTCGACCACGGAAAGACGTGCGGCTGCTCGACGGCGCCCGCAGGCGAGCCGCCGATCGCCTCCTCGATCCAGGCGATCGCCTCCGCCCGCCAGTCGGAGTCGAGCCAGCGCACGGCCGCACCCTCACACACCTTCGCGGTCGCAGGGCAGGACTAGAGTTCGAAGTCACTTGATCGAGCCCGGACGATTGCTCTCCCGCAGCGCGACGTACCTCGATCCGACGGGCAGCTACGTCGCCGAGTTCGGCCTGCCCTGGCGCCGCGTAGCCGCGGCTGCGATCGACTGGACGCTGTGCTACGTCGGATTTGTCTTGGTGTCGATTCCGCTCGGCGCCGTGGAGGGACTCGGCGCCGTCTCACGCGAAGAGGGAGATCTCGGCGGCGTGCCGGGCCACGTGCTGGTGGTGGTGACACAAATCCTGACAGTCGTGCCCGTGATCGCCTACTTCGGCCTCCTGCTGCCGACGAGCAACACCTACGGGATGCGCGCACTGGGTCTGCGCCTCGTCTCGCTGAGGACCGGAAGGGCGCCGTCGTACGTCGCGGCCTCGATCCGTGGCGTCGCAGCGACTGCACTGGCCGCCTCGTTCTACGCGAGTTATCTCGTCTGGTCCAGCTTCGAGAAACCCCACGCCCTCGACGATGCCTCGTCCTATGCGCTCACCGTCGCACACGTCCTCGTCATCGTGGGTGCCGGCTCGGCGCTGGCGATGATCCTCACGCCGACGCACCGCAGTCTCATCGATCGCTTGTTCGGGACCGGAGTGCTCGACAACGTCGAAGCGGTCGCTCCTCGCATGGGCCCATGGGGACCGCTCGACTCATTCGACCTGTCGTCGCGCGAGCGCTGAGCAGACCGTGCACGTCAGCGTCACGCGTGTCACGACCTCGGATCAGCCGATCGAGAACGCGACCATCGTCGCCGAGGAGATGCATCGCTGGCTTCGCGACATCGAAGGCTTCCAGGGAATGCTGATGCTCTCGAGGGAAGGCACCACGCTCGGGCTCACGTTCTGGGAGAGCGAGGAGGTGGCGGAGCGACACCGCGTCACCCGCATGGAGTTCCTCCAGCGCATGACATCCGTCGCGAACGTGCAGATCGAGGAGATCGTCGATTACGAGCTGATGTTCGCCCGGCTCGGGCCGCTGATCACGGAGCCGCCCACCTAGGCCCGCGCCGCGGACGCCTCCGCGACGACGCCGGGAAGCCACCCTCGCACCGCGCGCGACACCGCGTCGAGGTCCGCTTTGAGGCCGTGATCTCCCGGCACTTGCACGACCTCGCGAGACATCGCCCGAGGAGGCATTCCGAACGGATCTCGCTCGCCCTGGACGATCAGTATCGGCACGGTCACCGCGTCGAGCTCTGCCAGGCGGCTCTGCGGCGACTTGCCGGCGCGCCCCGGCGGCTCGAGCGGGAATGCGAGGCAGAGCACCGCCACGGCGCCGGTCGCGTCAACCGTGCGGCACGCAACGCGAGCGCCCAGCGAGCGACCCCCGACCACCAGCGGCAGACCGGCGAGCTCGTTCGCGCGGAGGCGTTCGACGACCGCGATCCAGGCGGCGTCGAGCTGTGGCGCACTCGCCGGCGAGCGCCGGCCCGCAACTCGGTAGGGCTGCTCGACGAGCGCGACGCTGATTCCCTCCGACCGGGCGGCTTCAGTCGCCGCCACGAGATCCGGAGCCTGCACCCCTCCGCCGGCCCCGTGCCCGAGGACGAGCGCGGCGCGCGGCCGCTCGACGGGCTGAAGGTGCGCGCGCGCCGGGCCGTGCGAAGTGTCGATCTGGATTGGGCTCAGGCCCGCATTTCATCATCAGCTCGCTCCCCGGCGGTGACGCATCTCGGGTTCGCGCCGCGAAGTAGACCGCCGTATCGTTCTGTTCGTGAGCGACAGGCCGACGATCAAGGACGTCGCGGCGCGCGCGGGAGTCTCCATCGCGACTGTCTCCCGCGCACTGAACGACAAGGGCGACGTCAGCGTGCAGACACGCGAGCGCGTACGCGAGGTGGCGCGCTCTGTCGGTTACAGCGCCGATCCAGCGGCGCGCTCATTGGCGAGCCAGAAGACGCGACTCGTGGCCGTGGTCGTCGGCGACAATGCGGGACACTGCGACCTGTCGCTCGTCTTCTTCGGGAAGGTGCTTGCAGCGATCTCGCGACGGCTCGCGCAGTCCAGCTATGACCCTCTCTTGCTCCAGCCGAGCGACATCGGTCTCGAGCATCGCTTCGATGCAGCCGTCCTCATCGGCGTGGACGGCGACGACCCGTTGGTCGCCGAAGTCGTGTCGCGGAAGGTGCCGCTCGTCGGTGTCGACGTCAGATGCGCCGGCGATCGCGTCGCCTACGTCGGCTCGGACCATGCGGACGGCGTCCGGCTCGCGCTCGCCCACCTGCACGCGCTCGGCCACCGCCGCATCGCGCACGTCGCCGGTGCCGCCAACACCGTCGCGGGCTCGGACCGGATCGACGCATTCCGCCGCGAGGCCACCGCGCTGGGGCTCGAGCACTCCGAAGAGCTTCTCCGACAGGGCGACTTCTCGTCCGCGTCGGGTTACCGCGAGACGTGCGCGCTACTCGCGCTCGCAGAACGGCCGACCGCGATCGTCGCCGCCTCGGATCTGATGGCCCTCGCCGCGATGCAGGCGATACGGGACGCGGCGTTGCAGCCGGGACGCGAGGTCGCGGTCGTGGGCTTCGACGACCTCGAGGCCGCTGCGCTCGCGCATCCGCCCCTGACCACGATCCGTCAGGATCGCCGGGAGCTCGGAACGCTCGCTGCGACGCGGGCGACCGAGCTGATCGAAAATCCGGACGTCACGCCGCGGGTTACGGTCTTGCCGGTGGAGCTCGTCGTGCGCTCCTCCTCGTCTTAATCCGGCGCGATCGAACCGAGGACGCCGTGAATGTCCACCTCCGTTGCGCCGTGCCAGCGGTGCGGCCCGGCGGCGTAGAAGAGCGTCGTGCGCGGCCCGCTCATCCCGCCGGACCCGAACGCGATTCCCCACACGCCCGGCACCGTGACGGGAAGCCGCCCGCGGAACGTCCAGCCGCGACCGCGGCGTTCGTAGACGTTGATCCGGCCGCTGCCGAAGTTCGCGACGAGCAGGTCGCCGCCCAGCCGGCCGAAGCCGGCCGGGGCCAGCGCGAGCCCCCAGGGCTCCTCGAGCTCCTTCGTCCGGCCCACGCGCGCGACGAGCCGGCAGTCGAGGTCGAACTCGTCGACGTAGCCGCCGCTGGGCGAATCGTTGCCGTTCACGGGCGCGCGCCACGCGTAGGTCACGAAGATCCGCCCCTCGAGCGCCTGGATGCCGAAGGGCGCGTACCAGTTCGGAATCGAGCGATCGACGAAGGCACCGCGCCTGACCACGCGCCGCCAGCGGGAGTCGAAGACGAGCACCCGCGCATTGTGGAAATCGGTCGCGTAGAGCCGCCCCGCCGCGAGCGCGAGTCCCCGGAAGACTGTGCCGGACGCTCCCGAGTCGACCACAACCTGGGCTTCCGTCGACCACCCGCCTGGAATCGTCGGCGTCCAGGCCCTGATCATCCCGTCCTCGCAGGCGTACAGGAACCGTGCCGGTGCAGAGTCGCCGCCGCCGTGGAGAAGGAAGCCCCGACCGCCGTTGAAGACCACGCCGGTCGGCCCGCCCTGGACGGCGATCGTCATGGCCTGCTTGTGCCCGCCGCCGGCGTACAAGGTGCTCGAGCTCCGGGCTTCGTTGGCGACCCACCACGGACCTCCGGCCCTGGCTACGAGTCCCCACGGGTTCACGAGCTGGGCGTCGACGCGATCAGTGACGAGTGAGTGCAGGACGAATCGATCGATTCGGGCGCTGCCGGCCGAGCCCGCGACGGCGAGCGCTGCGACGACGATGACGGCGGCTCCGCCTGCCCGCATCGTCAGCCCGTGGCGATCGGGGACGGACGTGGCGCGCGGGGCCGGCTCGCGATGAAGTCGCGGTACCAGTAGAAACTGTCCTTGGGCACTCGGTCGAGCGTCGGGTAGTCGACGTAGACGATCCCGAATCGTTTCGAGTAGCCGTGCGCCCACTCGAAGTTGTCGAGCAGGCTCCAGACGAAGTACCCCTTCACGGGCGCGCCGTCGGCGATCGCGCGGGAAACGGCGGCGATGTGCGACTCGAGGTATGCGATTCGCTCCGGGTCGTGCACACGCCCGTCGTGAACCCGGACGTCGCTGAACGCGGCGCCGTTCTCCGTGACGTACAGCGCCGGCGGCGCATAGTCGCGGGCGACCCGAACGAGCAGGCGGCGGAGGCCGTCCGGATAGATCTCCCAGCCCATGTCCGTGTGCTGCGCCTCCGAGTCGCGCTCCATGCGCGGACCGTCGGCGCCGGCGCTCACCACGAAGCGGAAGTAGTTGTTGACGCCGAGGAAATCCAGCGGCGCCGAGATCGCCTCGAGATCGCCGTCTCGGACAAACGCCGCGACGATCTCCTTGCGCTCGAGCAGATTCGCCGGATAGGCGCCGCGGAAGATAGGGTCGAGGAACCAGCGGTTCCCCTCGCCGTCGACTTGCCAGGCCGCCGCTTCGTCCTCCGGCGCGTCGGAGGCCGGATACGCGTGCGAGAGGTTGAGCGTGATCCCGACCTGGGCGTCGGGACTGGCGCGCCGGATCGCCTCCACCGCCCAGCCGTGCGACAGCAGCAGGTGATGAGCTGCCGCGACGGCGTCGGTCTCGTTCGTGCGGCCTGGTGCGTGTTCGCCCCACGCATGTCCGATCCAGGCGTGCACCCAGGGTTCGTTGTGCGTGATCCAGTTGCGGACGCGGTCGCCGAGCCGCCCCACGACTGCGTCCGTGTACTCGACGAAGGCCTCCGCCGTCGCGCGCGCGGGCCAGCCGCCCGCATCCTCGAGCACCTGCGGAGTATCCCAGTGGAA
The DNA here is from genome assembly GCA_036394855.1 of Gaiellaceae bacterium. Lineage (GTDB taxonomy): Bacteria > Actinomycetota > Thermoleophilia > Gaiellales > Gaiellaceae > 3-1-20CM-4-69-9. The sequence continues at coordinate 7,671 of DASWEF010000035.1, read as the reverse complement.
GAGCGTCGCGAACGGCTCGATCTCGTTCGCGAGCAGGTCATCGACGAAGCGGTCGTAGAAGTCGAGTCCCGCTTCATTGATCTGCCCGCGACCGGTCGGTAGGACGCGCGGCCATGCGATCGAGAAGCGAAACGCATCGAGACCCAGCTCGCGCATCAGAGCGACGTCATTGCGGTAGCGGTGGTAGAAGTCGCAGGCGACTTCCCCGGAATCGCCGTTGCGAACTTTTCCCGGCGTCGCGCAGAATCGGTCCCACACGCTCTCTCCGCGTCCGGCCTCGTGCGCCGCACCCTCGATCTGGTACGACGCCGTGGCGGCGCCCCAGACGAAGTCGTGCGGGAAGGAGCTGGTCTCGGTGGGCATCGTTGTCCTCTCGGTCAGGTCGACGGGGCGGTGACGTGGCAGCGGGCGGCCTGTCCGGGCCGCTCCTCGACGAGCGGCGGGGTCACGCGTGAGCAGACCTCGATCGCGAGCGGACAGCGCGTGAGGAAGCGACAGCCCTCGGGCGGATCGACCGCGGCGGACGCGAGGCCCTTCCGCAGCTCGATCCGCTCGGCGTGCAATTTCGTCGCGGGGTCTGGTACGGCGGCGAGCAAGAGGCGCGTGTACGGGTGCAGCGGCGCCGACAGCACCTGCTCGATCGGCCCCCTCTCGACGATCTGGCCGGCGTACATGACGAGGATGTCGTCGGCGAGGTAGCGCGCGCTCGCGAGATCGTGCGTGACGTAGAGAAACGCGATCCCGCGCTCCTCCTTGAGCCTCAGCATCAGATTCAGGATCCCGATCCGAATCGAGACGTCGAGCATGCTGATCGGCTCGTCGGCGAGGACCACCTTCGGCTCGACCGCGAGCGCGCGCGCGATTGCGACGCGTTGCCGCTGTCCGCCGGAGAGCTCGTGCGGGTACTTCGCCGCGATGTCCTCCGGCGGCACGAGCCCGACCGTGCGCAACAGGTCGTGCACCTGCTCCTCGATCTGCCCGGACGGGACGACCTGGTGGATGCGGAGAGGCCGCTCGATGTGGTGGCGGATCGTCTTCACCGGGTTGAGCGACCCGAACGGGTCCTGGAAGATCATCTGCACCTGTGAGCGGTAGCGGAGAACGCCGCGCCGCCGCCGCACGCGCGACACGTCGCTCCCCTCGAAGAGGACGGCTCCCGCGCTCGGGTCGTACAGGCGTGCGAGCAGGCGCGCCACGGTGCTCTTACCGCTTCCGCTCTCGCCGACGAGCGCGGTGATCTTCCCTGAGCGCAGCTCGAATGACACGTCGTCGACGGCGTGCACGTGCGAGCGCCGGAAGGCGTTGCCGATCGCGAAGCGCTTCGACAGGCTCCGTACCTCGAGCGGAGCGGCGGCGGTCACAGCGGGCCTCCCGCAACGAGATGGCATGCGACCTCGTGGCCCGGCTCGATCGCTCGCAGCAGCGGCCGCTCGGTCGTCTGCCGCACATAGAGCGCCGGCTCCTCGGACAGGCAGTGAGGACAGCGGGGATGGAAGCGGCAGCCGCTCGGCGGGTCGCGGAGGTCCGGGGGCGCGCCGGGAATCCCCGTCAGCCGTGTCAGCGGGCCGCTCAGCGGCGGGAACGATTGCAGGAGCCCCTGGGTGTACGGGTGTTGCGGGTTCGTGGCGAGCCGCAAGGCCGGGGCGGCCTCGACGATCTCCCCCGCGTACATGATCGCGATCCGGTCTGCGAACTCGAGCAGCAGCGAGAGGTCGTGCGTGATGAAGAGCACTGCGAAGCCGAAGTCCCGCTTGAGCGCTTCGACCTGTTGCAGGATCTCGCGTTGGACCACGACGTCGAGCGCGGTCGTCGGCTCGTCCATGATGATCAGCTCCGGCTTGAGCGCCAGCGCCATCGCGATGATCACGCGCTGGCGCATGCCGCCCGAGAGCTCGTGCGGGTACGCGCGGGCGCGTCTGCGGTCGATGCCGACGAGCTCGAGCAGCTCGCCCGCACGCGCGAGCGCGCGCCGCCGGTCGATCCGCTCGTGCGCGCGCATCGCGTCGACGAACTGATCCCCGACGCGCATCACCGGATTGAGCGCGTTCATCGCGCTCTGCAAGACCATGGAAACGTTGCGCCAGCGGAAGCGGCGCAGCTCCTCGGCGCTCTTGCCGACGAGGTCCTCGCCCTCGAACAGGATGCTCCCGCCCACGATCCGCGCAGGCGGGCGGAGGATCTGCATCACCGCGTTCGCGATCGTCGTCTTGCCGCAACCGGACTCGCCGGCGAGGCCGACGATCTCGCCCTCGTGAATCGCGAGGTCGACCTCGTCCACCGCCCGCGCCCGCTTCGCCCCGACGCCGTACTCGACCGCGAGCTCCCGCAGCTCGAGCAGTGTCGCCCCGCGGGTGCGCGCCACGGACCGCTCCTCCACCACGCTCGTCACGAGGAGGCCTCCGCCCGCGCGACGAGGCGCCCGCCGAAGAGCGTCCCGAGCAGCCGCCGGCGCCGCGTCCGCTCGGTGCGCAGGCGCGGATTGCTGAACTCGTCGATGCCGGCGAGCAACAGCACGAGGCCGAGGACGGTGAACGCGAGCGCGGCGCCCGGGAAGAAGAAGGGCCACCACTCACCCTGGAGCACGGTCGAGTTCGTCTGCGCCCAGTAGAGCGTCACGCCCCAGCTCGTCTTCGACTGGTCGCCCAGGCCGAGGAACTCGAGACCGGCGTCGGTGAGGAGCGCGATGTAGAAGACGAGCACGAATGCCGCCGCGATCCGGCTGATCATGTTCGGAACCAGCTCGCCGAACACGATGCGTAACGTCGATTCGCCCGACGCCCTCGCCGCCAGGATGAAGTCGCGGCTCCTCAGCGACAGCGCCTGCCCGCGCAAGATCCTGGCCTCGAAGGCCCAAAGGACGACGGCGAGAACGACGATCATCGTTCCCATGCCGCGGTTCTTGAGGTAGCCGGAGACCACGACGAGCAGCGGAATCGGCGGGATCGTGAGGAACACGTTGATCAGGAAGTTCACGACGTCGTCGACGATCCCGCCCGAGAACGCGGCCGTGATTCCGAGGAAGGCGGCGACGCAGGTGGCGAGGGCGCCGGCTGCGGCGCCGAGCAGCAACGACCGGCGGGCGCCGACCACGACCTGCGAGAAGATGTCGCTCCCCTGATCGGTGGTCCCGAAGAGGTGGTGCCATGACGGTGCCTGGCCTCGAGCGAGAAGGTTGAAGTCGTTCGGGTGCGCAACGGAGATGAGCGGCGCGATCAGCGCGATGATCACCACGAACCCGACCATCGCGACCCCGGTGCGCGACTTCGGGTTGCTGAGCAGGAGCGCGACCCAGCCGGGGATGCGGAGTCGCCCGCGGGCCCGTCGCGGCGGGGCCTCGAGCGAGAGCTCGAGAGCCGGATCGAGGGTGGGATCGAGCTGCGACATCAGCCGGTACGCAGGCGCGGGTCGAGGACGAGGTTGAGCAGGTCCATGATCAGGTTCGCGACGATCACGCAGACCGAGAGCACGACGAGGATCGCCTGCGCGAGTGCGTAGTCGTTCCCGAGGACGGCCTGCTGGAGCGTGAAGCCCGCGCCGGGGTAGCTGAAGATGTACTCCACGAAGACGAGCCCGCCGACCGCGCTCGCGAAGAGCGCTGCGAAGCCGTTGAGCGGGGGCAGGATCGCGTTGCGCCCCGCGTAGCGCGTCATCACGCGACGGTCGCGCAGCCCTTTGGCGTGAGCCATCGTCACGTAGTCCTCTCCGATCGTGTTGATCATGACCGTCCGCATGTTGAGCACCCAGCCACCCGCGTACGCAGCGACTACGATGAGCATCGGCAGCTCCGCGTGACGCAGCGCGCTCGTGAGAAAGGTCCAGTTGAAGCCCGGACTGATGCCGTTGTCGTACGCGTGCTGAATCGGGAACCAGTGGAGCTTGAGCCCGAAGAAGTAGAGCCCGAGCAGGGCCGTGAAGAACGCGGGAAACGCGCTGAGCGTCATGAAGGTCGGCACGAGCACGCTGTCGAAGACGCCGCCGCGGCGCCAGGCGGCGACCATCCCGACGGCCGTGCCGACGACGAACGCGAGCAAGAAGGCGACGCCGACGAGGAAGATCGAATAGGGCAGCGTCCGGCTGATGACGTCCGAGACCGGCGCCGGGTAGTTCGACGTCGAGATGCCGAAGTTGAACTGCCCGATCCGATGAAGGTACGTGACGTAGTCCTGCCAGATCGAGTGATTGCCCCCACCGAGCAGCGTCTTGTAGGTCTGGATGATCCCGGGATTCGCTTGAATCTGCGACGGGCTCAGGTGCTGGAGGATGCCGGCGAGCGGGTCGCCCGGCATCAGGCGCGGCAGCAGGAAGTTGATCGTCAGCGCGACCCAGAGCGCGAAGACGTAGAAAGCGAGCCGACGGGCGAACCAGCGCATGGTCGAGTACCTCGGAGGGTAAACGGCGGGCGGTGAGGAGGGGACCGCCCGCCGCTAGGGGGTCGTTACGAGGCGCTCACGCGCCGCTCTTGGCGCCCGGACAGATCCGGGTGAACGAGAGGATGTTGTCGGGGAAGGTCGTGAAGATCGGATCGCCGTAGAAGTTCTTCTTCGTGCTGAAGCAGTGGAAGTACTTCGTGCTGTACGTCGACCACCGCGGCCCGATGAAGAGCGGCACGATCGGCAGATGGTCCAGCCAGACCTTCTCCAGCTGCGTCGCGATTCGCTGCTGCTTCGCCGGGTTGAGGGTCACCTTCCACTGGTTGAGCAGGCTGGTTGCCTTGTCGTCGGCGAAGTGCTCCCAGTTGCCCGTCGCCGTCGCATCCTGGCCCGACGGGATGTACGCGTTCCGGGAGAGGTTCGCGTAGAAGTACCCGTACGGAGAGCCCTGCGACCCGCCCTGCCAGAGCAGCGTCGGGAACTTGCCGGAGCTCGCGTTCGGCCACCAGGCGCCCCAGTCGGGCTCGAGTGCGACGTCGGAGTCGATCCCGATGTCGCGCAGGTTGCGGGTGATGATCTGGTTCGACGCGACCCAGTCGGACCAGCCGGAGATCACGTGGATGTCGAGCTTGACGCCGTCCCCCTTCGGATCGATCAGCTTGCTGCCCCGGTACTTGAAACCGGCATCCGTCAGCGCCTTCTTCGCCGCCGAGGGGCTGTAGGTCGCCATCTGCTTTGCCTGCTTCTTCACCGCGGGATCTCTCACCCACTTCGGGAAGAGGCCGCCGAGGCCGATCGCGTCGACCGGCGGCGCGTAGCCGTACTCGCCGAGCTTCGACACCGTCTTGCGATCGATCGCGAGGCTGAGCGCCTTGCGGAACGCGGTCAGGCTGTAGGGGTACTTCGTCGTATCGAGGACGAGCGAGATCGGGTACGCCGTGGTCGCGTAGAACGCGTGGTAGTACTTCGGGTTCTTCGCGACGTACGCCTTCTCCACGTTCGGGACGAAGTTGTGCGTCCAGTCCACCTGACCGCTCTGGATCAGCGCGAGCGCCGCGTCGTTCGACGACGCTTGCACGTACTCCAGGCACCGGATCTTCGGCTGCCCTTTCCGCCAGTAGTTCGGGTTCTTGCCGAAGACATAGTCCTGCGAGGTGAAGCGCGTGATCCGGTTGAACGGCCCCGAGCCGACCGGCTTCGCGTTCGTGAAGTTCGCGACGTCGCCGACCTTGGACCAGATGTGCTTCGGAACCACGAACTGCCGGTTGACCGTCGCGGCGATGAACTGCGAATCGGGTGTCTTGAGGGTGACGGCAACCTTGTACGTGCCTCTGGCCTTGACGGAGACGATGCTGTTGCCCGCCCCGACGAGCCCGACACGGTCCATGAGCTTGTCCTGCCGCCCGGCGAGGAAGCTGTAGACGACGTCGGCGGCAGTCAGCCGCTTGCCGTCCGACCACTTCACGCCCCTGGCGATGTTGAGCGTCAGCGTCTTGTTGCCATTGCTCCACTTCCAGCTCCGGGCGAGCCAGGGAACCGGCTTCAGGCCGCCCTCGCCGGTGACGATCAACGGCTCGTAGAACGCGCCCTGCACGAAGGAACCGCTGGGCTGGCCCGTCGCGGTGTACGGGTTGAAGTTCTTGATGAAAGCGGGGTCGCCCGAGCCCGTCATGACGAGGCAGTTATGGGCCGCCGGAGCGGCCGCCCTGTCGACCGCGGCGGGGCTGGATGCGGTGAGGACCGCCGCCAGTGCGGCGCAACCCGCGGCGACGGCGACTGCGACCCACCGGGTGGTACGGAGGCTGCGTCGCATGTGCTGTCCTTTCTCGCCCAGGACGGGCGCCTACGATTAGCGTGACCGAAAACGTTTCCGGAACATAACCACGTTCCCGCGAGAAAAGTCAAGGCTCAGGCTGCAAAATGCGCGCAAATTCGGCAGAGAGGCTTTCGGAACGTTCCGGAACATGCTTCAATGGGGCGATGTCGCAGGCAACTTCCCAACGCCTCACCATCCGCCAGATCGCGGAGCTCGCCGGGGTCTCGATCGCGACCGTCTCGAGAGTCCTCAACGACCGGGGCGACGTCTCGGACGAGACACGCGAGCTCGTCAGCCGGGTCATCCACGAGAACGGCTACACCGCCAATCGGAGCGCCCGCGGTCTCTCGGCCGGCCGCACCGGGCTGGTCGGCATCCTCGTCCCGCTCGTCTACCCGGCGTATTTCTCGGCCATCCTGGCGGGAGCAGCCGAGGCGCTCTCCGAGCGGGATCTGCAGATCGTGCTCTCGCCCACCGGCCACGAGCACGATCGCGAGGTCTCGGTGCTCGACCGGCTGCGCGGCCTGACCGACGGCGCCCTGATCATCCTGCCCGAGGAGTCGAGCGAGGAGCTCGAGCGGCTGCTCGACCGCGGTTACCGGTTCGTCGTGCTCGACCCGCTGATGCCGCTCGACGAGCGGATCCCTTCAGTGTCGGCCGCACATACATCGGGCGCCGACCAGGCGATGCGGCATCTGCTCGAGCTCGGGCACCGGCGGATCGCGCAGATCACCGGCCCGCGCGGCTGGCTCGCCACCGAGGATCGTCGCCGCGGCTATCGCGCCGCGCTTGCGGCCGCAGGGATCCTGCCCGATCCCGCGCTGGAAGTCGAAGCGGTGCCCGAGGTCGACCCTGGGCGAGCTGCCGCGGAGTATCTCCTCGATCTGCCCGAGCCGCCGACGGCGATCTTCGCGTTCAACGACAACATCGCCATCGGCGCGATCCAGGCAGCGCGAGCGCGCGGGCTGCGCGTGCCGGACGACTTGTCGGTCGTCGGCTTCGACGACGTCGAACATGCGACGATCGTGACGCCGGCGCTGACCACGGTGCGTCAGCCGCTCGCCGAGATGGGACGGACTGCGGTGAGCCTCCTAAGCCGGCTGCTGGAGCGGCATCGCTTCGAGACGCTTCACGTCGAGCTCGCGACGCGGCTCGTCGTCCGCGACTCGACGGCACCACCGCGCTCGGCCTAGAACCCTGCCGCGGATCTCACGTCTGGGGGCACTTCACCGTTAGATCCCTTGATGGCTGAGCTCCGTCTCTACGACTACGCCGCGTCCGCCAACTGCTACAAGGTGCGCCTGCTCCTGGCCCAGCTCGGGCGCCCGTACGAGCGCATCCCGATCGACATCTTCGACGGCGACACGCTCACGGACGAGTACGCGCGTATCAATCCCTTCCGCTCGACACCCGTGCTCCAGATCGGTCCCGATCGTTACTTGCTCGAATCGAACGCGATTCTCGTCTACCTCGCCGATGGAACAC
>DASWEF010000034.1:0-8538 GCA_036394855.1 Gaiellaceae bacterium | reverse complement strand
CCCCGTCATGGTCGGGTCACCGGTCGGCGCAAACCCGGACAGATTGTCCGTCGCCGTGAAGGTCGCGGTCACGTCCGTGTTGTTCCAGCCCGCCCCATTGGCATCCGGCGACGCACTCGTGTACTCCACCGTCGGCGCGTGTGTATCGACTTTGACGTTGATGGTGTTGCTGCTCGCGCTGTTACCGGCCTTGTCCGTGACGTTGCCGCTGAGGTTCTGACCGTCAGGGCCTGTCTCGCTGCTGACCACGACATCGGTCGGACATGCGCCGATGGCGAAATCGGACAGCGTGTCATTGCAGGTGAAACTCACGGTCACGGTCTTGTTCGTCCAGTCACCTGACGTATACGCATCGCCACCCTCGACTGTCGCCGAGGCTGTGATGGTCGGCGCGGTCTTGTCGATATTGATGCCGGTCTGCGTGTTGGAGGCGGAGTTGCCCGCGTTGTCTGTGCACGTGCCCGTGGCGGGCTGGTTCGAGCCTTCCGTCGTCACCGTCTCGCTGTCGGTTGCCGAGACAATGCCCGAGAGGCCGTCCGAGCAAGACCAGTCGACCGTCACCTCCGCGCTGTTCCAGCCATTCGCGTTGGCCGCAGTCCGGCTTGTGAATGCGATACCCGGCGGCGTCGTGTCGATCTTCAGGGCGACCGAGTCAGTCGAGCTTCCCCCGGCGCTGTGTGCCGTGCAGCCAGAGGTGACGCTCGCGGTGTCCGACGTGAAGCTCTGCGTCCCGCAGCCGGAATCGATCGCTACGGCGGAGTCCGGATCCGTCACCGACCACGCAACCATGACGGTGCTCGTGTACCAGCCGTTCGTCCCGAGTGTGCCCGTGACCGTCTTCGTGACGACCGGCGGCGTCGTATCGCCGTTTACGATCTGAGTGATCGCGTTGTTGCTCGTGTTGAAATTCGAGTCACCTCTGTAACTTGCCCTGATTTGATGGGACCCAGCCGTAAGAACGGATGTGGAGCAAGTCGCCGTGAATGGGCTGGTGGTGCTCAGCGGTACGTTGTCGCAAAGATGGGTGCCCGTTGTTTGATCGAGGAAGTCGACCTGTCCTGTTGGCTGAGGCGGAGTGGTCTGCGGGGTCACAGTGGCCGCGAACGTGACCGAGCTTCCGACGCTGCTCGGATTCGCACTCGACGTCAGCGCGAGGGTGGTTGTGGCCTTATCGGTGAAGCTGGTGGTCGCCGTGCCGGAGTCCGCCCCCGTGGCCGCGACGCTGTAGGTGGCAATGATCGATGCCGGCAGCTGAAACCGATTCGTGAAGTTTCCTGAGGCATCCGCAGTGACGTCCGTGCCGTACGACCACGTCTGTCCCTTGTCATCGTTGACGAAGATATGGATCGCCTCGCCGGCAACCCAATTGGCGCCGGTGAGAGTGACCGTCGATCCCGGCGCATAGTCAGGCTGATCACTGACGATCGACGGCATCGTCGCCGCCGTCTCCCTCATCGCGGATGCTCCGCCCGCAAACGCGAAGAACGCCACGAAGACGCCGATCGAACACAGGAGGAGGAACGCCTTCCTCCAGGTCAGTTGAGTTCCCTTCGACGCCACAGGTGCTCCCCCCTCCGCCCCAGTCTCTGTCTCGAGCTGCCGCATGATCTGACCCCTCTCTAAGTCCGCCCGCGCCTCGCCCAGCCGCGGGCTCCCCAGGTCTCGCGCGGCTGAGCCAAGCTCGTGCCGGTTAGTTGTGATGACGCCGGGTACCGGCCCGGATCAGGCCGGCGACGTCGCCTTGCCCCGTTCGCCCGTCTCACTCCCCGTTGCCCTCCGTCTTGCCGCAGGAAAAGCCAAATCCGCCGGACCAATCGTCCTCCAGCAGGCCCGAAGGGCCACTGGCCGCCAGTCGCATCGACGCCGCCGGAAGGTCCGGTTTTCATTTTCTCCCCGATGTCCGCAGAGGGGCTGAGCTGCCGCAGTGCTCAGCCTCTTCTCAGTCTTCGCGATTTCGGTCATAAAGGAATAGGCCGGGAGACTCATCTTGCGTTCATGGCTTTGAACGCGGAAGCCTCCTAGGCCCGCGGCCGGATCACTCGTTTCAGATGCGCGAAGGCCCGCCTTGCGTTGCGCAGTCCAGGCGGTCAGGCGCTTTGCAAGAGCCTCAGCGCCTCAGCCCGACTCCCGACGTGGAGCTTCTGGAGGACGGCGCTGATGTGCCGCCGGACGGTCACTTCGGAGATCAGCAACCGCGCGGCGGCCTCGCGTGTCGACAGCCCTTCCCGTAACAGGTCGAGCACGTCCCATTCACGGTTGGTCAAATCGACGCCGCGGCCGTGCGGGACGGCCAGGTATCGACGCGTAGGCCGTTCTCGGTACTCGTTGATCAAGGCCGGAACAAGCGACCGCGGGATTGCCGGCTCCCCCTTCAGAACCGCCTGCACGACGCTCGGGAGGCGCGCAGGCGTGATGCTCTTGAGTACGTATCCGGCAGCGCCGATGCGCATCGCATCCAGAAACTGCGTCTCGCCGGGGTCGTCAGCCAAGAGAACAACCGCGACCGTCGACGCGCGAGCCAGAATCTCGGCCGCCGCACGAATGCCCTCGCCGTCCAGATCCACGTCGACGAGGCAAGCGTCGGGGTGGTGGCGCTCGACGGCCTGCACAAGGCCGTGCACGGATCCGGCCTCGGCGCAGACACGCATCCCATCAGCCTCGAAAGCCATGCGGATTCCCGCAAGCGTCGCCGGCTCGTTCGCACCGACAACGACCCTCACTCTGCTCCGGCGATCTGTCCGGTTCGTCGTCATGCCACAGGCCTAGAGTTTCCTCGTGTCAAAGCACGCCAATTCCGGTCGGGTTCAGGAGTCCTGCCCCGGCGGGTCGTTCCAGATCGCAATCGAGAAGCCGCAGAGATCTCATTGTCCGTTTTTGCCCCATTCCCTCATCCCCCTTTCGGGCGACAGCGGCCCGCCGCGCCGGTGTTATGGTCGAGAGCGGCGTACTAGAACGCGAGGAGCTGCGGTGCGGGTCTTGATTGCGGACGACCATCGACTGATGGTCGAGGGCACGAAACAGGCCCTGGAACGGGCCGGCGGCTTCGAAGTGGTCGGCGAGGCCGTGAACGGCGTCCAGGTCCTCCCGCTGGTCCGAAGGTTGAAGCCCGATCTCGTTCTCCTCGATCTCCGCATGCCCCAGATGGATGGGCTCGCATGCCTCGCCAAGATCCGGAAGGAGTTTCCGGACCTGAAGGTGGCGATCCTGTCCGTCTCCCAGGATCCGGCGTTGATCGAGACAGCGCTGAAGCGCGGGGCGAATGCCTACATCGTCAAGACGATCGACCCTGACGATCTGGCCGGCGCCTTGCGGCAGGCCCTCGTCGGGAACGTCTTCACCACCGCCGGTCTAACAGAGGATCCAGGCGAGCGGGCCGCCAAGGACGCCGGCCTGACCGAGCGCGAGCTGGGCATCATCCGTGCTGTCGCGCGAGGTCTGTCGAACGAGGCGATTTCGAAAGAGCTCTGGGTCGCCGAGCAAACTGTCAAGTTCCATCTGACCAACATCTATCGGAAGCTCGACGTCTCGAATCGGACCGAGGCCGCACGCTACGCATTCGAGCAGGGTCTCGTCGATCACGACACCGATTCGGCGTCGCCGCACTAGCGCCGCTCGACCCTCGACCCGCCGACGATCGCATCTCGGCCGTCGTCGAAACGCACCCACGCCTTGCCGCCGCCGTCGTAATCCGGCGACCAGACGACGAGTGTCGCCTCCTCGCCGCCGACGCTACACCGCTCGGTTCCCTCCGCCTCGACGCCGCGCCAGACGCGGACGAACGGGTTCTCCTCCCATTCGCGCCCGATCGTCGTCTCGTCGGTGTGGCCGGGCAGAACCCGGGTCTCCGGCGGCAGCCCCATCAGGACGTCCATGACGGACTTCCGCACCTGCTCGAAATCGCCGCCTCCGACGGAATCCTTGAAGAGCGTGTCGCCCGTGAAGACGGCTTCCTCGTTGACGACGAACGCCACCATGTCGTCGGAATGGCCGGGCGTCGGCAAGGCCTCGACGCGGAGGCCCCCGACCTCGAGCCCGTCCGTGCGGACCGGCACGCCGAGCTCGTCCTCGTGCGCGACATGGTCGTGGTGCGAGTGGGTCCGCAGGACGTAGCTGGGCTCGACGCGCCAGCGCTCCGCAGCCGCGAGCAACGGAGCCAGGGCGGCTCCCGAATCGACGAACACCGCCGAGCCGCCCTCCTCGTCGGCGACGAGGTACGCGTTCGAGAGCCAGTCCGGATGCATGCTCCGCTCGACGAGCACGGCGGTACGCTACCCGGACACCTGCGACGAGGAGGAACGTGAGATGGGCTTGCTGTCACGAGCTGCGGAGATCATCAAGGCGAAGTTCAGCGCACTGCTGAACCGGGCCGAGAACCCGCAGGAGACGCTCGACTATTCGTACGAGAAGCAGCTGGAATCCCTGCAGAACGTCAAGCGGGGCGTGGCCGACGTGGTCACCGCGAAGAAGCGGCTCCAGCTACAGACGCAGCAGCTCGAGCAGAACGTCGTCAAGCTCGATACCCAGGCGCGGCAGGCGCTCGCCGCCAACCGTGAGGACCTGGCCCGAGCGGCGCTCGAGCGGAAATCGGGAATTCAGCAGCAGCTCCAGGATCTCGACACGCAGGTGAAGCAGCTCGAGGACCAGCAGCAGAAGCTCGTCGCCAACGAGAAGCAGCTCTCGGCGCGAATCGAACAGTTCCGCTCCCAGAAGGAAGTGATCAAGGCGCAGTACTCGGCAGCCGAGGCCCAGGTCCGGATCGGCGAGGCGGCGACCGGAATCGGCCGCGAGATGGAGAACACCGGTCTCGCGATCCAGCGCGCCAAGGACAAGACCGAGCAGATGCAGGCGCGCGCGTCGGCGATCGACGAGCTCGTCGCGTCAGGCGACCTCGAGGAGCTCGGCTCCGACAAGACGCAGCTCGACCGTGAGCTGGCGCAGCTCGCGTCGCAGACGCAGGTCGATCGCGAACTCGAGCAGCTCAAGGCCGAGGTGGGATCAGGCGGCGAGAAGAAGGAGCTCGAGAGCTCCTAGTCAGGTGCCCGGCTGCTGGACGGTGACGGCGGACGCGTCCGCCAAGAGCCGCTCGAGCACCGGCTCGCCCGTGACGGGCTCCGGCATCTCACGCAGGGCGCGCACCGGCGAGAAGAGAACCGGCAGGAAGGGGAGGCAGCAGCCGATCCCACCGACGATCAGCGTCTCCTTGAGTCCGATCCAGGTCGCCAGCGCGCCGCCGAGGAGGGTTCCGAGCGGAAGCGTTCCCCACACGAGGAAGCGCATGACGGAGTTCATCCGGCCCTGGATGCGCTCGGGCGTAATCGCCTGACGCAGGCTGAGCTGCGTCACGTTGTACATCACGTTCGCGAAGCTCGTGAGGACGATCGCCGGGCCGATGAGGGCGAGAGCGGCGTTTCCGTGCGGCGCAAAGGGAATGATGAGGTAGGCCGGGCCTCCCACCATCGACGCACCGATGATCGTCGGTCCGACACCCACTCGCCTGGCGATGCGCCCCGACGAGAGTGCGGCAATGAGCGCGCCGATGTTCCCGAGCGTGAACGCAAGTCCGATGACCGCGGGTCGAAGGTCGAGCGTGCGAACGGCGAAGACGATCAGGACGCCGTTGAAGAAGCTGCCGAAGAAGTTGAAGATCGAGGTGCAGGCGGCGATGTTCTTGAGGAACGGATGGTCGAAGACGTAACGGAGGCCTTCTCCGATCTCCTTGCGCATCCGCCGCTGCGCAGGTGCGTCCTCGCCCCGAGGCGAGCCCTCGCGCTTGCGGATCCCGAAGATGAAGAGCGCCGAGCCGAGAAAGCTGGCCGCATCGAACACGACCGCGACGGGGGCGCTCAGCCAATCGACGATCAGGCCTGCGAGCCCCGGGCCGCCGAGCTGCGCGCTCGATCGACTGATCTCGAGCTTCGAGTTCCCGTCCAGGAGCCGCCGGCGATCGACGAGCGCTGGGAGATAGGACTGGTACGCAACGTCGAAGAAAACCGTCGCGATCCCGACCAGGAACGCGGCCCCATACAGCTGCCAGATCGTCAGCGAGTCGAATGCATAGGCGATCGGAATCGAGGCGAGCAGGGCGGCACGGGCGAGGTCGCCGGCGACGAGGATCGGCCGGCGTCGCAGCCGGTCCACCCACACCCCGGCGGGCAGGCTGACCAGCAGGAACGGCAGGAACTGGACGACGTAGAGGGCCGAGACCTCGAAGACGCTCGCGTGCAGAACGATGACGGCGGTCAGCGGCAGGGCCAGGTGGCTGAACTGCGACCCGAACTGGCTGACCGTCTCGGCCGACCAGAGCCTCAGAAAATCCGGGTGCCGCCAGAGGCCTCCGGTCGGCCATAGTCTCATCAGCGCTCGCTGAGCTCCGTCGTCGGCGCGGGCGCTGGGGCGCGGTCGATGCTGACGTCCCCGGAGACCGTCTTGACGAAGAGCTCGACGAGCGGACTCTCTTCTGTCGGCGCCTCCTGCGGCGCATCGGAGAGCTCGAGCTCCGAGCTCGTCGAACCGCTGACCGTATTCGCGTCGACAAATACCCGCGAGCCGCGTCGGACGCCGACGCTGATGTCGCCGGAGATCGCCCTTAGCTCCATGCGGCCTTTGCGGACGGCCTCGAGACGCTGGTCGCCGGAGACCGTGTTCGCGGTCACGGAGTCGTCCGCTTCGCGGATGTGGAGATCTCCCGACACGAGCTGGACGTCCGCCTTGCCGCCCACGGTCTCGAGCTGGATGTCCCCCGAGGCGGAGTTCGCCTCGACTCTGCCGTCCACCTTCGCGACGTGGACGTCGCCGCTCGCGGTCTTGACGTCGAGGTCTCCGCTCGCGTGCTCGACGTTGACGTCACCGGAGGCGGTCTTCACCTCGACCGAGCCGTACTCGCCGCCCGCCTCGACGTCTGCGGATCTCGTGCGGATGTCGAGATCGGCGCCCCGGGGGCACGTGACGCGGAGCAGGATGTCGGGGTCGCGGCCGAACGAGACCCAGAAGCCGTGGCGAATCCGGGCCTCGACGACGACCTCGTAGCGGTCCCCGCGCCTGACGAGCTCGATCCGCGCCGTCTCGATCAGCTCACGGACGAGGTCGTTGCTCGAGAGCGCCTCGAGCCGGACGTGCGTCTCTCCGTCGCTCGCCGTCTCGATCTCGATCTTCCCCGAAGGGATCTCGAGGCTGAGGCGGACGTGACCAGGTGTGGAGTAGGTCTCGGTGCGCATCAGATGTGCCCGCGCCCGTTGAAGTAGGGGTAGCGGATGTCGCCGGGGATGCGAATTGTGTTCCGCGTGTGTGGCGCGATCTTCTCGCAGCGGCGGAGCTTGTCAGCCTCGCCGCGCGGGAGCAGTGCAAGCGCCAGTCCGAATGGGAGAGGAAGCACGTGCATCGTGGCTCCTTTCAGCTTTGGCCGTAGCCGGTCATGCGACGCCCGCCCGGATGGCGGCGCCGCGTGGGATCTGCACTGCGCGTGATCTGCTGCAGCAGCCAGGTGTTCGCCGAGACGCCGGCCTCCTGCGCCGCCGCGTCGACGATGCCCTTGAGCGTCTCGGGCAGCCGAAGGGTGATCCGCGCCGTGAGGTCTTCGAGGCTCGATGGTGGCGGAGCGCCCGGCTCGGCGACATAGACGAGCTCCGGCTCGCCGGCCGCCACCCGTACTTCGACGTGGCCGTCGGGAAGTTGATTCGTGAGCTCCGCGGCGGCCTCGCCGAGCGCGTCCATCAGCCTGAGTCGGAGGGATGACTCGAGAGCCGCGGCGATGCGCCGTGCAGCCTCTGCGATCGCCTCGTCGCCGACGCCGGCGACGTTCGCCAGATCCTGCTGGAGCGCCTCGACGTAGGCCGCCACGTTCATGGGCGGCATTATGACATCACTGTGATGTCATGTCAAGTCATCGTGGCGTCACCGCAGCGTCATCGTGATGCAAAGTTCGCTCTTTGCGGCGAAATCGGGCCTCAGAGCCACGTTGGGGACGAAGAGTCACGCTTTCCCAACACCTGGGGTCAGACCCTGCCGTTCGGGCCACGGCTCGACGGGACACGTCATCGCCCCTCTGGCTCTGGCGCCTGCCTACAGCGGCGCGTCGAAGACCGCGAACCAGCGGGTCAGGTCCTGCTCGACCGGTAGCTCCGGCTCGAGCTTCGCCTTCAGCTCCAGCTCCTCGGCGTTGTCCCGCTGCTGGTCCTCCCCGGTCGGAACGAAAGGCCAGAAGGCGCCGCGCTTGTAGCCGTAGATCCAGTAGACGGGATGCTTCCCGCCCTGGAACCTGAAGACCGCGGCGAGGAGCTGCGGGCCGAACCCCTGCTCCTCGAGCCCCTGCGCGACGGCGTGGACGGCCGCGACCTGATCCTCGAGCTCGGGGTCGCGGACGACGATCCAGGTGAACCCGAACTTGTCCTCCCGGCGTTCGAGCTTCGAGCCGGACTCACCCGCGACCCCGTCTAGTAGCTGCTGCAGGTCGTTCTCCGCGCGAACGAAGTCGCCCGCCGACAACGGCTTGAAGCAGATCCCGCCCGCCCCGGCAGTCCGCAGCCCGAGCTCCGTGTCGAG
>DASWEF010000033.1:0-1548 GCA_036394855.1 Gaiellaceae bacterium | reverse complement strand
TGAACTTCGCGCACGGCGCCTTTCTCACGGTCGGCTCCTACGCGTCCTGGTGGATGTCCGAGAACGCGTTCGACGGCATTCACTCGGTTCTGCTCCGGTTCTTGCTCGGTGCGGTCTGCGGTCTCGCCGCCGGTGCCGTCTTCGCCGCGCTCGTCGAGCTGGTGCTGATCAGACCGCTGTACCAGCGCCATATCGAGCAGGTGTTAGTGACGGTCGGGCTTTCGATCGCGTTCGTGGCGCTCGTCCAGGGGATCTGGGGTCCGGATGTCCACCCGTATGCCGTGCCGGGCTGGCTCCACCGGACGACCACGATCTTCGGCGCGCACATTCCCAACGACCGCTGGGTCGAGATCGCGACCGCCGCAGTGGTCCTCGTCCTCCTCCAGCTCTTCCTGCGCCGGACGCGCTACGGGCTCGTCATCCGCGCCGGCGTCGAGAACCGCGCGATGGTGACCGCGCTCGGCATCGACGTGCGCAAGGCGTTCACTCTCGTCTTCGCGCTCGGCGGCATCGCCGCCGCGATCGCCGGCGTGCTCAGCGGCGTCTACTTCAACACGATCGACCCCGGCCAGGGCACGAGCCTCCTCATCTTCGCGTTCATCGTCGTCGTGATCGGCGGCCTCGGCTCCATCGGCGGTTCGGCGGTCGCCGCCGTCGTCGTCGGCCTGCTGCAGCAGTACGTCAACTACTACGCCGCTTCTCAGATGGGCGACATCGCGGTCGTCCTGCTGCTCGGGCTCGTCCTGCTCGCGCGCCCGCGCGGCCTCGCGGGAGCGTTCGCTACGTGAGCAGGCGCGTGCTCGCGGACTTCGCCTGGCCGCTCGTCGTCTTCGGCACGCTCGCGTTCGTTCCGGCGATCGGGTGGGACATCCCCAAGCTCTTCGACAGCGCGATCTCGAGCCCCGGGACGTTGCAGCTGCTCGCACTCTGCCTCGTCTTCGGCGGGCTCGCCCTGACCTACGATCTCCTCTTCGGGTTCACGGGCCTTCTGTCGTTCGGGCACGCCCTGTACGTCGCGGTCGGCTCGTACACCGCGAACATCGCAATCACGGAGTGGCACTGGAGCCTCACGCAGGCAATCCTCTTCACGGCGGCCGTCGGGCTCGTCCTGCCGCTCGTGCTCGGCTTCGTCAGCCTGCGCGTCGGCGGCATCGCGTTCGCGATGGTGACGCTCGCGTTCGCGCAGGCCGGCTCGGTGCTCGTGCACAAGAACCCCCACGACTGGACGAACGGCGAAGAGGGGCTCAGCCCGGACTACCACCAACTCCCCTCCGCCTTCGTCGGCGTCTTCAACACGAAGAACCTGTACTGGCTCGCGCTCGCGTACGTTGGAATCGTCTTCCTCGTCACGCGCTGGGCCGTCGAGTCCTCGCCCGGCCGCATCTGGCAGGCGATCCGCGAGAACGAGTTGCGCGTCGAGGTGCTCGGACTACGCCCGCGCGCCTACAAGCTGATGGCGTTCGTGCTCGCCTCGTTCCTCGCGACGCTCGGCGGGATCGTGTACATGCTGATCAACAACAACTCCGACCCGTCCGTGATCGCGCCGAA
>DASWEF010000032.1:0-3120 GCA_036394855.1 Gaiellaceae bacterium | reverse complement strand
TGGTCGGCGTCCAGCCCGGACCCATCGATGCCTTCATCCCCGTGATGGTCTTCGCGATCGTGTTCGGGCTCTCGATGGATTACGAGGTCTTCCTCGTCTCCCGCATCCACGAGGAATGGCAGCACCGCGGCGACGCGAGCGCGGCCGTGCGTCAGGGACTGGCCCGCACCGGTCGTGTCATCACCGCCGCCGCCGCCGTCATGGTCGCGGTCTTCGCCTCCTTCGCGATGGGCGACGACCGCGTGCTCAAGCTCTTCGGAATCGCGATGGCAACCGCCGTCTTCCTCGACGCGATCGTCATCCGGAGCATTCTCATGCCCGCCGTGCTCGAGCTGTTCGGCCGCCGCACCTGGGCCTTCCCCGGCTGGTTCGACCGCCGGCTCCCGCGACTCGCGATCGAGCCGGCAACCCAGCCGCTGCCCGCACTGGAGGAGGCCGCCTGATGACCGGTCCCCGAGCGCTACCAGACTGCTACGGGGTGTAAAGCTCGGCGTTGGCGGAGCGCTCGTAGAAGCAGTTCTTGACGCCGCAGTAGAACCTTAGGCCGCCGGGGTAGAGAACCTGTCCGTTGGGAAGGAGGGCGGCGGCGGAGCTGGCGAGGTCGGGGTTGACCATCGGGCCGGTCGCCGTCCAGCTCCCCGTCGCCGGTGAGTAGACGTCGCCTTCACCTGAACCGGCCGCGAGCACGCGTCCGTCTTGCAGGAGCACGGCCGCACCGCCGTAGCCGTTCATGCTGCCGGTCACGCTCCACTTGCGCGAGGCCGGGTCGTAGAGCTCCGCTGAGCGCAGTGCGCTCGGGTTGCCGCCGCCGGCGACCAGCACGCGGCCGTTTCCGAGCAGTGCTGCTGTCGCGCCCTCGCGGGCGGTCGTCATGGCCGCCACCCTGCTCCACCGTCCGCGCGCGGAGTCGTAGAGCTCTGCGCTTTGCAGCCAGTCGCTCGAGTTGGATCCGCCCGCGACCAAGACGTCGCCCTGGGCCAGCAGCGTCGCAGTGTGACGATCGCGAGGTGTCCGAAGGCTGCCGGTGAGGCTCCACCGCCCGGTCGCCGGGTCATACAGCTCGGCGCTTGTTTGCACGCCGCCGCTAGGGGAGTTACCCCCGACGACGAGCACGCGCCCATCAAGGAGCAACGTGGCGGTGAAGTCGATCCGGCCGACGTTCATGCTCCCGGTCGGCGTCCAGCTGTTCGTCGCCGGGTCGTACAGCTCGGCGCCGGCGCTGTACCAGCCGCCGCCGGCGACGAGGACGCGCCCGTCGGCGAGACGCACCGCAACATGAAGGGTGCGCGGCTCGTTCAGCGTCCCGGCCGGAATCCAAGTGCCGCTGGCCGGGTCGTAGAGCTCGGCGGTCGAGTTGTGCGCGGTGTCACCTTCCCCGCCGACTACGAGGACGCGCCCGTTTCCGAGCCGAGTCGCGGTCAGGCCCGAACGCGCGGTCGACATGCTTGCCGTCGCCGTCCAGCTGCCGGCTGCTGTGCTCACGAGGGAGCGCTCAAGCGTCGCCGGCCGAGCGCTCACACCGAGCGAGCTCGAACTCGAAGCGAGCGCAGGCGCCGCAAGTGCAAGCAGCGTGCAAGTCGCGGGCGCGAGGTACCTCATGCTCACCACGAACGATCCCCTTTCTCGCCTGGATGAACCCGGCGACAATAGGAAGGAAACCTTGCTCGTGCCTTAACCAGTGCTTACAAGACCCTTAAATGACCGGCCGACCGGCCGCCTTCGCAAATCCGGGCGTGATCCCCGACCGTATCTCCGGTTGCTCTGTCAGCCCCGCCGAAGGCAGTCTCATGTCGGTCCGAAAAACCGCATTTGCCGCGACCGTGCTCCTGCTCGCCCTCGTCTTCGCATCACGGTCACCGGCGAAGCCGCCGCCTACAGGTGACAAGACCGCGCCGACGGGGCCGACCAACCTCAGGATCACCGCCAGCTCGGCCACGAGCATCTCGCTCGCATGGGACCCGTCGACGAAAGGCTCCACGAACTGGTGGTACTGCGTGCAGCGGGACGGCCTCGGATGCATCAGGATCGATCCACCGCAAACGACCTTCACGAACCCGAAGCTGTGGCCAGACACCACGTACAACTACTCAATCATCGCGGTCGACGCCAACGGCAACCGCTCGGCGCCCAGCAACACCGTCACCTACACGACGCCGCCCGACACGACGGCGCCCAGCCCCCCGCCGACGCTGACCACGACCTCCGTGTACCCGGCGCGGATCTCCGTTTCCTGGACCGCATCGACCGACAACACGAGCCAGGTCTCGTACGCGCTCTTCGTCGACGGAAGCCCGTTCGTCGCCGGTCAGCTCGGCTACCGAACCGCACTGCTCACGCATGTCGCGCCGTCGACGACGCACACGTTCAGGGTCACCGCGCGCGACTACTTCGGCAACACGGTCGAGAGCAATCTCCTGTCGGTCACGACGCCTGCCGCCACCGACACGACCGCACCGACGGCGCCGGCCAACCTCAGGTTCGCTCCCGAGACAAGCCCGCCCGAGGCCTGGCTGGACTGGGATCCGTCCACCGACGACGTCGATCCGCAGTCGCAGATCCTGTACGAGGTCTATGTGAACGGCGAGCTTGCCGGCGAAAGCACGACGATCGGATACGCCTCGACGATCGCGTACTGCCGCACCGAAGGCCCGAACAGCTTCGTCGTCAGAGCGTTCGACACATCCGGAAACGCGTCGGCGCCGAGCAACGAAATCGTCCTCTCCTGCTAGAGGGTTGCGCTCGCCGGTCCTCGGGCCGGCGAGCGCGCCTAGAGAGAGGCGCACCATGGCCAAGCTGATCTACTCGGCGATCAGCTCGCTCGACGGCTACGTCGCGGACGAGGACGGCAACTTCGACTGGGCTGCGCCGGACGAGGACGTGCACCGCTTCGTCAACGACCTCGAACGGCCGGTCGGCACCTACCTCTACGGCCGCCGGATGTACGAGGTGATGGTCTACTGGGAGACCGCGCACACTCTCGCCGACCAGCCGCCCTTCATACAGGACTTCGCGGAGTTATGGCAGGCGGCCGACAAGATCGTGTACTCCAAGACGCTGGAGAAGGTATCCAGCGCCAGGACGCGGATCGAGCGACGCTTCGACCCCGAAGCGGTCCGGCAG
>DASWEF010000031.1:0-15893 GCA_036394855.1 Gaiellaceae bacterium | reverse complement strand
CAACCCGCGCTACCTCCGCAACGTCGACCTCGCCGGGATCGCAGCCGCCCCGATCGACGAAGCGCCGATCGCGGATGCCGACCTCGTCGTGCTCGCGGTTCCCAGCCGCGCTTTTGCCGACGTGGCGGCCGCCCTGCCGGGCGACGCGCCGGTGCTGAGTCTCACGAAAGGTCTCGATCCCGCCACGGGCGAGCGGCTTTCCACGCGGGTGCGCGGGCGTCCCGTCGCCGTGCTGTCCGGCCCGAACATGGCGGAGGAGGTCGCCGACGGACTTCCGTCCGCGACCGTGGTCGCGAGCGAGGACCACGAGCTCGCGGAGCGGCTCCAGGAGGCGATCAACTCCATGGTGTTCCGCGTGTACGTGAACGACGACCTCGTCGGAGTCGAGCTCTGCGCAGCGGCGAAGAACGTGATCGCGCTGGCCGCGGGCGGCGTGGACGGGCTCGGGCTCGGCGACAACGCGAAGGCGAGCCTGATCACGCGCGGTCTCGTCGAGATGGCGCGCCTCGGCGAGGCCGAGGGCGCGCAGCCGGAAACCTTCTCCGGGCTGGCCGGGATGGGCGACCTGATCGTCACGTGCTTCTCCGGCTACGGGCGCAACCGCCGTGCCGGTGAGCTGATCGCCCGCGGCGCCTCTGCGGACGACGCCGCGGCGGAGATCGGCCAGGTCGTGGAGGGCCTCACCACCGCGCCCGTGCTCCGGGATCTCTCGCACCGGCTGGGCGTCGAACTCCCGATCACGGAGGGCGTCTGCCGGGTGCTCGGCGGCGAGAGCCTCGACTCGCTGCTCGCCAGCCTGATGGGGCGCGAACCGACCGAGGAGTAGCCCGCCACTACCATGGCTGCGATGCGCGTAGCCATCGCAGCGCTCGCAACCGCTCTCCTGCTCGTGGCCTCGGCCTGTGGCAGCGGCACCGCGCCGACGAGCGCGAACCTCGGCCGCGCGGCAGCGCTCGTTCCTCCCGATGCAATCGCGTTCGTGACCGTCGACGGGAATCTGGATTCGCAGCAATGGCGGCGCCTTGACGACCTCACCCGCGGGCTGCGCGTGCGGACCCGGGTGCTCGACCAGGTGCGAAAGGCGCTGCGGACCGTTCAGCTCGATTTCGACGAGGACGTCCGACCTGCGATCGGCGACGAGCTCGACGTGGCCGTCCTCGGCAGCGAGGACGGGCAACCGGAAGCGATCGTCCTGACGCAGCCCAAGGACGAGGCGAAGCTGCGCTCCCTCGTTGCCGCCTACGACGAGCACGCCGAGGGGTATCGCGTCGAGCGGATCGGCGACTGGTCGGTGGTGGCTGACTCGCCGGAGACGTTCCAGAAGGTGCGCGCAGCGGAGTCGGGCCGCTCGCTCGCGGACGTGCAGTGGTTCCACGACGCGAGCGACCGCTTGACGGGCGATGCGGTGGCGCGTGCGTATGCGAGCGGCGCCGCACTCCGCTCTCTCCCGGCCGAGGCCGGCGGGCGCATCCGGGCCGCGGGCAGTCCGCGCTGGGTCGCCGCGCGTCTGGAGGCGGAGCAGGACGCAGTCCGGCTCGAGCTGCAGGCCGGGTCACTCAGCCCTGCGCCGGCGGTGTACCGGCCGCGGCTGCTGCGCGACGTTCCGTCGGGGGCGGTCCTCGCGGTGTCGTTCAAGGATCTCGACGGCCCGCTCGGCAGGGTCGCCGCCGATCCGGCACTGCGCGACTCCCTTCGAGAGGTCGAGCGCTACCTCGGCGTGCCGCTCGCGCGGCTGGCGCCCGCACTCCGTGGAGAAGGCGCCTTCTACGTGCTTCCCGGTGACCTGGTCCCGATCCCGGTCTTCGCACTGGAAGTCGAGAGTCCGAATCCGCAGGCCGCGGTCGGCTCATTACGCCTTTTCGCCGCGCGGCTGCGAGCGAAGACCGGGAATGTGCTCCCGCTACGGGTTGCCCGGTATGGCTCCCGCGTCGTGCTCACGGACGCGCCGGCCACCCTGGGAACGAGCGGCGGCTCGCTCCTTGACGACCAATCCTTCAAGGACGCGCTCGCAGCGGCAGGCGCTCCGGACGAGGTCACCTTCCTGGCGTATGCGGACGTCCACCGGCTCGCGCCGATCCTCCAGACCGTGAGACAGCTGCTCTCCCGTGGAACCGCGAGCCCGGCCGGAACGCAGGATCTCGACCGCCTCGGCACGCTCGTCGCCTTCGGCGCCCGATCCGGCTCGACCAGCCGGTTCGAGGCGCGGCTCAGCTTCCGCTAGCAGTTACATATCCGGGTCGGCGGGAAGGCTATGGCCCGATGCGCTGGCTCTCGGGGGTTTTCGCCGCTCTGGCGCTCCTCGCCGCAGGTTGCGGCGGAACGACCGCTGCCGGCACCGGCGGAGCCGACATCGTTCCCGCGAGTGCGCCGGCCTTCATCGCCGTCAACATGGACGTCGACTCGTCTCAGTGGCAGACGGTCGACCAGCTTGCGAGCCGCTTCCCGGACAAGGAGAAGGCGCTCAAGATCTTCCGTGAAGGGCTGCGCAACGAGGGCCTCTCCTGGGACCGTGACGTCAAGCCCGCGCTCGGGCCCGAGCTCGACATGGTCTGGCTCGACTTCGACAACGACGGCGAGGATTTCGTCGCGCTGATGCAGCCGAGCGACGAGTCGAAGTTCGACAAGCTGATCGCGAAAGAGCAGGGCACCAGCAGCGATCTCTTCCGCGCGAAGGTCGGCGCCTGGCAGGTACTCGCGCCGAGCCAGGAGCTGATCGACCGCTTCAAGCGCGAGAGCGGCTCGGGCGACTCGCTCGCCGACAAGGACGCGTTCCAGGAGGCGATGGACTCATATCCCGACGACTGGCTCTTCCGAGGCTACGTCGACGGCGCCACACTCATGGCCCTCGCGCGGCGCGAGCAGGATCCCGACTTCCGCAAGATCTTTCCGAAGCTCGGTCGCCTCGATTGGTTCGCGACCAACCTCCGCGCCACTTCGGACGGGATCCGTTGGGACGCGAATGTGCACGGCACTCCGGGACCGGCGTTCAAGGGGCTCTCCCCGACGAAGCCCTTCGGGCCGGCGTTGCCGCACGAGGTACCGAAGGACGCGCTCGCCTATGCGACGTTCCACGGCGCCAAGGGCGCCTTCGACAAGCTCGAGAACAATCCCATGTTCACCGACGTTCCGGAGTTCCATCGTTATTCCGCCTTGCTGCGACGCATCGGGCTGCTGCTGGAGGGAGAGAACGCCGTCTACGTGCGGCCGGCTCCGTCCGGGAAGATTCCGGAGATCACGTTCATCGCCGAGCCTGCGGCCGGGACGAACGGCATGGCCACGCTCGATCGCATCCTGTCCCGCTACCGCGCGCAGCTCGAGCTTCCGTCACGGCCGAAAGCGACGCGTGTCGCCGGCATCCCGGCGCGTGTGTTCTTCGCCGACCCCTTCAAGGTGTACTACGCGAACGTCGGGAAGCGCCTGGTGATCACCGACTTCCCGGCGGGGATCAAGGCGCTGAGGGGCAATCCGCCCTCGCTCGCGCAGAGCAAGGAGTACCAGGGCGCGCTGGACTCTTCCGGGATGCCGTCGAAGACGCAGGGCTTCCTCTACGTCAACGTCCACGGCGGCATCAGCTATGCCGAGCGCCTCATGAACGCGCCGGTCCCGCGCGAGGTCGGGCGCAACCTCCGGCCGCTCCGCTCCGCCGTCGAGTACGCGGCGACCCGCCCGAGCGAGATCCAGGTCACGTTCTTCCTGCGGATCAAGTAGGCCGCGGCTGCGTGTAGCCTTCCGCGTCATGGCTGCGCCGCGCGAGTTCCTCTTCACCTCTGAATCGGTCACCGAGGGGCATCCCGACAAGGTCGCCGATCAGATCTCGGACTCCGTCCTGGATGCCGTGCTCACGGACGATCCCGACGGTCGGGTCGCCTGCGAGACGCTGATCACGACCGGGCTCGTCGTGGTCGCGGGCGAGATCTCGACCGAGACCTACGTCGACATCTCCAAGCTCGTCCGCGAGCGCATCGCCGAGATCGGCTACACGCATTCGGAGTGGGGCTTCGACGCGACGACCTGCGGCGTGGTGGTGGCGATCGACGAGCAGTCGCCGGACATCGCCCAGGGCGTCGACGAGTCCTACGAGGTGCAGCACGACCCCGGTGACGACGACCCGCTCGACCGGATCGGCGCGGGCGACCAGGGAATGATGTTCGGCTACGCGACGAACGAGACGAAGGAGCTGATGCCCCTTCCGATCATGCTCGCGCACAAGATCTGCAAGCGGCTCGCAGAGGTGCGCAAGGCCGGCGAGCTTCCGTATCTGCGGCCGGACGGCAAGGCGCAGGTGACGATCCGCTACGAGGTCGACGAAGACGGGCGTCAGCGTCCGGTCGAGATCGAGCGCGTGCTCGTCTCGACCCAGCACTCGGACGGGATCTCGTCGGAGGACCTGATCAAGCCGGACATCATCGAGCGCGTGCTGCACCCGATCCTCCCCCCGGATCTCTACGACGAGAAGCGCCTGATGGACGACCGTGACTTCGTCTTCGTCAATCCGACGGGCAAGTTCGTGCTCGGCGGGCCGATGGGCGACACGGGGCTGACGGGACGCAAGATCATCGTGGATACCTACGGCGGCGCTGCGCGCCACGGCGGCGGCGCGTTCTCCGGCAAGGATCCGACCAAGGTCGATCGCTCGGCTGCCTACGCAGCGCGCTACGTGGCGAAGAACATCGTCGCTGCGGGGCTGGCGGACCGCTGTGAGGTGAACGTGGCGTACGCGATCGGCGTCGCGCATCCCGTCTCGGTCGCGGTGCGCGCGTTCGACACCGAGCGCGTCTCCATCGAGCGCCTCGAGCAGCTCGTCCGCGAGCACTTCGACCTGCGCCCCGCAGCGATCCTGCGCGATCTCGATCTGCGGAGGCCGATCTTCACCAAGACCGCCGCGTACGGTCACTTCGGCCGCGACGACCGCGACTTCACATGGGAGAGCACGGACAAGGCCGATGCGCTCCGCGAAGCCGCCGGAATCAGCTCGCTAGCCTCCCTGTAGCGCTCCCGCCGACGCGGGCATCCCTCGTTCAAGGGATGGCGGCGAGGGGCCGATACAGCGCGGGTGATCCTGCTCGTGCTCTGGGCGACGCTCGTCGTCGGTACCGCGCTGATCGTGGTGGCCTCCCTGCGGCTGGAGGGAGCGGTGCAGCTCGTTGCCGTCTACGTGCTCGCCGCGGCGCAGATCGTCGCCGCCGCCGAGCTCCTCTCGCTCGTGCACCTCGTGCGCGCAGAGGCCTATCTCGCCCTGCAGGCCGTCGCCGGGGCGACGGCGCTCGCCGTCTGGCTGAAGCTCGGCCGGCCGCTTCCGCCCAGGCCCCGTCTGCCGTTCTCGTCACTGCGGCGCGAGCCGGTCCTGCTCTTCCTCGGCGTGGCGGTCGGGCTCGCGCTCGCCTACGAAGCGTTCCTCGTGTTCGCGGTTCCGCCGAACAACTGGGATGCGCTCGCGTATCACCTCTCGCGCGCCGCCGCGTGGTATCAGCGCGACGCAGTCGGCTGGATCTCGGGCGCCCACACCGACCGCCAGAACGTCTTTCCGCCGAACGCCGAGATGGAGGTCCTCTCGACCTTCGTGTTCGTGCACGGCGACCGGCTCGCGGCCCTTCCTCAATACCTCGCCCAGCTCGCTCTCCTGCCGGCCATCTACCTGACCTCGCTGCGGATCGGCTTCGACCGGCGTGGCGCGCTGCTGGCCGCGCTGCTCACCGCGACCCTGACCGAGGTCGCCCTGCAGGCGAGCACGACGCAGAACGATCTCGTCGTCGCCTCGTTCGTGGCCTGCTCGCTTGCGCTCCTGCTCGGGCGCCGGCGACGGGAGCTTCCGCTAGCGGCCGTGGCGCTCGCGCTCGCGATCGGGACGAAGCTGACGGCGCTCTTCATCCTGCCGGTGCTCGTCCTCTGCGCCCTGCTGCTGCTTCCCCGGCGCCGGCTGGCCGAGCTGGCCGTCTGCGCGGCGGTCGCGATTGCCGCGTTCGGCTCCTTCGGATACGTCTCCAACCTTCGGCACACCGGCAGCGTCTTCGGAGCCTCGGCCGAGGTGGACTCCTTCAGGCCGGAGGTGACCGTCAAGGACCTGGGTGCGAACGTCGCCCGCGACTACTGGCGCTTCATCGACTTCAGCGGCTACCGGCCCAATCCGCAGACGCTCAAGGCGATCTGGGAGGTCGGGCTCGCAGGCTTCGAGGGGCTCGGGCTGCCGGCGGAGCCACCGTGGCCGAACACGATCCCGAACGAGGACATCTCCTATTTCGGCCCGCTCGGACTTCTGCTCGTCGTGCCCCTGTCGCTGTTCTTCCTGATCGCCGGGGCGATGCGGCACAGCACCCGTCTCCGGGTCGTGCTTGCTCTCGCGCTTCCGCTCTTCGTCCTCGAGCTCGCGCTCGTCTACAGCTACAACCCGTTCGTCGGCCGGTTCCTGCTCGTCCCCCTCGCGCTGACGATGCCGCTGGCCGCCTGGCTCCGGCCCTACCGGCTCGTCTGCGCGGCGCTGGCCGTCACGGGCGTCTTGACGCTTGGGGTCGGCCTCTCCCTCGACCACGCCAAACCGGCCGGGTTCGAGGGCACGGAGCCGGCCTGGACGCTCGCGCGCTGGGAGACCCAGAGCGTGACGCGCGCCGGGATGCGAGACGCGCTCGAGTGGTTGGAGGGTCATCTGCCGGCCGACGCGCGCGTGGGCGTCCTGCTCGGCACCGACGACTGGGACTATCCGCTCTACGGGCCCGCGCTGAGTCGCACGCTCGTCCCGCTCCCCGACCGCGAGCCGTTGCGCGAGGCGCGCCGGCTCGGCCTGCGCTGGGTCGTGCTCAGCGCCCTGCGCACCGGTATCACGGGCGGCCCGGGCTGGACGTCGGTGTCCTTCCCGTCCGCGTCGTGGACGGTGCTCTCTTACGTCGGCCGGACGAACAGACCGGCGGCTGCCTTCTCGCCGATCGCCCGCTCCGCGCCGTTGAGCCGGACGGTCATCTGCCCGGCGGCCGGCTGCGCGTCGCGCACCTCGATCTCCCGCCCGGGCACGAGTCCCTCGTCGTAGAACCAATGCAGGAGGTCGCCGTCGTGCTCCGCGAGCCGGACGATCGTCGCGCGCGCTCCGGCTTCGAGATCCGAGAGCGGGGCCAGGTGCTGGTTCTCCGCCTGCTCGACGTCGGGATCGACCGGCCATCCATGGGGGCAGCGTTCGGGCCGTCCCAGGCGCTCCTCGATCCGCTCGACCATCTCGTCCGTAAACGTGTCGCCGAGCGCGTCCGCGTGCACGTGCGCCTCCGCGGCCGTGTAGCCCATGAAGTCCGTCAGCAGCCGCTCGATGATCCGGTGCTTGCGGACGACCCGCTCCGCGCGCTTCCGCCCGGTCGCCGTCAGCAACGCCTCCTTGTGCTCGCCGCGCTCGATCAGGCCCTCGCCCTCGAGCCGCTTGAGCATCTCTCCCGCCGACGCCCGCGAGACGCCGAGCATCTCCGCGACGCGCGACGCCAGCGTGGGGGAACCGGCGCTCAGCGGCCGGTATTCGCCGATCGGAAAGGCCAGGAAGTAGATCGTCTCGAGGTATTCGTCGACTGAGTGTCCCTGCGCCATGGCCCTGCATCGTAGTCCTGACACGTTGTGTAAGGTGGCCCTTACATGAGCACCGCACAGACCCTCATCCTCGGCGCGATCGCGGGCTTCACGATCTTCCTCGGCTTGCCGATCGCCCGGATGCAGAGTGTCAAGGCCGAGACGAAGGCGTTCCTGGCCGCGACCGCGACAGGAATCCTGATCTTCCTGCTCTGGGACGTGCTCACCGAAGCGGTCCATCCCGTCGAGGAGGCGCTCGAGGAGGGACACGGCGGTCGTTTTGCCTGGCTCGCGTTCCTGCTCGCGGGCAGCTTCTTCGTCGGCCTGCTCAGCCTCGTCTACTACGACTCCTGGATGAAGCGGCGCCGGCGGCGCGCTTTCCTCGGCCCTGGCGCGGCCGCCACCGCCGAATTCGAGCACGATCATCACTTCACCGGGATGTCGCCTGCGCGCTGGCTCGCCGTGTTCATCGCGACCGGCATCGGCCTCCACAACTTCGGCGAGGGGCTTGCGATCGGTCAGTCCGCCGCTGCCGACGAGGTCAGTCTCGCAATCGTCCTGATCATCGGCTTCGGCCTGCACAACGCAACGGAGGGTCTGGGAATCTGCGCACCGCTCACCGGTGAGCAAGAGCGGCCGAGCTGGGCCTTCCTCGGCCTGCTCGGGCTGATCGGCGGCGGGCCGACCTTCATCGGGACCCTCGTTGGCCAGGCGTGGGTGAACGAGAGTGTCTCGATCGTCTTCTTCTCGTTGGCCGCCGGCTCGATTCTCTACGTCGTGATGGAGATGCTGAACGTCGGCCGGCTGCTGAGCTCCAAGACCGTCGTCACCTGGGGCGTCTTCGTCGGGCTCTTCCTCGGCTTCGCGACCGACTTCATCCTCGAGGCTGCGGGCGCGTAGAACCTCTAACGGAATGACCACACGCTGCCGGGGTGCGATGGCCGGTGCGAGGCAAGGACGCAGGGAGCGGCAATAGCATTGCTCTTGACGCGACTGAGGACGCGGCCTCGCGCCGGCCAGCGCGGCCCGGCAGCCTGTGCTTCGTTTCGTTAGAGGTTCTTATTAGCCCGGAGCACCGCGAGATCCTTGTAGGTCCAGACGGCTTCGGCCTCGAAGCCCGCTTCCCCCAGCCAGTCGAGCTGGTCGTCGACTCGGTCCGGCAGGTCCATCACCCAGTCGATCGGAGTGATGACGTCCTCCTCGCGTTCGGGGACTACCACGTCGGCGAGCACGAAACAGCCCTCCGGCCTGAGCACCTGCCCGATGCGTTGAAAGAGATCGCGTTTGCCGGCGCCGTCGAGGTGATGCACCGCGAGCGCGCTCACGACGAGATCGAACGGGCCTTCGGGGAGCGGATCCTCGAGCCTCGCCCGCTGCAGATCCGCGTCGGGAAAGGCCGACCGCGCGCGCTCGAGCATCTCCGAGCTCGAGTCGATCGCGGTCAACCGCGCTTCCTGATGGACCTCCAGGATCCGCCGTGTCGTCTCGCCGGTTCCGATGCTGAGCTCCAGAATCTCGTGCGCCTCGATCCCCCCGGCCGCAGCGGCGGTCTGAGTCTGCAGCTCCGGGATAGGCGGGAATCTCGGCCAACATGTTCTCGAGGTAGGTGGCCGGGTCCCAATGCCACTGCGTCACACGGTCACTCTACGCTGGACTTCTTGACCCGCTACGCGTCCGTCTATCCGCTCGTAACCGCCCGCGCCCTCGCGCGCGAATTCACGTACGAGGTTCCCGAGAATGTCGGCCCGGGTGCCGTCGTCGAGGTGCGTTTCGGCAGCGCGCGCCGGCGCGGAGTCGTCACGGAGGTCGACGTTGCACCGCCCAAGGGAATCGACACGTCGCCGATCGAACGCGTCATCGAGGAGCTCCCGCGCCCGCTCGTCGAGCTCGCGCTGTGGGTTGCCGACTACTACGGCTCGACCCCGGGGCGTGCACTTTCGCTCGTGGCACCCGTCCAGCGAAAGGCGCGAGGCGAGCGGCCGCAGCCGGCGGAACGAGACGCACTCGCCGGAGAGGCGGAACCCGAGACTCTGAGCTCGTCGCAACGGGCGGCGCTCGAACGCATCGTGGGCGCGCTGGATGCGGGTGAGAGCGCGAACTTCCTGCTGCACGGCGCGACAGGGAGCGGCAAGACCGAGGTCTATCTCCAGGCCTGCGCCGCCGCGCTCGAGCGGGGGCGCGGCGCGATCGTGCTCGTGCCGGAGATCGCGCTCACGCCGCAGGCCCTCGGTCGCTTCCGCGCGCGCTTCGGCGAACGGATCGCGGTGCTGCACTCTGCGCTCACCGAGGCGGAACGGCGCGACGAGCGCGCCCGCATCGCACGCGGGGAAGCTCCCATCGTCGTCGGCGCGCGCTCGGCGGTGTTCGCACCCGTCCCGCGACTCGGCGTTCTCTGCATCGACGAGGAGCACGATGCCTCGTACAAGCAGGAATCCGATCCGCGCTACGACGCCCGCACGGTTGCCGCGAAACGGGCCGCGCTCGAGCAGGCGGTCGCAGTCTTCGGGAGCGCGACGCCGAGACCGGAGAGCTGGGGGAGCCTGGAACGCCTCGAGCTCGGCGGGCGGCTTTCAGGCCCGCTTCCACCTGTGCGTGTCGTCGACCTGCGCCGCGAGGCCGGCTATCCGCTGTCGGCGCCGCTCCTGGCAGAGCTCGGCGCGATCGCGGAAGGCGGCGGGAAGGCGATCCTGCTCCTCAACCGGCGCGGTGTCGCGCCCGCTCTGCACTGCCGCGCCTGTGGCACGACTCTTCGCTGTCAGAACTGCGACGTCGCCCTCGTCCTCCACGGCGACCGGTACCTGCGCTGCCACCACTGCGGCTATGCGGAGCGCGAGCCGGAGACGTGCCCGGTCTGCCGCTCCACGGAGCTCGCCCGGCTCGGCGCCGGAACGCAGCGGCTCGAGCGCGAGCTGGAGGCCAAGGTGCCGGAGCTCGAGCGCATCAGGCTCGATGCGGATGCGGTCGAACGCCCGGGGGCACTCGCCGCGGCGCTGACGCGCTTTGCCGCAACCGACCGCGTCGTGCTCGTCGGAACGCAGATGGTGGCGAAAGGCCATCACTTCTCCGGCGTTGCGCTGGCGGCGGTGGTCGACGCGGACACCGGTCTCGGCATGCCGGACTTTCGCGCGGAGGAGCGGACGTTCCAGCTGCTCACGCAGCTCGCGGGACGCAGCGGGCGCGACGCGCCGGGTCGCGTGCTCGTGCAGACCTTCCAGCCGGACTCGCGCGCGATCGAGCTCGCCGCGCGCCACGACGTGCCGCGCTTCCTCGCCGGCGAGCTCGAGCGGCGTCGAGAGCTCGGCTATCCGCCGTTCCGGCACCTCGTTCGCATCGTCGTCGCGGGACCCGAGCCCGACGCGCCGCTGCAGGCGCTCGCTGAGCTGAAGGCCGGATTGGCGGGCGACCTGCTCGGTCCCGCTCCCCTGCTCCGGCTACGCGGCAAGTTCCGCGCGCAACTCGTCGCGAAGACCGAACACCCGCGCCGGCTGGCGACGCAGGCGGG
This sequence comes from Gaiellaceae bacterium, assembly GCA_036394855.1. Classification (GTDB taxonomy): domain Bacteria; phylum Actinomycetota; class Thermoleophilia; order Gaiellales; family Gaiellaceae; genus 3-1-20CM-4-69-9. Next base: position 4,855 of record DASWEF010000031.1, on the reverse strand, counting down.
ACGCCTGCTCAGCGCAGGGGCGCCCGCGATGCGCCGGGCCGGCCTCAGCGCCGTCGTCGACGTCGATCCGCAGAGCCTTTAGGCGCTAGGTCTAAGACTCGTAGCCGGGCAGCAAACCGTCGCGGTAGCGCGTCGGCTGCGACGGTGGGAACCGCCCGTATGCAATTTCGCCGTCCTGCGTGTCCTCGGGAGAGCTCGCGTTGTAGCGGCGCGCGGTCTCGTCGGCGCAGTAGAAGGCCCACGGCCCGTCCTTCTGGAACTGCCGCGACGAGGTCGCGAGGATCACGCACGGCCCGTCGCCGGCGCCGACGAACACGTGCCGTGTCTCCGGCGGGCAGTGCACGAAGTCCCACTGCTCGAGCGGCCGCTCCTGCCCCTCGACGATCAGGAGCGCATCGCCGGCGAGCACGAGGAAGTCCTCCTGCTCTGTCTCCCAGTGGTACGTCGCGTTCGGCTCGCCCGGCGGCAGCACCTGGATCGACATCCCGAGCATCGGGAAGTACGTCTCGGCCTCGAACTCGTCGAATCCCGTCAACGGCAGGCTGTCGCCGCGGCCCGGCCGGTGGAACCAGCGTGCGTCGCGCGCGTTCATCACGAACCAGCCGGTGCTCGCGGCCACGAGTCCTGCCTCGGTCTGCTCGAGCTCGGCCTCTGGAATCACGGTCGGATCCAAGCCTCTAGTTCAGCGAGGGGTCGAACGGCATGCGGGCCACGAGCTCGTACTCGCCGCCCTTGCGGCGGAGAACGGTGCTCCAGAGCTCTTCGGGATCGTCCGTGAAGATGTCGTCGAGCGCGGCGGGCTCGATGATCCAGTCGTCGCGCTCGAGCTCGTCCTCGAGCTGCTCCGGACCCCAGCCCGCAACGCCGGCGAACACGCGCGTCCGCTCGAGGTCGGGCGGGCCCTCCTCGAGCGCATCGTCCAGCGCGACGAAGCCGATGTCCTCGATCACGACGACGCCTGCCTCTTCGGGGTCGTGGAACTCCGCGAGCACTGCGACTCCCTCCGGATTCACGGGCCCGCCCACGAAGACGGGCTCCTCCAGGTCGGTCAGGGAGGCGAGCTGCGGAACCGCCTCGCCGACGGTGGCATCGGAGCGGCGGTTGAGGATCAGCCCCACCGCGCCCTCGTCGGTGTGCGCCGTAATGAACACGACGGTGCGGCGGAAGTTCGGGTCGAGGATCGCGGGCGAGGCGATCAGGAAGCGTCCGGAGAGCGATTCCATTCGAGTATCTCTAAGTCTGCCTTCTCGGCGTGGAAGCGCGCCAGGATCCAGGCGGCGTCGAGCGGCGACCGCGTGTACGGCCTGCCGTTGACGAGGACGAAGTCGCCGGTCCGGGGATTCATGGGCAGCCGTGACTCCGCCGGGTAGTGGCGGTTGTGGCGCTCGATCAGCTCGTTGACCTCGTGGAAGTCCCAGCGCTCGGCACACGTCCGCCATTCGCGCGCGAAGCGACGCGCGTCCTCGCCGCACTCCTCGCGCAAGTTCTGCCAGGCCTCGGCGAGCTGATCCTCGTGCAGCCGAACCGCGATCTCGATCGCCCGCAGCCGGCGCATCCACGCGAGCGGTCCGCCGAGCGCGGCGAGCTGCGCGCTCGCGTCGGGGCGGAAGTTGCGGAGTCGCTGCTGCAGCGGCTCGCCGGCGAGTGGATTCCCCTGCAGATCCTCCTCGAGCGCTTCGCGCGCGGCACGGTCACGCGGGGTCTCCGGCCGGGTCACGCCCTGACGCATGATCGCCTCCCGCTCACGCCGATCCACGCCGCTAGTGTGCCCGCTGCAATGGAGGACGTCGAAGGACAGGTCCGGACCGAAGAGCTCGACGCCGAGCACGAAGCGCGGCGGCAGCTCGCGCTGGCGCAGATCCGGCAGTACCCGGACCCGGTGCTCCGCATGGAAGCGCGGCCAGTGGAGGAGTTCGACGACGACCTCCGCCGGCTCGTCGCGCGGATGAGCGATCTGATGAAGGACGCCAACGGCGTCGGTCTGGCGGCGACGCAGGTCGGGGTGCTCCGGCGCGTCTTCGTCTTCTCCCCGGAGGACGACGTCGTCGCCGTCCTCGTCAATCCGGAGATCGTGAGCCGCGGCGAAGAGGTCGACACCGACGACGAGGGATGTCTCTCTCTTCAGGGTGTGACCGTGCCGGTCGAGCGGCCGCTCTCGATCCGGATCGAAGGCCGTGACGAGCGGGGCGACGAAGTCGCGCACGACCTGGAAGGGTTGCCGGCGCGGATCGCGCAGCACGAGTTCGACCACCTCGACGGAACGCTCATCCTCGACCGGACGACGCCCGAGGCCCGCCGCGAGGCGATGGCGGTGCTCCGGCCGCGGCTCCTCATCCGCTAATGCAGCTCGCCGTCGCGGCGACGGCGCCGTTCGGAGCGGACGTCCTCGAGCGGCTCGCCGCCCGGCACGAGATCACATGTCTGCTGACACGGCCGGATGCGCCGCGGGGTCGCGGCCGCAAGACCGGAGGGCCTCCTGCGAAGGAGGCCGCCGACCGGCTCGGTCTTCGTGTGCTCCAGCCGGCGCGCCCGGAGCCGGGGCTCGACCTCGGCGCCGACACGGTCGTGGTGGTCGCGTACGGCCTGCTGATTCCGGAGGCCGTTCTGGACGAGCGGCTCTGGCTCAACGTCCATCCGTCGCTGCTGCCCCGCTGGCGCGGCGCTGCGCCGGTGGAGCGGGCGATCATGGCGGGAGATACCGAGACCGGTGTGACGATTCACCGCACCGTCAAGGAGCTCGACGCCGGCCCGATCGCAGCACAGCGCTCGTTTCCGATCGGGGTCCAGGACGATGCGGGGACGGTGTACGAACGGGCGGCGCCGCTTGCGGTCGAGCTCCTGGACGCAGTGTTGCCCGAGCCGGAGTTCACGCCGCAGGACGACGAGGCGGCCACGTACGCGAAGAAGATCACGGCGGCCGACCGCGAGCTCGACTGGAGCCTGCCGCCCGACGAGCTGCTGAACCGGGTCCGCGCGCTCTCTCCGCACATCGGCGCCCGCGCCGAGCTGCACGGCCGACCGCTGACGATCTGGAAGGCCCGCGTGGCAGGCGGGCGGCTCGAGCCGCTCGAGGTGCAGCCCGATGGAAAGCGGCGCATGACGTACGAAGAGTTCCTGCGCGGATTGCGGTGACCGCCCGCGGCGCGGCGTACGAGGTCGTCCTGCGCGTGTTCGAAGACGACGCGTACGCCGATCGCGTGCTGCGCACCGTTGCGACCGGACTGGACAGCCGGGACCGCGCGCTCGCGCAGCGACTCGCGTTCGGGACGGTGCAGCGCGTGCGCACGCTCGATCATGCGATCGGAACGCTCGGGAAGCGGCCCGTGCGCAAGCTCGATCCTCCCGTGCGCGCGGCCTTGCGGCTCGGTGCGTACCAGCTTGGATTCTCGGGAGTGGCGACCCACGCGGCCGTCAACGAAACGGTGGAGCTCGTACGGAGTGCGCGGCTGGAGCGCGCGGTTGCGTTCACGAACGCCGTCATGCGCAGGCTCTCGGAAGGACTTCCGTCGCTGCTGTCGTCGCTCGGCGAGGACACACCCGCCGACGCGGCGCTCAAGCACTCCTATCCCGACTGGGTTGCGGAGCTGTGGTGGGACGAGCTCGGCCGAGAGGATGCGCTTGCGCTGATGCGCGCTCAGAACGAACCGCCGGAGCGCGTCGTCCGGCTCAACCGGCGGAAGCAGGGTCACGTGGCAGGGAAGCCCGATCCCGAGTTTCCCGACGCCCTCCACGTCGAGCGCGTCGACGAGGCCGCGCTCGCCGCCGGGCTGATCTGGCCCCAGAGCCGCGGCTCCCAGCTGGCCGGCCTGGTGGTCGGCGCCCGCGAGGGCGACCGCACGCTGGACCTCTGTGCGGCGCCCGGCGGCAAGGCGACGCAGCTCGATGGCGAGGTCGTGGCGGTGGAGCTCCATCCCGGCCGCGCACGAGAGCTGGAGGAAAATTGCCGTCTGCTCGGCGCCGACAACGTCTCCGTCGTGACTGCGGACGCGACCAAGCTTCCGCCGGAGCTGACGGACTTCGACCATGTCCTCGTGGACGCGCCTTGCTCGGGACTCGGTGTCCTCGCGGCCCGACCCGACCTCCGCTGGCGCGCGCAACCGCTCCCCGAGCTGCAGCTCGAGCTCCTGCGCGTCGCGGCGGAGCGTGTGAAGCCGGGCGGCACGATCATCTACTCGGTCTGCACGATCAACGCCGAGGAGAACGAAGCGGTCGTCGATGGCTCCGGCCTTCGCATCGTGCCCCTCGGCGACGACTGGCCGCAATTCCGTCATCCGCGCCGCCCGGAGTTTCTCCTCACCCTTCCGCACGTCCACGACACCTCGGGCTTCTTCATCGCCCGGCTCGGAACCTAGAGACGTCGCGCTTCTGTAGGTCAAACGCAACCTCACCGAGCGAGGTGGATTAGACGGCCGTGCGGGCAGAGCCCGCACGGCCTCTATGCGGCGCCGCCGAGTTCGGCGCCTAGACTCGCAGCGGTGGGCTGGAACGACTGGATCCGAACGGTGGAGGTCGAGCCGTCGATCTACGCGGCCGATTTCGCGCACCTCGGCGAGCAGCTCGACGTGCTGCTTCGTGCCGGCGTGCGAATCTTTCACTTCGACATCGGCGACGGGCACTTCGTCGAGCCGATCACGATCGGGCCGATCGTCCTCCAGTCCATCTCCGAGGTGATCCACGACGCGGGCGGACACATCGACTGTCACCTGATGACGGAGCATCCCGAGAAGCACTTCGCCGCGATCGCGAAAGCAGGCGGCGACAGCGTCACGGTGCACTACGAGGCCTGCGACGACCTGCCCGCCGTCGTGCGCGCTGCGCGCGTGCAGGAGCTGCAGGTCGGGCTCGCGTTCAAGCC
>DASWEF010000030.1:0-66981 GCA_036394855.1 Gaiellaceae bacterium | reverse complement strand
CCTCTTCGGCGTCCTCCACTTTCCCGCCTACGACAAGGCGATCCAGCGGCTGAACGCGGGCGAGCTCGACTTCTTCCTCGGGCCCGACTACCTCGTGACGATGCCGAACGTCGAGCTCCTGCCGGTCACGCGACTCTCAGCCGCTGCCAGGAGGACGAGCACTTCCGCGAGCAGCTGTTCGAGAAGGGGTCGGGACGTCTGCTCTACGAGGTACTGGACGACCTCTTCGACTACTGCTTCCCGATCCTCGACAAGATCGCCCACAAGCTCGACTCGATCGAGGACGAGATCGAGGAGCGTCAGTCCGAGGAGATCGTCACCGACATCTCCAAAGTCAAGCAGGAGATCATCTCCTACCGGAAGATCATCAAGCCGCAGCGTCCGGCCCTGCGCCTGCTCGAGCGGCACATCGAGCGCTTCCTCCCCGAGGAGCTCGAGCTCTACTTCGACGACCTCGTCGACGCCTCGGAGCGGATCTGGGACCTGCTCGACAACTACAAGGAGGTCGTCGAGGCGCTCGAGGACACGAACGAGTCGCTGATCTCGCATCGCCAGAACGACGTCCTGCGAATCCTGACGGTCTTCAGCGTGATCCTGCTGCCGCTGACGCTCATCTCCGGAATCTTCGGGATGAACGTCCTCTTCCCGGGTGAGCACACGCACACGGCGTTCTGGATCATCGTCGGGCTCATGGTCGCGGTGATCGTGTCGATGGTCGCGTTTTTCAAGTACAAGCGCTGGCTATAGAGGAGTACCGCCCTCACAACCGAAGAGGGCGGCCGTAGGCGATGCTCCAGGCCATCCTCCTCACCTCGTCGCTGCTGCTCGTGCTCGGGATGGTCGCGTCGCTCATGTGGCTCTCGGCGTTGCGGGTCCGCCAGGCCGCCGAAGCGGCTCCGGCCTCGGCGCCCGATCAGGACGCCTGAGACTCCTTAGCGGACGCGGAAGCGCCAGGGAGTGAACGTCGCAACCGCGCCCTTGTAATGCGCGGCGAGGGTCACGACGAGCCGCTTCCCTCTCGCAGACGCAGGGATTCGCCAGGAGCAACGCCCGGCGAGACGCCTGCCGTTGAGCTTGGCGACGCAGGCGATCGAATCGGCCTTCACCCTGGTCCCGTCCTCGAGCCGCAGCGTCGTCGACGCGAGCCGGAACGGCCTGGCCGCCTTCGGCTTCGCCGGCGAGAAGCGTGCGGCCAGCGTCCCCAGCGCCGGTTTGAGATCGAGGTCGTAGATCCAGGCGCCGATGTCCGGCGCGTCGTCGCGCGCGGCGGCATCAGGAGCGAGCGTGCTCACGACGTAGAAGACGAAGCCGGTGGTGGCGCTGAGGTCGCTCCTGTTGATGCGAACGGTCCTGCCTCCGTCCGCCGTGCTCAGGGTGGTGGCGGGTGTGGGAGCGAACGCGGCATCGGTGCTATGGAGGAGCTCGGCCCCGCTCGAACGAAGGCCGATCGCGTACTCGGTGCCGTTCGGCCCGGTCGCGTCGTTTCTGTCCACATCGAGGTAGATGAAGATCAGATCGTCGGGTTCCAGCGAGGTCCGGTTCGCGAACGTGACCGAGAAGGTGATGTTGCCGTCGAAGTCGTTCGACACGGCGACCTGGGTTACGTCCGCCGCCGCACCCTTCCCGTCACCGGAAGGATCGGGGAAGGTCTGAGCCGCATTCGCTCCGGCCGCGCCGAAGAGCAACAGGCCGAGCACGCAAGCAAACACGATCATCCGCCTGCCCAACAGACCCCCTTACGATGGGTTGACCCCGACAGCGCGCGGAAGGATAGCGGCGTGAAGCAGCTGTGGGCGCCCTGGCGCCTCGAGTACATCAAGTCGGCCGACGAGCAGCCGGGCTGCCTCTTCTGCGACGCGGCGGCCGGGGCCGACGAGGAGCGGCTGGTCGTTCGCAGGAGCACGCACGCGCTGGCGCTTCTGAACAAGTTTCCCTACGCCTCGGGACACTTCATGGTGGCGCCCCTCCGCCACGTCGGCGAGTTCGGCGACCTCGAAGACGCCGAAGTGCTCGAGCTCCACCTGCTGGCCTCGGCCGGCATGGGCGCGCTCGCGGAGACCTATGCGCCCCAGGGCTACAACGTCGGCTGGAACCTCGGGCGCATCGCCGGTGCGGGCGTGATCGACCACGTGCACTTGCACGTCGTCCCCCGCTGGGCGGGCGACACGAACTTCATGCCCGTGCTTGCCGACGTCAAGGTACTGCCCGAGCACCTCGAGGAAACACGCCGGCGCCTTGCCGAGGCCTGGCCGGGCTAGGAATCCAGGCGCGTCGCCAGCTCGTCGAAGGCACGCTCGAGACGGCTGAGCCGCTCTTCGATCGAGGTGAGGCGGTCAGGCCCTTCTTCTTCGGGAGGCCCTGTGCCGCTCTCCTCCGGTGCGTCGCCGCCGAGCAACTGTGCGTACCGCTCCTCCTTCTGGCCCGGACGGCGTTCGAGGCGGACGACGAGCTCGCGCCCGATCAGCCCGTCGATCGTCTCCGCGACCTCCGGGAGCGACTCGAACCTGTGCAGCCGCTCGGTGCGCTGCTTCAGCTCGCCCAGTGTCTGGGAGCCGCGCAGCATGAGCACGGCGAGCAGCGAGAGCTCCGCCTCCGAAAGCGAGAGCGCCTCGTCGAGCAGATGCCGGTACTTGAGGGCGCGGCTGCTCGCGCCGCTTGCGAACCTCGTCCAGCCGCGGTTCGACATCCGGTCGAGAGCTGCCTTGATCGTGCGCTCGTCGTACTCGACGATCGGATCGCGATTCGTCGTCTGGTTGCACGCCAGGCGGAGCGCATTCAGCGAGAGCGGATAGGCGTCGGGCGTCGTCCGCTGCTTCTCGATCAGGCAGCCGAGGACACGGATCTCGACGGCGTCGGCGTCCATCGGCGCGAAAGACTACGTGCTACTGCTCGGAACGCAGGTAGGCGAGCACGGCGAGCACGCGCCGGTGGTCGTCCGGCGCCTGCGCGAGACGAAGCTTGTTGAAGATCGAGTTCACGTGTGTCTCGACGGTCTTCGGACTCAGGAAGAGCTTCGCGCAGATGCCCGCGTTCGAGCGTCCTTCCGCGATCAGCCCGAGCACCTCGCGTTCCCGCGGGCTGAGCTCGTCGACTGGATCGTCCTTGCGCGGCTTGCCGACGAGCCGAGACACGACTTCCGGATCCATCGCCGTGCCGCCGCGGGCGACGCGCTTCACAGCCTCCACGAAGTCGTCGATCTCGAGGACGCGGTCCTTGAGCAGATAGCCGAACCCCTCCGGTCGCTCCCCGAACAGGCGGAGCGCCGTGTGTGGCTCGACGATCTGCGAGAGCATCAGAACACCGACCTGCGGATGGCGCTCGCGAATCTCTTCCGCCGCGCGCGAGCCCTCGTCGGTCTGCGTCGGCGGCATCCGGACGTCGATGATCGCGACGTCGGGCTTTTCCGTCGCCACGACACGGCGCAGGCCGGCCGCGTCGCCCACGGTCGCCGCGACCTCGATCCCGGCCTCGGCAAGGACGCGGGCAACGCCCTCGCGCATGAGAACGGAGTCGTCCGCGATCACGACGCGCACGGAAGCTCCCCAATCACCCGCGTACCGCGGCCCGGGTCACTCTCGACGCGCAACGTCCCACCGTGCGCTTCGACCCGATCGACGAGACCCCGCAGCCCGGAACCGCCGTTTTCCTTCGCGCCTCCGATCCCGTCGTCCTCGATCTCGATCACGAGCTTGCCGTTTCGCCGCTGCGCACTCACCCGGATACCGGTGGCTCGGGAGTGCTTCACCGCGTTCGCGATCGCCTCGCAAGCGACGAAGTACGCCGCGGCCTCGATCTCCGCCGGCAATCGGCCCTCGAGCGTCGCCGCGATCTCCACCGGCAGCGGCGTCCTGGTCGCGAGGGACTCGAGCGCCACGGCGAGACCCTCCTCGGTGAGGACCGCGGGATGGACGCCTCGAGCAAGCTCGCGCAGCTCTTCGACGGCCACTTGCAGCTCGCCGACCGCGTCGGCCAGGACGCGCTCGAGCTCCGCGTCGCCCGTCCCGAGCTGTCGCTGGGCCATGCGGAGCTCGAGCGCGAGCGCCACGAGTCGTTGCTGGGCGCCGTCGTGAAGGTCGCGCTCGATCTTCCGCCGCTGCTCATCGCCGGCGGTCACGATCCGGCGTCGCGATTCCTGCACCTTGTCGAGCTGCGCGCGCACGTCTGCTTGCAGTCGCGCATTGTGGAGTGCGAGGCGCGCCGCCGCCCCCGCAGCTTCGACGAGGTCGGGGTCGAGCTCGGAGTCGTGCACGATGGCGGCGACGTCCTCGAGCCGGGTCACTCCAAGTCCGTCTTCCGGCAGCTCGAGCGGCCTCCCGGCCACATCGACGTACGCCTGCCGCATCGGCAACCAGTACGCCACCTGAAGCGACGGATCGTTCAGCGCACGCGCCAGCGCGTCCCTGACTTCTCCGGGCTGGATGTTCGCGAGCTCGACGACGAGGTCGGCCACCGTTCCGCGTGCAAGCTGAGCCGTCAGGAGTCCCGCCAGCAAAGCCAGCGGCACGGCCACTTGGCCGGCGATCTGCCACCAGTAGAGGGCTTCGGACGCCACGTGCGAGTGCGGCAGGAAACCGAGGATCGCTTCGGAGACCGCGCGCGTGGCCGCGAATGCAGCCGCGAGCATGAGCGGCGCAAGAAGGCGCCGGCCCGCGTGCGTCGAGCGCACGACGCGTCGCACGATAAGGCCGATGAACACGACTGCGAGGACGCCGTAGACGCCAATCTTGTATGTGTCGCGGATCGCGTCGAAGAGCTGTGGATCGCCGTGGATCGCGAGCAGGCTCCGCGGCCGCGGCGTGGAGCAGTACGTGTCGTTCCAGATACAGGTCCGACGGTGGTCCCAGATGGTCAGCAGTGCGAGAGAGAAACCGATTACGACCGCATACGAGGCCGCGATAAAGCGGCGTTCGAAGCTCGTGCGCAGGCGTCCGCTTGGATACGAGAGCACCGCATGTGCGAAGGCAGCCGTGATCCCCAGCTCGCCGAAGAGAAAGCCGAACGTGAAGGCCGCAGGCTGGTGGCTGTATTGCAGCTTCCGCTCCAGCAGGCAGAAGCCGACGAAGGTCATGAGGATCCCGACACGGCTCTCGGGCCGCCGCGCCCACGCCACGATGCCGGCGGCGAGAAATGTCCACGCGACGCCGACGCTCGCGACGGCGTTCGGGACCGGCGAGTGGAGGTCGTGCCGCAACAGGTGGTAGCCGTACAGTCCGAATGCAACGCCGCCGACGGCTAGCCCTGCGCGAACGAGCCGTGCGTTCATCGCGCGCCACCAACGAGCGCGAGCAGGGATTCCTCGGACAGCCGATCCTTCGAGATGAAGCCGAGCGCGCCGGTATGCGTCGCCCGCCGCCCGAGATCGGAGGGGTCGCGGCTGGACACGAGCACGACGGCGGAGGTGCCGCCGGCCAGGGCATCGGCCACGTCGAACCCGCTCATGTCCGGAAGCGCGACGTCCAGGAGGACGAGCTCTGGCTCGAGCTCCTGCGCGAGCGCGAGGCCGGACCTGCCGTCACCGGCCTCGCCCACGACCTCGTAGCCGCTCAGCTCGAGCAGCCGCCGCGCCGAGGCGCGAAAGGCGGCGTGATCGTCGACCACGATTGCCCGACCGGCCATGCCCTGATGGTGACACTCGGTCGCGCCGTTGACGAGGGGGCCACCCTCCGCCGAGCCTCGGGGCAAGCCCCTAGTGCGAAGCTACAATCGTCCCACGCGGACGTAGCTCAGTTGGTAGAGCATCAGCTTCCCAAGCTGAGGGTCGCGGGTTCGAACCCCGTCGTCCGCTCTCCCGATCGAAGTCCGGCCCGCTTCGCGGGCCATGATGACTTCGATCGGTTCGCCTTTCGATTCGTGCCGCAGTTGGCCGACGCCGGCGGAGCCGGCCTCGGCGGCTGCTGGATGCAAGACTTGGCCCCTGTTTACCTCCTGGTGGACGGCCGCCGCCGCGCGTGTCACGCGTTGGTCCTCAGCCACTCTCCGAGAAAGACCGAAAACGCGGGCTCGCGACGGGCGTGCCGTTAATCCGCGGCGGTGCAGTCTCGGTGGAGGATCGCGTTCCGCGTATCGACCTCGGCATTGAAAGCCGCGAACACATCTTGTTAGGGGTGCGGTCGGGAAGTAAAGACCGCAGACGGCTGACTCCATACAAAAGTCCAGTGAAACCTGATGGGGCGCAGTCGCGCTTCCCAAGCTGAGGTCGCGGGTTCGATCCCCGTCGTCCGCTCTCTTACTGCGGTCTATCTCGAGCCGAGTCGTAGCGCTCGGCTGCGATGCTGCGGTCGAGCGCGAGCCGCTTGAGGTGGAGGCGGATCGCGCTGATCTCGCGGGCCATCGCCTCGGCGTCGAGCTGCTCGATGTCTTGCGGAGTCATTCCGATCAAGGCGACCTTCAGCGCCTCGAGGTCGCTCGTGACCTGAGTGAAGTTGCGGTCCCCCGGCTGCATCCCGGGACCTCCGTACCCCGCAGAGATGTTCTCGAACCTGGAGCTACGCGTCGGTGATGACGACCGGCGTCCCGATGTGGACGTGGTGGAAGAGCCACTCGGCGTCCGGGATGTGCATGCGAATGCACCCGTGCGAGGCTGAGTACCCGATCGAGGCGTCGTCCGGGGTTCCGTGGATGCCCACACCCGCCGCGGAGAGTCCCATCCAGCGCGTGCCGAGCGGATTGCCCGGACCCGGCGGAATCGGCTTCAGACCCTCGGCCCACGGAGAGTCGGGTGGGCGCCACCACGGGTTGTATTGCATGTCGACCACGCTGAACGTCCCGGTCGGAGTCGGGTAGACCGCCTGACCGGTCGCGACCCCGAACGACCGCACGAGCTTCGCTCCCCGGTAGTACCGCAACTCGTTGGCACCTCGGCGGATGACGATCACCGGCCCGAAGTTCGCAACCGTGCGCTCCGGCTGGACGATCTTCACGGCTGCGCGAATCCGCCGCTGGGCGGGCGACTGGAGCGCGCGGACGATCCGCTGCCTCGTCAGCCCGCGCAACAGCTGGAGCCCGGGCTTGTCCTTCGAGAACTGAGGGACGAGCCCCTTCAATCCGGCCAGCTCCGCATCCGTCGCCGGGAACGAGACGCGCTTGTCGAGTGCGCGGACAAACCGCCGGACCTCCCGGACGTCGACCTTCGACGCCAGCTGAACCGCCCCGCCCGTCCGGGCACGCAGCGCCTCGGCCACGCCGCGGGAGATCCCAGCCCGGGCCCCGAAGCGGGACGGCTGCAGGCGCCAACGCCGGTCACCGTAGACGAGCCGGATCGGCCGCGCGAACGCAGGACGAAGAGCCGTCTGGGCCTGCTCCTTCGACATCCCTCCGACGGGAACGCCGCCGAGCGTCACCCCGGACGCGATCAGTACGGGCGGGGCCGCATCGCCGCGCAGCGCGGGCGCGAGGGCCGCGACGACGAGGACGGAGATGCCAAGACGGCGAATCACGTGGCGTGATCGTACTTACGTAAACGGCCACAACCAAGGTTCCCGGCGAGAAAACGCAGAAACCGCGGGGCGGGCGGGGAAAGGAGGGGCGAACCGCCGCAGCGTCGCCCCTCCGGACTCAGGATCTTAGGGGATACTTCACGGCGAGCAAAGCGACTCAGGGAGCGAAGAAATGGCTGCTCAGGAACTGCACGAAACCGCCGCCGCGATCGTCGCCGAGGGCAAGGGGATCCTCGCCGCGGACGAGAGCGACGGAACGATCAAGAAGCGTTTCGACTCCATCGGAGTGGAGTCGAGCGAGGAGAATCGGCGCGCGTATCGCGACCTCCTCTTCACCACCGAGGGCGTCGAGGAGTTCATCAGCGGCGTCATCCTCTTCGACGAGACCATCCGCCAGAGCTCGTCCGACGGGACGCCGTTCCCGAAGCTGCTCGAGTCGAAAGACGTGATCCCCGGGATCAAGGTCGACAAGGGCGCCAAGCCGCTGGCGCTCGCAGAGGGCGAGACGGTGACCGAGGGTCTCGACGGCCTGCGCGGGCGGCTCGAGGAATACCGCGAGCTCGGCGCACGCTTCACGAAGTGGCGTGCGGTCATCACGATCGGCCAGGACATCCCGAGCGAGTACTGCATCTGGACGAACGCGCACGCGCTCGCCCGCTACGCCGCGCTCTCGCAAGAGGCCGGACTCGTTCCGATCGTCGAGCCCGAGGTGCTGATGGACGGCGGCCACACGATCGAGCGGAGCTTCGAGGTCACCTCACGGACGCTGCACGCGGTCTTCACCGAGCTTCGGGACCAGCGCGTCCAGCCGGAAGGGATGCTGCTGAAGCCGAACATGGTGCTCTCCGGGTACGAGTGCCCGGAGCAAGCGTCGCACGAGGAGGTCGCGGAGGAGACGATCCGGTGCTTCAAGCGTCATGTGCCCTCGGCCGTCCCGGGAATCGTCTTTTTGTCGGGCGGGCAGTCGGACGAGGACGCGACCACAAACCTCAACGCGATGAACGCGCTGGGGGAGCATCCGTGGCAGCTGTCCTTCTCCTACGGACGCGCGCTCCAGGCACCTGCACTGAAGGCGTGGGGTGGCAAGGAGGAGAACGTCGAGGCCGCGCAGCAGGCCTATTACCATCGCGCCAAGATGAACGGCGCCGCGCGCACCGGGATGTACGCGCCCGAGATGGAGCGAGAAGCAGTTACCGCCTAGCCGCGAACGAGCTTGCCGCTCGGCCGCACGACGAGCCAGAGACCGCCGAACTCGGAGACGTTCTGGCAGCGAATCTGCCTCGGCTTCGTGTCGCCGACGTAGTAATAGAGCGGGCGTCCGGCGTACGTGGCCTGCCGTGAGCCGTTCGACCGGCGAACGGTCCCGAGCAGCGATGCCTTCACGCCTGCGCCGGCTCGAAGGGCACCGCGGACGACGTAGGGCGGCCACGCCTTCGCGCATGCGCCGCTACACGCGCTCCGCCGGCGGTCCTTCGTGAAGGCGTAGAGAACGAAGCCGCGGCCGTCGAACAGCACCTGGCCGTAGGCGGACGGGTGGACGGTCAGCGTCGACGCCGCCTGCTCCGAGGCCATGGAGGCCGACGTCAGGGCGAGCGCGGCCGCCGCTGCTGCGACCAGGGTGATGAGTCTCATGGCCATCTAGTCACCCTACGGCGGCCAACGTTACGGCCGTCTTAAATCAGCGCAGCGACGACCCCACGAGCTTCTCGAGCTTGGCAAACGCGTGCTGCGCCTCGATCCGGCGCACCGTCCCGCTGCGGGAGCGCATGACGATGGAGTCGGTGACCGCGCCGTCTGGGGTGTACTGGACCCCGCGCAGCAGCGCGCCGCTCGTGACGCCGGTCGCGGCGACGAAGACGTCCTCCCCGGCCACGAGGTCGTCGGTCGTCAGCACCTTCTCCACGTCGTAGCCGGCTTCCTCGAGCCGGCTCCGCTCGTCGTCGTCCCGCGGCCAGAGCCGGCCCTGGAGGGAGCCGCCGAGGCACTTGATCGCCGCCGCGGAGATCACGCCTTCCGGCGTCCCGCCGATTCCCATCAGCAGGTCCACCCCGGTCCCACCGCGTGCGGCGGCGATCGCGGGCGCGACGTCACCGTCGCGAATGAGGTTCACTTTCGCGCCCGCCTCCCGCAGCTCGCGGATCAGATCGTCGTGGCGATCGCGCTCGAGCACGACCACCGAGACGTCGGTCGGGTCCTTCCCCTTTGCCTCCGCCACCGCCTCGACGTTCTCGGTCGGCGAGGCGTTGATGTCGATCGCCTCGACGGCCTCGGGACCGCACGCGATCTTGTCCATGTAGACGGCCGCGCCCGGGAAGAACATCGTTCCGCGCTCGGCGAGCGCGATCACGGCGATCGCATTCGGCTGGCCGAGGGCGGTCAGGCGCGTTCCCTCGAGCGGATCGACCGCCACGTCGACCTGGGGACCGACGCCGCTCCCGACCTCCTCGCCGTTGAAGAGCATCGGCGCCTCGTCCTTCTCGCCCTCGCCGATGACGACGACGCCGTCCATCGACACGGTGTCGAGCATGAGGCGCATCGCGTCGACGGCTGCCTGGTCGGCGCTCTCCTTGTCGCCGCGCCCGATCCAGCGGGCAGCGCCCATCGCCGCCGCTTCGGTCACGCGGACGAGCTCGAGCGCGAGGTTCCGATCGGGCGGGCTGGCGCTCACCGCGCAATCCTACTGCCGTCGTGGCACGGTTTCCGTCGGCGAGATCGACCCTGCGGCTCGCACGCCGGTGGGCGGCGTTCCTGCTCCTGCTCGCGTCGCTGATTCCGATCTCGATCTACCGCTCGTGGATCGACGCGCAGACCGCCGCGTTCGTCGTCCTCGCCACGACGATCGACACGCCGGTGGTGAGGTGGATTGCCTCGGCTTCGACCGAAACGCCGCATGCCGACGAGACGACCGTGGCCGGTCAGGTCGCCACCGTCGTCCGGCCGGGATCCGGGAAGCGCTGGCCCGCGATCGTGTTCGTCAACGGCGCCACCGAGGAGGGACACCTCCACCCAGAGGTGCAACGGCTTGCGCGCGGCCTTGCCCGCGCGCACTTCCTCGTCGTCGTGCCGGAGCTGCCCGGCCTGCGCCGGGGCCAGATCACGCTGCGAACGCTCTCCGCCCTCGTCGCCGTCGCTCGCACGACGGCGGATCGTCCGGATGCGGACGACGGGCGCGTCGGGTTCGTCGGCGTCTCGGTGGGAGCGAGCCTGGCGCTCGCCGCTGCAGAGGACGGCGCGCTGGGAGGTCGCGTCTCGGCCGTGGTCGGGATCGCGCCCTACTCGAAGCTCGAGGAGGTGGCGAGGCTTGCCACGACCGGCTACATCCGCGCCGGCCGCTCGCTGGAGGGCTACGACGCCGACGACTTCGTGTTGCTCGCCGTCGCGCGCTCGCTCGCGGCGAGCCTCCCCTCGAAACGGGATCGCGAGCTCCTCCTCGGGTCGCTCGCCGCGATCCCGAACGAGCGCGACGATCCGCTCGCAGGTTTCACGCCGCCGACCGGCGTCGGCCCCGGAGGCCGTGCCCTCTACCGCCTGCTCGCCAACCGCGACCCGCTCGCTTTCGACCGCCTCTGGCGCCGAGTCCCGCGGCGGGTGCGGGACGCCGCCGACCGGCTTTCACCGATCTCACGCGCCGGCCGCCTCACGATGCCCGTCGAGCTCGCAACTTCGCCACACGACGACTACTTCCCCGTCTCGCAATCGCGGCTGCTGGCCCATGCCTCTCCACGCGTTCGGGTCACCGTCACCAAGACGCTCTCGCACGCTCTGCCAGAGCCTTCCTTCCATAGCATCGGCGCCGCGTTTCGTTTCGACGGCTTCGTGGTGCGCTCGCTGCGCGCGCTGCGCTAGCCGTTCACATCCGGTCGGGCGCCTCGACGCCGATCACGTCGAGACAGCGTGCGATCACGTTCCGCGTGGCGACGCAGATCCCGAGACGAAATGCCTCCGTCTCCGAGCCGATCACGCGATGCTCGTGGTAGAAGCGGTGGAAGTCGTCGGCGACCCGAATCGCATAGATCGGGATCGCGTGCGGCGAGCGGCGCTCCGCGGCCTCGGCCGCAATTAGCGGGAAGTCCGTCAACCGCTTGATCAGGTCACGCTCTTCCCGCTCGAGCTCCGCGGGGGCATCCCCTCCCACCCTTGCATCGCCGGAGTTCCGAACGATCCCCGCGATCCGGGCGTGGGCGTACTGGACGTAGTAGACGGGATTCTTCTGCGTCCGCTCCGCCGCCAGATCGACGTCGATGTCGATCGGCTGGTCGTGGCCGCGCGAGACGAGATACCAGCGCGCGGCGTCGACGCCGATCTTCTCCACGAGCTCGGTGAGGAAGACGACGTCGCCGCGGCGCTTGGAGATCTTCTTCGCCCGCCCGCCTTCGACGACGTGGACGAGCTGGTAGATCAGCGCCTCGATCCGTTCCGGGTCGTATCCGAGCATCGCCGCGGCGGCCTTGAGCCGCGGGACGTAGCCGTGGTGATCGGCACCGAGCACGTAGATCGCCCGGTCGAAACCGCGCTCGAGCTTGTCCTGCACGTAGGCGACGTCGGCGGCGAAGTACAGGTAGGAACCGTCGGCGGAGCGCACGAGCGGGCGGTCCTTGTCGTCGCCGTAGGCGCTCGTGCGTGCCCACACCGTGCCTTCCGCCTCGTAGGTGTCGAGCTTCGGCAGGACGTCCGGGACTTTCGCCTCGATCTCCGCTTGGCGACGCCACGTATCGACGGGAATCCGGAACTCGTCGACCTCGCGGCGAATCTCTTCGAGCATGTGCTCGACCGGATCGACGTCGAGCTGTGCGAGATCGTTGATGTATTCCCCCTGGTAGCCGCCTTCCGGCGGCTCCTCCCCGCGCCGGCGGGCCTCGACCGAAGCGCGGAACAGCTCGATCTGCCTACCGGCGTCGTTGAAGTAGTACTCGCGCTCGACCACGTGGCCGGCGTACAGGAGCAGCCGTGCGACCGAATCGCCGTAGGCCCCGTTGCGCGCCGAGCCGACGGTCAGCGGTCCCGCCGGATTTGCCGAGACGAGCTCGACCTGGATCTTCCGCCGTTGCTCGGGCTCGCCCGCGCCGTAGCCGGGACCGATCTCGGCGAGCGCCTCGCCGAGCCACGCAGGCGACACCCAGAGGTTGACGAACCCCGGACCGGCGACCTCGGTCCGGTCGACCCCGTCGATTGCCGCTGCGCGCTCGGCCAGCTCCGCCGCAAACTCGCGCGGCGGTCGCCTGTGCTTCGAGGCAGTCTGGAGGGCGACGTTGGTCGCGAAGTCGCCGTGAGCCGGATCCTGCGGCCGCTCGAGCTCGACCGGCGCACCGGCCACGTCGGACAACTGCGCCGCGAGGCGCCGAACGGCGTTACCTGGCAACAGCCTCGCGCGGCGCGAAGAGATTCTCGAGCGCGCGCAGCTCTTCTTCCGTTCCTGCGGCGATCAGCACGTCGCCCACCTCGAGCACCGCCTCGGGTGTCGGCGTCGTGTCGAAGGTTCCGTCGCGCTTGCGCAGCGCCACGATCAGCGCACCCGTCTCCTTGCGGACGTCGAGGTCCCGGATCGACTTCCCACCCTGCCCGCACGCTGCCGTCACTTCGATCTCCTCGAAACGCAGGTCGCTCCCGGACGCGCTCGTCACGACGTCGACGAACGCCGTGACCTGCGGGCGCAGCATCAGGTTCGCCATCACCCGCCCGGCGGCCTGGTAGGGCTGCACGATGCGATCCGCCCCTGCGAGCCGAAGCTTCTTCGAGGCGTCCTCGTTCGACGCGCGGGCGACGATCAGGAGGTTCGGGTTCGCGGCGCGCGCGGACAGCGTGATGTAGAGGTTGTCGGCGTCGTCGTCCGACGCCGCGATCAGCCCGCGCGCGCGTTCGAGGCCGGCGCTGCGGAGGTCCTCGTCGTCGGTGCCGTTGCCCTCCAGGAAGAGGACGTTCTCCTCCTCCGCGGCAGCCTTCGCATCGGGGCTGAAGTCGAGCACGACGAAGGGGGCGCCCTCATGCCGGAACTCCTCGGCGACGCGCCGCCCGACGCGGCCGAACCCGCAGATGATGTAGTGGTCGCGCAGCGCCTGGATCGCCTTCCGCCTCCTCCGTTCAGCCCAGAGCCCGGCGATGACCCCTCTCGCGATCGCCTCGACGACGAGCGAGCCGATGTACGCAAAGATACTGATCCCAGCGAGCACCAGGAAGATCGTCAGGATGCGGGCGCTGTCGGTCCTCGGAACGGTGTCGAGGCCCGTCAGCGAGCTGGAGACGACCGCCCGGTAGAACGACTGCAACCACGACTCGTCGAGCGCCGCCCGGAAGCCGATGGTTCCGATCGCCAGCACGACGGCCATCGCGCAGAGCGCGTACGCAAAGCGCCGGAAGCTGAAGGCGTGATTCACGCCCGTAGTATCGTTGGGCCGTGGACGACGAGCCCCAGGAGCGCCAGCTCAACATCCACCTCGATCCGGAGCAGATGGCGGGGGTCTACGCCAACTTCGCGAACGTCACCTTCTCGGCCTACGAGTTCACGATCACCTTCGCGCGGATCGATCACGAGATGGAGGAGGGCGACATCCCTGGTGTCGTCGTCTCACGCGTGAACATGTCACAGCAGTTCTTCCAGGAGCTGCTCGCAGCGATGCAGGACTCCTTCTCCAAGTGGTCGACGCAGGAAGGGATCCGCAACCTGCCCGAAGCGCCTCCGCGCGAGGACTAGCGGTTACGAGATCGCCAGGCTTCCGCCTGCTGGATACGGGCGAGCGCCGTCGGATGGTCGTCGAGGAACACGTGCACCCACCCGGGTGGGTCCGGATCCTGGAGATCGGTCTTCACGAACTGCTTGAAGAGCCCACGGGCCGCCGCCGGGTCGCGCGTCGCCTGCAACGCCGTCCAGTCCGCCTCGGCTTCGTAGCGCCGGGAGACGAGGTTGGTGAACGGAGAGATCGCGAGCTCGACCACGGTGAGCGTCAGCAGCGCGAGCGGAACGGTTCCGGGGTTTCGTAGACCGCCGCGCCGACCGGTGACCAGGGCGACGGCCGCAAGCAACGGAAATCCGATCAACGCGCCCCACGCAATTCCTTTCCAGATGTGATGGCGCGCGAGGTGGCCGAGCTCGTGCGCGGCGACGAAACGCACCTCGCTGCGCGGAAACCGTCCGTCGAGCATCGTGTCCCAGATGAACATGCTGCGGCTCGGGCCGATCCCGACCGCGTATGCATTGGCGGCGGTCGTCTCGTCGTGCACGGGCTGAATCCGGACGGCCGGACGGCCGACGTGCTCTCGGTCTTCCAGCCGCTGGATCTCCGCCGCGAGCGTCGGTGAACGGACGGGATGGGTTCCGATCCGGAGCACATACGGCAGGACGAGCTGCAGGCCGAGGGCGAGCCCGAGGATCACAGCCGCGGCACCGATCCACCACGTCTGCCCCAACCACTTTGCGAACAGCAGGATGATCGCGAGCACGATGAACGTGCCGAACGCCGAGCCGAGCAGCGCCGGCCAGTTCGAGAAGACGATCGACCCCCAGCTCTCCCGGGAGATCCCGTGCCGGCGCGCCCACCAGGACGACGCGATCTCGAACGGCAGCGAGACCGTCCAGAGGACGGTCGTCACGACGATGCCCGTGATGATCCCCGCATTCACGCGGCCAAGCCCGAGTGAGCGCGCGAGCCGCGGCCCGCGTCGCACCAGGACGACGAGAGCGGCAATGCCGACGACCGTCGCGAGCACCCACTCGAGCTCGAAGAAGCGTTCGTAGCGTTCCCCGGCGCGGACCGCTCCGGCTCCGAAAACCGAGCCTGCGTCGAGCGAGGGAAGCCGGAGATCGCCGGGAACCTTCGTCCGCCAGAGCGCGACGGCGGCGACGATCCAGAGGGCTGCGGCGGCGACGACGGCTAAGGTCGCGGGTCTGGCGATGCGCGTCGCGGTCATATCGGACATCCACGCTAACTATCACGCCCTCGAGGCGGTGCTCGCGGAGATCGATGCCGAGGACGTGGACGCCGTCTGGTGCCTCGGAGACACGGTCGGATACGGCCCTCTACCCAACGAGTGCTGTAACGCGGTGAAGGGCCGAGCCGATCGCTGCCTCGTCGGGAACCACGACCTCGTCGTCCTCGGCGAGCTCACGGTCAGCGACTTCAACGACGAGGCCGCCGCGGCAGCCCTCTGGACGTCGGAGGTGCTGACGCAGGAATCGCGCGCCTTTCTCCAGGGACTCCGGCCGACCGGCGAGGCCGAGGGGGTCGATCTCTTCCACGCCAGCGCGCGAGATCCGATCTGGGAATACGTCCTGACGGAAGAGGCCGCGCGCGCGACGCTGGAGCTCTCCGACGCGCCGCTCGTGCTCGTCGGTCACAGCCACGTCGCCCTTGCGATCACGCTCGACGGCCGGGAGGTGCTCGGCGGTCTCGCGGCGGCCGGAACCGAGGTCGAGCTGGAGGGCCGCTGGCTCCTCAATCCCGGCTCCGTCGGCCAGCCCAGAGACGGCGATCCCCGCGCGGCCTGGTTGCTGCTCGATCGCGAGCGGAAGTCCGCCGCCTTCCGCCGCGTCGACTATTCCATCGCCGAGACGCAAGGTGAGATGCGGGAACGCGGGCTTCCTCCCGCACTGGCCGCCCGCCTTGCGCATGGCGAGTAGGTCTCGGGGAACAAGGTCGCTGATGACCCGAGCAGCGGCCGTCCTCATTGCGACCGCAGTCCTCGCCGGCTGCGGCTCGAGCGGCGAGCGCCCGGCGCCCGTGGCGCCGAAGCTGCCTCGTGCGCTCGCGGCTGAGCTTGCGCAACGCAGCGACGCAGTTGCCGCGGCGCTCGACCAAGGCGACGAATGTGCTGCGCTCGATCAGGCAAAGCGCCTCCAGCACGACACCCTGCAGGCGATCAACGAAGGCCGCGTTCCCGGTGCGTTCCGGGAGAACCTGGGCCCGGCAGTCGCCGATCTCGTCGAACGGATCGAGTGCACTCCTCCCGCCGAGGAAGAGCACGGCGAGCGCGGCAAGGGCAAGGGAAAGCACAAGGGCAAGCACGGAGAGGGCGATTGACCGAGACGCTCGCCGAGGGCCGCTACCGGGTCGAGCGCACGCTCGGCCACGGCGGCATGGCCGTGGTCTACCTCGCGCGCGACGAGGAGCTGCACCGGCCTGTGGCAGTGAAGGTGCTCGCGGAGCACCTCGCCGACGACGAGCGCTTCCGCCGCCGGTTTCTGCGGGAAGCTCGCCTTGCAGGCCGGCTCTCGGATCCGCACGTCGTGCAGGTCTACGACGCAGGGGAAACCGACGGGCGGCCGTTCATCGTCATGGAGTACGTGGCCGGCCGGACGCTCGCGGAGAGCGGCAAGCTTCCTGCCGACGAGACTCTCGAGCTCGGCCTACAGGCGTGTGCAGGCTTGCAGCACGCGCACGACGCAGGGCTGGTCCATCGCGACGTGAAGCCCGGCAATCTCTTGCTGCGCGACGACGGGGTCTTGAAGATCGCAGACTTCGGAATTGCCCGCGCGGCGGAGACGACGCGCGTCACCGAGCTCGGCACCGTGCTCGGGACGGCCGCCTATCTGTCTCCGGAGCAGGCCGCGGGCGAGGAGGTGACGGCAGCGGCCGACATCTACTCGCTCGCAGCCGTCCTGTACGAGCTCCTGACCGGACGACCGCCGTACCAGTTCGAGTCGCTGGCCGAGCTTGCGGCGAAGCAGAGCGCCGGCGTGATCACGCCGGTCCGCGACCTCGAGCCGTCGGTTCCGCCACAGCTCGAAGCAGCCGTGATGCACGCGCTCGCGCGCGAGCCGCGCTTCCGGCCGGCATCCGCAGCCGAGTTCGCGCAGGAGCTCGCGCAGGCGGTGGAGCCGCCGACAGAACCGCTCCCCGCGACGGCGGTCACCGAGCGGGCGCGCGGGCGCATCCCTCGGCGCGTTCCGGGCAGGAAGGCGTGGGTCTGGTTTGCGGGCGCGGCGGCGGTTGCCGTTGTCGCAGTGATCCTCGGCCTCCTCGACCTCGGCGGCGAGAGCTCGTCGACGCCGCCGAGATCCGTTCACATCGCACCGCCGCAACGCGGGACGACGCCTGCGGCCGAGGCACGAAACCTCAGCGCCTGGTTACGAGCTCATTCGCGCTAAGGCGTCGCTTGCGACGCCGCATAGAGGGCGCGCGGGCTTGGCCCGTGCGCCCGGCTCACCCCGAAACTAGGACAGTGCCCGTCGGAAGAACCAGCGCCGTACGAGCTAGGTGGCGACGGGCTCGGCTTCGGGCTGTTCGTCCGTGCCGAAGGTGATGCCCTCACGGGCGAGCGCCAGCTGGACGTCCTCGCGCGCCTTGTAGATCCGCCACTTGACGGTGGCGAGCGTGATCTCGAGCGAGTCGGCGATCTCCGTGTACGAGAGCCCGACGACGTCGCGCAGCAGCAGCGCCATCTTCAAGTCGACGTTGAGCGCCTCGACCGCGCGCCAGACCGCGTCGATCGCCTCGACCCGCTCCATCGGAGCGTCCACGACCTCGAGCGGCGGGATGTCCTCGAGCGCGACGACGGCGCGCGGCCTGCGCTCCGACGCGCGCAGCTCGTCGAGCACGCGGTTCTTCGTGACCTGGAAGAGCCAGGTGGTGAACTTCGAGCGAGACGAGAAGCGCGGCAGACCCTGGAAGACCCGCAGGAAGACCTCCTGCGTCAGATCCTCCGCCTGCGACCGGTCGCCGACGAGCCGCAGCACGTAGTTGAAGACGGGGACCTGGTACGCGCGGAGGATGATCGAAAAGGCTCGTTCGTCGCCTTTCTGAGCCTTCCGCAGGACGCCAGGATCAGGTTGCTGTAGTGACAAAAGGTTCTCGAGTATAGCCCCGATCAATCCGGGGTCGTTAGCGATTTTCCAGTCATCTGTAAAGGTTGCTTGAAACCCAAAAATCCCAGCAAAGTAGGCGCTAAATCGGCCAGCTCGCCGGTGTCGTTGAGGGTCACCTCGGGGTCGGTCACGACCAGCGGGACCGGGTTCGTCGTATGGGCGGTATGCAGGCTTACACCATCCTCTTCGAGCATCTGCTCGGCGTTTCCGTGGTCGGCCGTGATCAGCGAGACGCCGCCTTGCCGCTCGACCGCGGCGACCACCTCGCCCAAGCAGGCATCGGTCGTTTCCACTGCTTTCACCGCGGCCGGGATCGATCCTGTGTGGCCGACCATGTCCGGGTTGGCGAAGTTCACGACGGCGAAGCCGTAGCCCCCGCTTTCGACCTCGTCCACGAACCGCCCGGCCACCTCGCGGGCAGACATCTCCGGCTTGTGGTCGTAGCTGGGGACGTCCCGCGGTGAAGGAACGAGGATCCGAGTCTCTCCGGGCCACTCCGGCTCGCGCCCGCCGTTCAGGAAGTAGGTGACGTGCGCGTACTTCTCCGTCTCGGCCGCGTGCAGCTGCCGCACGTCGTGCTCGGACAGGACCTCCGCGAGTGTCCCCCTCACCTCCTGCTCAGGGAAGGCGACGGGTAGTTCGAGGTCCGCCCGGTACCTCGTCATGGTGGTCATATCGGCACCGGCCTCGACAAGCTTCACTGTCAGTTGACGCGCCCGGTCGGGGCGGAAGTTGAAGAAGATCGCGCTGTCGCGCGCGGGATCGAGCCGCGGACGGCCTTCGACGACGACGGGCTCGATGAATTCATCGCTGATTCCTCGTTCGTAACTACGACGGACGGCCTCCACCGGATCGCCCGCCGGCTCGCCCTCGCCGCCGACGATCGCGTCGAAGGCACGCTGCGTCCGGTCCCAGCGCCGGTCGCGATCCATGCCGTAATAGCGCCCGCTGACGGTCGCGATCCGGTCGGTGGGAAGCTCCGCGAGGTCGTTCGCGGCGGCATGCGGTGAGACGTCGCGGCCGTCCGTGAAGGCGTGGATCCAGGTCTTCTCCGGGGCGAAGCGGAGCAGCGCGCGCAGGTGGTCGATGTGGGAGTGGACGCCGCCGTAGGAGACGAGTCCGAGCAGGTGCGTTCGTTCTCCGCGCTCGAAGGCGTCCTTCAGCGCCGTGTTGTCGAAGAAGGAACCGTCCTCGATCGCCTTGGTCACACGCATCAGGTCCTGAAGGAGGATGCGGCCGGAGCCGATCGTCAGGTGGCCCACCTCCGAGTTGCCCATCTGACCGTTCGGCAGGCCGACCGCTGCTCCGGAAGCGTCGAGCGTCGTGTGCGGGTAAGTGCGCCAGAGGCGATCAAAGTTCGGCGTGTCGGCGAGCTCGACGGCGTTCCCCGGACCGGGCGGAGCACAGCCCCACCCGTCCAGAACGACCAGAGCTACGAGTGGATAGCTGCGCGGCAAATCGCCGTGAAGGAGTCGAGGTCCAGGGAGGCGCCGCCCACGAGGGCGCCGTCGACGTCGGGTTGACCGAGCAGCTCTGCGGCGTTCTCGGGCTTGACCGAGCCACCGTAGAGCACGGGCACGTCCAGCAGGACTTTGACGAAGGCGTGCGCGTCCTGGGCCATGTCGGGCGTGGCCGTCTTGCCGGTCCCGATCGCCCAGACGGGCTCGTACGCGACGACGAGGTTGTCGTCGGCTTCGAGCACGGAGAGCTGGCGGCGCAGAACGCCTTCCGTCTCGCCGCGCTCGCGCTCCTGCTCGGTCTCGCCGACGCAGGCGATCACGAACAAGCCGGCTTCGAGCGCAGCGTCAGCGCGCCTCGCGACCGTCTCGTCGGTCTCACCGAAAAGCTGGCGACGCTCGGAGTGGCCGACGATGGCGCCGTACACGCCAAGCTCCCGAAGCATCGACGCTGAGATCTCACCCGTGTACGCACCTTCGTCCTCCCAGTGCACGTTCTGGGCGGCGACGGCGATCTCGGTTCCCGCGAGCAGCTGGACGGCGACGCCGAGGGAGACGAACGGCGGGCAGACGACCACGTCCACGCCGTCGAGCTCGTGCTCGCGGAGGCCGAGGCAGAACTCAGCCGCGGCCGCGGGCCCCTTGTACATCTTCCAGTTGCCCGCGATCAGCACGTACCGATGCTATTCGGCGCTAGCGTCGGAAGACGGCCGTGATCGTCGAGTCGGCCCCCTCGATCACGCACGGTCCGCGACCCCGGCAATCACCGCGCCAGCCCACGAAGCGATATCCACGCGCAGCGGCGGCCGAGAGTCTCAGCGTCGTCCCGAAAGCGAGCGAGCCACGGCAGCGGCCGGGGCAAGAGACCACTCCGCGCGGTCGGCTCGTGACGCGGCCACGTCCCACGACTCGCACCGTGAAGCGCCAGCGGATCGGGACGAATCGTGCCGCGAGCGAGACGGATCGACCCAACGGCACCGAGCACGACTGACCTGAACAGTCGCCGCTCCAACCCGCGAACTCGAATCCCTCGCCGGGCTCGGCCGCCATCTCGATCGGCAGGTCCGAGTCGAAATCCTGTGCGCAGATCGGCGGACACGCGAGGCCCGGCGGCGTGCTGCGGATGCTCGAGCCTGCGCCTCCTCCCGCGATCGTGGCGCTGACTCGGCGCAGCCCGGCGTTCAGGTGCGCGAGCCAGGCCGAGTCCTGGACGTCCCACCACGTGCCCGAATGTGCGTAGTAATCATCCCGACCGACGTCCAGGGCGTAATCGAAAAGGGACTCCGAAAAGCCGCTGAGCGACAGGATGTCTGCGGAGCTGTCGCACGGATGACCCGGATCGCCGGGGCAGGCGTGTGGGGGTCCCGGGGAAGAGACCGAATCCAGCGCGCCGAGGGCGTGGATCAGCTCGTGCGCAGCGGCGACAGCCACGTAACCTCCGTTGCCGAGCGTTCCGCAGCCCCCGAATCCATACGTGTTCGGGGCGAGCCAGACCGCTCCGGATCCAGGCGCGCCGCCGGTTCGTGGAGCGGTGAAAGCGGTCCCGCAGACGTCGCCCTCGAGGTTGACCGGACTGTCGAAGAAGACGAGGTACTTCTTGTGGCTCTCGTCCAAGGTGGAGCTCAGCTCGGAGAGGAGCCGCACGAGGCGTCCGTCCGGCGCTGCGAAGGACGCTGCTGGGCTGGGGACCCGAATCGTCGTGATGTCGAGCTGACCGAAACGTGTCCCGCAGCCCGGAACGACCGTCAAGTCGAACCGTGGCTCGCGCGTCGCGTCCTGTAGCCGCCACCAGTCGGCAACCAGGCCGATGTCGGTCGCGATTCCAGCGGCACGCTCCGGCAACCGATCCGGCCCATCCGCAGGAACGGCGTAGACGACGTGTACGAGGCTCCCGCCGACCGTGTCCGGCCTGTCCGCCGCCGACGCGGCCCCGCACCAAGCTGCCGCCGCTGCCGGCGGCGGACTCAGTAACCCGAGCAGACCGAGCGAGACCGCGACCGCGGCAACGGCGAAAGACCCCTGCAGACGCATCGGTTCGGAACCTAGTAGGCGACGTTCGAGGTGTCTACCGACCCGCTGACGTCCCGAGGTGTTCCCGCCCGCGTCGCACGGGCTTCAGGACGTGCCGCGGAAGTCGACATCCTTGGTCTCGACCGTCCCGGCCGTCCGCCCCGGCGCCGCCTGGTAGGTCCAGTACAGGTTCGTGTGCGCGATGACCTGGTCCGGCGGCGGCGCCCCCCATGCCGTCTGGTCCTCCGTCGTGTGCGCGTCGCTGACAAGGGTCGCGTCGTATCCCCTGACGAACGCGCCGTGGAGCGTCGAGCGGATGCACGCATCGGTCTGTGCGCCGACGACGACGAGTCGCCCGACTCCGAGGCCCGACAGCACGGTCTCGAGCGTGGTGTCCTCGAAGGAGTCGCCGTAGTTCTTCTCGACGAGCGGCTCAGCGTCGCCCGGGGCCAACTCGGGGACGATCCGCCAGTCGTCGCTCCCCCTCGCAAGCTGGTCGTCGGAGTGCTGGACCCAGACAACGGGGACCCGTTCCCGCCGCGCCTTCTCGACAAGGCTGCCGACGTTCGCGACGACAGCGTCGCGCTGGTGAACCCCCTCGACGACGCCGTTCTGCACGTCGATGACGAGGAGTGCGGTGTTCGGCCGGTTCTCGAGTGTGCTCATGGTCTCCCCTCACTCACGCTGGGCTCTCTGTCCGCGCATGGTATTTCCCCTACGTCAACCGCCCGGGCGGTGTCATGCGGCTGGGATCGCGGCGATACCGGGGAGCTCTTTTCCCTCGAGGAGCTCGAGCGCGGCGCCCCCGCCGGTCGACACCCACGAGACATCGCCCTCGAGCCCAAGCTCCGTAAGGGCGCGCGCGGAATCGGCGCCGCCGACGACCGAGTAGCCGTCCGACGTTGCGACCGCCTCGGCGACCGCCTTCGTTCCCTCGGCGAAGCGCGGCCACTCGAAGACGCCCATCGGACCGTTCCAGAAGATGGTGCGCGCCTGGGCGATCCGCTCCGCAAAGAGCTCGCGGGTTTCCGGGCCGATGTCCAACCCGAGCCACCCGTCCGGAACCGAGTCGTACGACGTCACTTTGGCCTCCGCATCCTGCGCGAACTCGCGGGCCGCGACAACGTCCGTCGGGAGGACGACGTCGAACGGTAGTGGATCGTTGCTTCGAAGCTCCTCGGCCATCTTCCCGCCGACGAGCACGCCGTCGGCCTTGCCGCCCAGGTTCCGGAGCACCCCGAGCTTGTCCTCCACCTTCGCGCCGCCCGAGATGAGCACGAACGGGTGCTCGACCTCGCCGAGGAGCTTTCCCAGCTCACTCAGCTCGCGTTCCAGGAGCAGTCCCGCGTATGCCGGCAGCAGATGGGCGACGGCTTCAGTCGACGCGTGTGCGCGGTGCGCAGAGCCGAACGCGTCGTTGACGTAGAGGTCGCCGTGGGCAGCGAGCTCGCGCGCGTACCCCTCGTCGTTCTTCGTCTCCCCCTGATTGAAGCGAGTGTTCTCGAGCACCCGGATCCGCTCGTCCGGAAGGAGCTCGCGGAGACGCTCTTCGACCGGACGCATGGCCAACTTCGCATCCGCTCCCTCGGGGCGCCCGAGATGAGAGCACACCGTGACCTCGAGCGCACCGCGCTCGAGCAGCAACTCGAGCGTCGGGAGCGAAGCGCGGATGCGCGTGTCGTCCGCGACATGCCCGTCCTCGAGCGGAACGTTGAGATCGGCGCGCACGAGGACGCGCCTTCCCTCGACGTCCGCGTCGCGCACGGACCGCGGTCGGTGCACGTAGAGCCTACGCCGAGACGGCGGCCGGGATGTCGGCAGCGACCTTGGCGACGACGTCGACGAGCCGGCAGCTGTAGCCCCACTCGTTGTCGTACCAACCGAACACCTTGGCCATGCTCGCGTTCGCCATCGTCAGCTCGCTGTCGACGATGCAGGAGTACTGCGAGTGCACGATGTCCGTCGAGACGAGCGGGTCGTCCGCATAGCGAAGGATGCCCTCGAGAGCACCTCCTTCAGCCGCGGCGCGGTAGGCGGCGTTGATCTCGTCCACGGTCACGTCGCGACCGAGCCGCACGACGAGATCGGTGATGGAACCCGTCGGCACTGGTGCTCGAACCGAGATCCCGTCGACTTTCCCCTTGAGGTCGGGCATCACGAGTCCGATCGCACGTGCGGCTCCGGTGGAGGTCGGGATCAGGTTGATCGCGGCCGCGCGGGCCCGGCGGAGATCTTTGTGTGGGAAGTCGAGGATCTGCTGATCGTTCGTGTACGCGTGGATCGTCGTCATGAATCCCTGCTCGATCGTGAAGGCGTCGTGCAGGACCTTGGCCAGCGGCGCAACGCAGTTCGTCGTACATGAGGCATTCGAGACGATGTGGTGCTGCTCGGGGTCGTACGTGTCGTCGTTGACGCCGAGCACGATCGTGACGTCGGGGTCGGTGGCGGGAGCCGAGATGACGACCTTCTTCGCGCCGGCGTCGAGGTGCTTCTGCGCGCCGTCGCGGTCGGTGAAAAAGCCCGTCGACTCGATGACGAGCTCGACTTCGAGGTCCCGCCAGGGCAACGCGCCTGGGTCCTTCTCCGAGAGCACCTGCAGCTCGGCCTTACCGGCCTTGATGACGCCGTCTCCGATCTCGACGTCGTCCTCGAGCTGCCCGAGGACGGAGTCGTACTTCAGGAGATGTCCCATCGTCTTGACATCACCCAGGTCGTTGATCGCGACGACGTCGAAGGCCCCGCCGCGCTCGAGGTGAGCCCGGAAGAAGTTCCTCCCGATCCGCCCGAAACCGTTGATCCCCACACGCGTCTTAGCCATGGCCCGAGTCTAACGGCAGTGCATCCGCCGCCGTGACCGGCTTTGCCGGGCACGGCCGCTCGCGCCGGAATCGACACGCGAAATCCGCGCAAAGTCATCATGGCTCGGCAAAGCAGAGCCGGACTTTGCGCGGATGAGGCGGGCCGCGTCGACATCGCTCGCGATGTCGACCTTAGAGGCCGGCCGGGCTTTGCCCGCTCGGCCGTCTTCCGCCCGACCGGCCCGCCGCTTCGCTGCGGTGCAGCGGCGGGCCGCGTCGACATCGCTCGCGATGTCGACCTTAGAGGCCGGCCGGGCTTTGCCCGGTCGGCCGTCTTCCGCCCGACCGGCCCGCCGCTTTGCGGCGGGCCGGAGGGGAAGCTCCGAGGACGACCTCCCCCTCCGGTTGAACCACGCTCAGGACCGTGGCGTCGGACGGGGTCTGAATCCGGCGCCGGACGAGCGCAGACCCGCCGTATCTGAGTATGACGAAAGGGTAGGGACGACGACAACCAGGCGCGAAAGTTAGATAGAAGCAATGTCCCGTAACTTCCGTAAACGCCTGTGCGCAGCAGCTTTCGTCGCCGGCGGCCGGCATTTCAGCGCCAATTCACGGAGAGAAAGCGTCGGGTGTCGCTCACGTAATTCCGCGATCTCCTGGAGCCGCGCGGGTAGCTTTGCCAGCTCGCCGCTACGCCGAAGACGCTCGACCGCACGCAACTGCTCGTGCGCGGCGCGACTGGTGCGAACGAGGTTTGCATGATCGGCGTTCGCGAGCCGGTTGGCGCGGGAGCGCGTCGCCGCGATCACGGCACTCTCCTCGAAGACGAGCACCGCCCGGCCGGCGCCGGCAAGCGCGAGGACGTCGGCGATCGTCTCCATCCCTTTTGCGTACGCGACGGCATGCCGGCCGCGATCGAGCACGCCGAGGTGGACTTCGTCCTCCGCCGCCGTGCGGACCAGGAAGTCCGCTCCTTCCGGCTCGGCAGTTCGGATTTCGAGATGCGGCGAGCGTGGACCGCTGAGCGATCCGCCCCCGAGAAGGGCTCCGCGGAGATACGCGCTCCGGCAACAGGAACGGGCGACGACGCGACGCGGCGGATGCGCGAGCGGAGTCAGGCGGGAGCTGAGGACTCCGGCTTCGTGCAGGACCTGGAGAGCATGTTCGTCTCCGGCGACGTGAAGCTGGTAGCGCGTTGCGCTGTCGAAGGCACGCCGCCGGTACGTGCGGATCTCGGACGCGACACCGAACGCACGCAGAAGGCTGAACGCGCGACGAGCGACCGCGGAGTCGGCGACGTCCACGTGTACCGACACCTCGCCGCGCCCTTTGAGGTGAACGCTCCCGGCAGAGTGGAACAACCCCGAGAGCTCTGCGAGCCGATCGCACTCGCTGCGCGGCGCGATCGCCGCTAGCTCGTGCCTGAGATCCTCAGAGAGTGACACGTTCGAGGGCGAGCAGACGCCTCTTGTACTCCACGCCGAGCGATCCGTACGAGCCGATGCCATCCGACGACACGACCCGGTGGCACGGCACGACGAGCGGAAACCGATTGCGCGCGCAGAACGTCCCAACGGCGCGCTGCGCCCGGGGGTGACCGGCGAGCCTGGCCAGGTCCCCATAGGAAACGACCTCGCCGTACGGGATGCGCCGAAGGGTGCGCACCACGTCTAGCTGGAAGGGAGTCCAGCCGTCGGTGTCGAGCTCGACGTCGTCGAACGCAACGGCTTCGCCCGAGAAGTACGCCTGAAGCCTGTGGACGAGCGTTTCCACATTCGGCGCAGTTCCGTTACGCACGCCTGCGCGCTTGGCCGATATCGTCGATCCCGAGGGTGGTGGGTGATTCACCCCGCCCTTATGGGTGGGGGTTACACGCGCGCGCCCCCGCGCGCGTGTACCTCTAAGAGGGGCCTCGACCGGTCGCGGCAGCTCGTGCCAGACCAGCCGGTTCTCCTCGCACCACAGCTCCCCTTCGCCCCAACCCTCGGCCGTGTAGGAAAGCGACGTCACGGACACGGTTCTCAAGCCTACAATCGTTTCGGATGTCCGCCGCACCCGGCCTCTTCCGCCCCCCCTCGCCGCAGAACGAGGCCGTCAAGGACTACGCGCCCGGGACGCCGGAGCGCGAAGCGCTCCGCCTCACCCTGCAGCAGATGCAGTCCGAGCAGATCGAGCTGCCCCTCGTCATCGGCGGCGAGGAAGTCCGCACGCGCGAGACGTTCGAGGCTGTCATGCCGCACGACAAGGACCACGTTCTCGCAAAGGTGCACAAAGGAAACGCGCGTCACGTCGAGCAGGCGATCAAGGCCGCCGGCGAGGCCTGGGAGGACTGGCACCGCACGCCGTGGGAGGACCGCGCAGCCGTCTTCCTGCGCGCCTCGGAGCTGCTTGCCGGCCCCTGGCGTGCGACGCTGAACGCGGCCACGATGCTCGGCCAGTCGAAGACGGCGCACCAGGCCGAGATCGACGCCGCCTGCGAGCTGATCGATTTCTTCCGCTTCAACGTCCAGTTCATGCTGCGCATCTACGAGGAGCAGCCGATCTCGTCGCCCGGGACGTGGAACCGCATGGAGTACCGGCCGCTCGAGGGCTTCGTCTTCGCGGTCACGCCGTTCAACTTCACCGCAATCGCCGGCAACCTGCCCTCGAGCGCGGCGCTGATGGGCAACACGGTTCTCTGGAAGCCCGCGTCGACCGCCGCGTACGCCGCGCACTTCCTGATGAAGCTGTTCGAAGCGGCGGGACTCCCGCCCGGCGTGATCAACCTGGTCTACGGATCCGGCTCCGAGATCGGCGATCCCGCCCTCGCGAGTCCCGATCTCGCCGGTGTCCACTTCACCGGCTCGACGCCGGTCTTCCAGTCGATGTGGAAGACGATCGGCAACAACATCGCGAGCTATCGCAACTACCCGCGCATTGTCGGCGAGACCGGAGGCAAGGACTTCATCGTCGCCCATCCCTCGGCGGACGCCGCAGCCGTCGCCACGGCGATCGTCCGCGGGAGCTTCGAGTACCAGGGGCAGAAGTGCTCGGCTGCATCGCGCATCTTCGCGCCGTCCAACCTCTGGCCCGAGATCCGCGAGCGACTGGTCGAAGAGGTGAACACGATCAAGGTCGGTGACGTCGCCGACTTCCAGAATTTCATGGGCGCCGTTATCGACGCCGGCTCGTTCAAGACACAGAAGGACGCAATCGAGGAGGCGAAAGCCGCAGAGAAGGTCCACGTCCTCGTGGGAGGCGGTTACGACGACTCTGAGGGCTATTTCGTCGAGCCGACGGTGCTCGAGACGACAGATCCCAACTTCCGCACCATGAAGGAAGAGCTCTTCGGACCCGTTGTCACCACCTATGTCTACCCGGAAGGGAAGTACGGCGAGACGCTGGACCTGATCGACAAGGGAGCCCCCTACGGGCTGACGGGAGCCGTCTTTGCGCGCGAGCGGGACGCGCTCGAGCTCGCCGGGGAGAAGCTCCGGTACGCAGCGGGCAACTTCTACGTCAACGACAAGCCGACGGGCGCGATCGTCGGCCAGCAGCCGTTCGGCGGCGCCCGCGCGTCGGGGACGAACGACAAGGCCGGCTCGATGTGGAACCTCATCCGCTGGGTGAGCCCGCGCACGATCAAGGAGACGTTCGTGCCGCCGACCGACTACCGCTACCCGTTCATGGCGCCCGACGATGGGCGCGGCGCGATCTAGTGGTTTGGCCGGTGACGTTGCCCGGTTCCTGGGTCGCGAGCACCAAGCCAGCGGCCGCGCTCGCCCGCGGGCAAGGCTTGTAGCCTTGACAAGGGTGAGCGTGGACGCTGGCGCCGCGTGATCGCGGGTCAGGGACCTGGCGAACGTTGCCGCTCAGACCACTAGCCGGATGAAGCGGGGTCTGCTGGTCGCGTCCGCCGCGGCGGCGCTGACGCTCGTCCCTGCGGCGCACGCCGGCCCGCGCATCGACGAAGCGGTTGCTGCGCTCCGCGCGGATCCCGTCTACGTCGCCCGGACCGCGGAGCTGACGATCAGCGCAGGCGACCAGAGCCGGCTGCGGAGGAGGATCGATGCGGCAGGGGCCGGTCCCGTCTACATCGCGATCCTCCCGGGGGCCGCGGAGAGCGAGTCCGGCGGCGACCCGGACGGCGTGCTGGAAGCGATTCACGACGGGCTCGGACGACCTGGGACGTACGCCGTCGTCGTCGGACGGCATTTCCGGGCAGGCAGCGAGGGCGTGCTCGATTCAGGCGTCGCCGGTCGCCTGGCGACAGAGGCCCTGGACGCACATCGAGGCGACGGGGTCACCGCAACGCTGCTCGATTTCGTCGACCGCGTCGCGGAGGCACGGCAGCGCGGCGGGGGCGGAGAAAACGAGCCGAGCGGCGGCGGCAGCGCGCTGATCGGGCTGCTGATCTTCGGAGCGGTCGCCTTCCTCGCCGTCCGGGCGTTCCGCAAGCGACGGAAGAACCAGGCGGAGCTCGCCGAGGTGAAGGCAGCCGCGCACGAGGACCTGATCGCGCTCGCGGACGACGTCCAGAAGCTCGAAGAGCCCGTGGAGTCGAACGCGCAGGCGAAGGCGGAGTACACGCAGGCGCTCGACTCCTACCAGCAGGCGAGCGAGTCATACGATCGAGCCAAGCAGGCGAGGGCGCTCGAGGCCGTCACGAGCGCGCTCGAAGAGGGCCGCTACCACATGGCTGCAGCCCAGGCACTCCTCGACGGACGAAAGCCGCCCGAGCGGCGCGCACCGTGCTTCTTCGATCCGCGCCACGGTCCTTCCGTGCGCGACGTCGAATGGACGCCCCCCGGCGGAACGCCGAGGAAAGTGCCGGCCTGCTCCGCGGATGCACAGGCCGCCGAGCACGGGGCCGAACCGGCGTCACGCCAGGTGATGGCCGGAGGACGGAGGGTGCCGTACTGGAATGCCCCGCCCTACTTCGGCCCCTGGGCGGGCGGGTATTTCATGCCGTTCGGCGGCACCGGATTCCTCTCGGGCCTCTTCGTCGGCGAGCTGCTCGGAGGGGCCTACGGGGGCTGGGGGTACGGCAGCTGGGGAGGCTCCGGCTCGCCCGGCGGCTTCGGCAGCTGGAGCGACACGGGCGGAGGAGGCGGGACCGACTTCGGCGGCGGTATGAGCTTCGGTGGCGGAGACTTTGGCGGCGGAGGCGGAGGCGGCGACTTCTAGCGCGGCGTCGGCCACACTGCGGTCGTGATCCATTCAGTCCTCCACGCAATCGGGGTCTTCTTCGACCACCTCGCCGTGGTGGACTGGAAGTGGCTCGCGATCGGGATCCTCTGCCACCTGTGCAAGCTCCTCGCGGTCTCGCGGGCGTGGCGGAACATCATCAAGGCGGCATACCCCGAGCGGCCGGTGCGCTGGCGCCAGATGTTCGGCGCGTACGTCGCCGGGACGGGCGTGAACGCCGTCATCCCCGCCCGCGGCGGAGACGTGGTCAGGCTCTTCCTCGCGAAGCGGCGAGTCGAGGGATCGACCTACACGACCCTCGTCTCCACCTCACTGCTGCAGACATTGTTCGACATGACGGTCGCAGGCTGTTTCGTCCTCTGGGCGATCACGCAGGACGTCCTGCCCGGGATCAACGTCTTGCGAAGCCCGCGCCTCCCCTCCCTCGACTACGGCTGGGCGTTTCGCCATCCGACCGCCGGGCTGATCCTGTTCGGCCTGTTGCTGCTCTTCGGTACGGCGCTGGTCGCGTGGGTCGCAGAGCAGGTCGAGGGATTCAAGGCGAAGGTGGCTCAGGGATTCGCGGCGTTCAGCGACCGCTCGTACTACCTCCGCCGGGTCGTCTTCTGGCAGCTCGTCGACTGGTCTCTCCGACTCGTAACCGTGTTTTTCTTCCTGCGCGCGTTCGGCATGCCGGCCACCCTGCGCAATGCGCTGCTCGTGCAGGTCAGTCAGAGCCTGGCGACGATCTTTCCCGTCAGCCCGGCCGGGATCGGCACCGAGCAGGCGCTCCTGGTCTACATCTTCCGGCAGGTCACGTCGAAGAGCATGGCGCTCAGCTTCAGCGTCGGCATGCGCGTCACTCTCATCGTCGTGAACGCCGTCGTCGGCTTCGCCGCGATCCTGTTGATGACCGGGACCGTGCACATCCGGCGGGCGGCCGAGGCCGATCGCGCCGGCGAGCCGGCGCGCGCGAAGGCTTCGGACGGCCGCTAGCCGCGACCGTCCGAGAAGCCGTCCGTGCTGGCGAAGTGGTTCGCGCTCGGCGGGCCGTGGTGCGGCTTCGCCGCCGCGTTACTGACGCCAAACGTCACGGCGACCACGACGAGAGCTCCCAACGTGAAGATCTTCCGCAGCATCCTGATCACCTCCTTTCCTAGAACCTGACGTCCTGCAGGGCCTCCGCCGCACGCCGGTAGAGCGCAGCGGCGGCACTGTCGTCACCGCGACACGAGGCGAGGTCGCCCTGGGCCGTCCAGGCGACCGCCCGATGGCTGGCGGAGGAAAGTTGGGACAAGCTGAGCTCGGCTTCGGCGAGGACGGGCTCCGCCTCGTCGAGGCGGCCCTGTTCGAGGAGCGAACGCCCGAGCACGATCTGCGTGTTCCCGAGCTCGTCGAGGAAATCCGGTCGCCCGTTGAGCAGCTCGAGTGCGTGGCGGGCCTGTTCCTCGGCGAGGGCCCAGTCACCGGCCCCCAGGTGGACCTGGGCGAGCGAGGACACGGCCTGGGCCGCGTCGGGCTCGCTCCCGACCTCGAGCGCGACGGAGAACGCGCGCTTCAAGTAGGAGATCGCGTCGTCTGACTTCCCGAGGAGATAGTTCAGGCCGCCGAGGTTGTTGAGCATCCGCCCGAGGTTCAGCCGATCGCCGTGCGCCTCGTAGAGCTCCTTCGCCCGCTCGGCGAGCGCTCGTGCCCGCAACCACTGTCCCTCTCGCTCCGCGACCAGCGACGCCTGGAACGTGACGTGCGCGACGGTCAGCGAGTCGTCGAGGCGCTCGGCGAGCTCGAGCGCGCGCTCGATGTCCTCGCGCGCGGCCTCGAAGTCGCGCTGGCGCCGGGAGCAGCGCGAGCGCCACTCGAGGATGTGAGAACGCAGCCGGTCACAGGGCGCGCCCGACCGGTCGGCCAGGTCGAGGGCTTCGCTCAGGAGCGTCTGCGCGCTGTTGATCGACGTGAGCGTGTAGCGGCAGACACCCATCCGGTAGAGAACGTCGGCGCGCTCCACGTCGGAGAAGCCCTGCCCCTCGGACAGCTCTCGGGCGCGCACGAGCAGATCGAGCGCCGGTCGGAGCTCGCCGTGTGACATTCGCGCCCAGCTCTCCGCGAGCAGTGCGCGGAACTCGAGCTCCGGTGCGTCGGGCGACTGGCGCAGGCCCTCGAGCGCAAGCAGAGCCTCGTCGTACTGCTGCCCCTCGACGGCGGCTTCGGCACGCGCCACGGCCGCCTCGACCTCCGCATACTGGTCCCAGGTCTGCCCCGTCTCGAGGTACGACACGTCGACGCCGAGCATCTCGGCGATCCACGACAGCGTCTGCTGGGTCGGACGGGTCTTCCCGCGCTCGATCTGGCTGACGTACTCCTTCGAGACGCGGTCGCCTGCAAGGTCGGACTGGGTCAGGCCTTTGGCGACGCGCAGCTGTCGCAATCGGGTCCCGAGACCCGAGTGCGCACGCTGCGGCCTGGCAACTGGTGTGAGGGTGCGGCCTTCCATGGCTGCGGCACTCCACGTATCGGCCTCCCGGGCTCCACGAGGGATCGCTGGCCCGAGTGACCTCGATCGAGGGAATCGGCCGAGCGAAAGCTGACGCTTTCGCTCGGATCTAGTGTCGCCCGCTTCGCGGGGAAACGTGCGCGGGCAAAGCCCGCGCACTCCTACAGGGCTGGTCCGGCGACCGCTCTGGTCCGCGGGCGGTGGCGCTTCGCGTCCCCGCCCGCGTCAGTTCGCCTGCGCCTAAGGCCGCTACGCGCGCCTTTTAGGCTCCGGCCCTGGTGGTCGCGGCTGTCGAGCGTTTTTATGCTCGACCGGCTTTGTGAAGTTGCGCATAGATCGATCGTGCTGTCTTCGCTGGTACTCCGGGAACACCCTCGAGCTCCTCCTGGGTCGCGGCCAGGAAGCGCTCCGCGGAGCCGAAGTGCTGCAGGAGCGCGCGCCGCCGCGCGGGACCGACCCCTTCCAGCTCATCGAAGATCGAGCCGAACGACCGCGTATCCCGCCGCTGGCGATGGAAGCCGACGGCGAACCGATGCGCCTCGTCGCGGATGCGCTGGAGCAGCTGGAGACCGGGCGAGTGAGCGGCGAGGCGGATTGGATCCGGTTGCCCCGGAACGAAGACCTCTTCGATGCGCTTGGCCAGCGCCACGACCGCGACTCGGGGCAGGTCGAACTTCTGCATCGCCGCGAGCGCCGCCGAAAGCTGCCCCTTGCCGCCGTCGATGACGACGAGGTTCGGCGTCGCGGCGAAGGACTCGTCGTACTGCTCCGCGGTCACGTCCGACAGCCGCGAGAAGCGCCGCGAGACCACCTCGGCCATCGCCGCGAAGTCGTCCATCCCCTCCTGCCCGCGCACGCCGAACTTGCGGTAGTGCGCCTTCTTGGCGACGCCGTCCTGGAAGACAACCATCGAGCCCACGTTGTCCTGTCCCATGACAGTCGAGATGTCGAAGCACTCGATTCGGATCGGAAGCGCCTCGAGGTTGAGCACCTCACGCAGCTCCTCGAGGGCCTCGACGCGGCGAAGCCGTTTCAGCTCGGACTGATGCGCGTCCGACACGAGGGCGTGGCGGGCGTTCTCCGCCGCGAGTTCCTGTAGCCGGCGCTTCTCGCCCCGCTCGGCGGCGCGCACCTCGACCCGCGCCCCTCTCCGCTCCGACAGGAACTCCGACAGCGCCGCGGTCTCGCCTGCATCGCGCGGCACGACAATCTGCGGCGGCACGCTGGGCGCCGAGCCGTAGTACTCGAGACAGAACGATTCGAGCACCGTCGTGATGTCCTGGCCGCCCACGTTTTCGAGGTGGAAGGAGTAGCGGTCGATCATCCTGCCGTCGCGAAGCGGAAACACCTGGACGACCGCGCGGTCGCCCTCCGCGGCGAGGCCGATCACGTCGATCGTCCCGACCGAGCGGCGGTCGGCCGCCTGCCGCTCGGCGAGATGCTGGACGCTCCGGAGCCGATTGCGGTAGCGGGCCGCCTCCTCGAACCGCTCCGCCGCCGCGGCGTCCCGCATCTTCCGCTCGAGTTCCCGCTGGATCGGTTCCGTCTCGCCGGAGAGGAACTCGATCACCTGCTCGATGATCGTCCGGTAATCCTCCTGTGACACGTAGCCGACGCACGGCGCCAGGCAGCGCTCGATGTGGTAGTCGAGGCACGGGATGCCCGAGTGCCGGCCCGGCTTGGGTCCCTCGCACGGTCTGTATGGAAAGACACGGTTGAGGACGTCGAGCGTCTCCCGCACCTTCTTAGCGTTGGCGTACGGGCCGAAGTAGACGACCCCGCGCCGGTGGCGCTCCCGCGTGAACATCACCCGCGGGAACTCGTCCTCCACGGTGACTGCGATGTACGGGAAAGACTTGTCGTCCCGCAGGCGGACGTTGAAGGGCGGCCGGTGCCGCTTGACGAGGTTCTGCTCGAGATGGAGGGCCTCGACCTCGT
This sequence comes from Gaiellaceae bacterium, assembly GCA_036394855.1. Lineage (GTDB taxonomy): Bacteria > Actinomycetota > Thermoleophilia > Gaiellales > Gaiellaceae > 3-1-20CM-4-69-9. The sequence goes on along the minus strand of DASWEF010000030.1, from coordinate 32,890 downwards.
TCTGGGTGACGATCACCTCGACGTCCGTCACCCGCTCCGGCAGCTGCCGGATCGCCGCGCGGCTATCCGTGCTCTGCTGGAAGTAGGAACGAACGCGCGGCCGGAGCGACTTCGCCTTGCCGACGTAGAGGACGTCTCCGCCCTGGTCCCGAAAGAGGTAAACCCCCGGCCGAGCCGGCAGCGATTTCAGCTGATTTTCAAGCCGAGAAGCCACAATCCCAGCCTAGCCACCTCGACCTGCGACCCCACAAGGGCAGGAGGTTAAGGCACGCGAAAGCGGCCTTAACCGCAGGCGAACCAATGCGGGCGGGGATGCGACAGCACCCCCGCCCGCACAAACGCGACCCTCCGCCAACCAGCCGAGGAGCGCGCGGGCTCCGCCCGCGCGCGTTCCCGCGAAGCGGCGTACCCCCGCGCGAAAGCGAAGCTTTCGCGCGGAAAAGAAGAGGCGGCCCGGGTGGAGAGACCGGGCCGCCTTGAAAGTCGAAGATCGGTGCGGGATGCTGGCGAGCTTCCCGGGGCTCCCTGCGGCGAGAGCTTGGCAACACGATCCTGACTACTGTCAATTATCGGTCGTAGTGTTTGCCGGCCCTCCCTCGAACGGGGGATCTTTGGTCAGGCCCGATTCTGGGTTGACGCTTTGCGAGAACGTTCCTACACTGGCTCGGAATCCGGCGCAATCAAGCCGGTGACGGTCCACCCTTTGCCTTCGCTGCGTTTCCTCATTCTGCTCGCCTGTGCCGCCACCACCCTGGCGTTGCCCGCGGGCGCCGTCGCAAGCGGTCGCATGTACATGGGCGCCGCGGAAGACGAGGGCCGCAACGCCGACCCGGCGGTGGCGATGGCGAAGATGGAGTTGGCCAAGGCGGCCGGGTTCGACACGATCCGCGTCACTTCGATCTGGTCTCCTGGTCAGAGCGCGGTGCCCCACGCCCAGCTCCAGGCGATGCAGTCGATCGCGGCCGCGGGCCTCTTCCTGGGGATCCGGGTCGTCACGACCGTGATGCCGTTCGGCAGCCGGGACACGCCGCTGACCCCGAAGGCCCGGACCCAGTTTGCCCGCTTTGCCGCCCACCTCGTCAAGAACGTCCCCACCATCCGCGAGTACATCGTGGGGAACGAGCCGAATCTCAACCGCTACTGGCTACCCCAGTTCGGCCCGAAGGGCGAGGACGTCGCCGCCCCGGCCTACGTTCAGCTCCTGGCGCGGACGTACGACCTGATGAAGGCTGCGGACCCCGGCGTCTTCATCATCGGCGGCTCGGTCTCCCCGCGCGGCATCGACCGTCCCGGAACCGGCCGCGATACGCACTCCCCCACGGCCTTCATCACGGACATGGGGATTGCCTACCGTGCGATGCACCGTCAGAAGCCGATCATGGACGGCTTCTCGTTCCATCCCTACGGCGAGAGCTCGAGCACGCCTCCGACGCTCACGCACTCGAACGGGACGGCACTGGGCCTGGGGGACTACGACAAGCTCGTCTTCCTGCTCGGGAGGGCATTCGACGGGACGGCCCAGAAGGGCTCCAAGCTCCCGATCGTCTACGACGAATACGGCGTCGATTCACAGATTCCAGCTTCCAAGCGCAGCTTCTACGGCGGCCGCGAGCCGGCCACCACGAAGCCTGTCAGCGAAGGAGTTCAGGCGGCGTACTACAAAGAGGCGCTGCAGATGGCCGCATGCCAGCCGACCGTCCGCGGTTTCCTGATCTTTCACGTGACCGACGAGACTGACTACAACCGCTGGCAGTCCGGGGTCTACTACGCGGACGGGACGCCGAAGGCGAGCCGTCCGTTCGTGAAGCAGGCGATGAACGGAATCCGCGCCGGCGCATTCGAATGCGGCGCGCCGCCGGTCGGGAAAGACACCGACGGCTGGGTCCTGGTCAGCGCTTCGGGCTAGCATCGTGCCCATGGAGGGGCAGTACGTCGCGTACACCTTCTTCCGGGTGGAACCAACCTGGCGCCGGCTCCCCGTCGAGGAGAGAGCGGCTGGCAAGGACGCATTCGCGGAGGTCGTCGAGGACTGGGCGGCGCGGATGGACTCACTTCGCGCCTACACCGTCACGGGCGTGCGTCCCGACTGCGACTTCTTCCTCTGGAAGATCACGCAGCGGTACGAGGACCTGGGCGAGCTAGGCGCCGCGCTCAACGGCACGCCGATCGCAGGCTGGCTCGAGACGCCCTACTCGTACCTCGCCACGACCAAGGCGTCCGCGTACACGAAGGCGCGCCGCGCGCGGCAGGTCGTCCCGAAGGGCTCGGCGTATCTGGTCGTCTACCCCTTCGTGAAGGTCCGTCCCTGGTACGCACTCCCGCCGGAGGACCGGCAGCGCGCGATGGACGAGCACATGCGCATCGGCGCCGAGTTCTCCACCATCCACAACCACACGACCTACTCGTTCGGCATCGACGACCAGGAGTTCATGACGGCGTTCGAGTGCGACGAGCCCGCAGACTTCATGCATCTGATGCTGACGCTGCGCGAGAGCGAAGCCTCTCGCTACACCGAGCGGGACACTCCGATCTTCGTCGGGCAGGCGATGGACATCCGTGCCTGCCTCGACGTGCTCGACGGGACCTCGGCTCGTATCGAAGCCTGAGCCTCGGCTACGATTCTCGGCAGCGCGATGAGGCTCGCGCCTAACCGCCCTCCGGGGCTGATGGCCTCTACCGACTGAGACCACAGCTGACTCCAAGGAGGAGCGGTGAGCGACTTCGCACTCGCAGCAGTCCTCGGCGGCACGATCCTCGTCGCGAGCACGATCTCCGTCGAGGTCGGGCTGTCGGTGGCGCTGATCGAGCTGGCGGCCGGGGTCGTCGTCGGGAACGCCTTTCATCCGGAGATTCCCGACTGGCTCTCCTTCATCGGCTCGTTCGCCGGGATCGTGCTCACCTTCCTCGCCGGCGCCGAGGTGGACGTGCCGCAGTTTCGCCGCGAGTGGCGCGCGAGCGTCTCGATCGGGGCCGTGTCGTTCTTCGCGCCGTTCCTCGTCGCAGGAGCCTTCGCCTACCTGGCGCTCGACTGGAACCTGAAGCAGGCCGAGATCGCAGGGATCGCGCTCTCCACGACGAGCCTCGCGGTCGTATACGCCGTGCTCGTCGAGACGGGCCTGAATCGGGAGCTGGTCGGCAAGCGGCTCATGTCGGCCACGTTCGTCACAGACTTCGGCACCGCGGCGGCGCTCTCGATCCTCTTCGTCAAGCCGAACCTCTGGATCTTGCCGTTCGTCCTCCTCTCGGTCGGACTGATCGCGGTCTTGCCGCGGATCTCGCCCTGGTTCTTCGGGCGCTACGGCGATCGGGTGATCGAGCCGGAGATCAAGCTCGTGTTTGCGTCGCTTCTGCTCCTGATGTGGCTCGGTGACCGCGCCCATTCCCATGCGGTGCTTCCCGCCTTCGTCCTCGGTCTCGTGCTTGCGAACCACTACGCGGAGCACCGGGAGGAACAGGTGAGGCTGCGCGTCGTCGCCTTCGCGTTCCTGACGCCCCTCTTCTTCCTCAAGGGCGGATTGAGCGTCTCCCTCGGAGCGGTGTGGGCGAACGTCGGGATCCTGGGACTCCTCTTTGCGGCGAAGATGGTCCCGAAGCTCGCAGGCATCTACCCGCTGGCGCGACGCTTCACCGCGCCGCACGCGGTGTTCACGACGCTGTTGATGTCCACGGGCCTGACCTTTGGAACGATCAGCTCGCTCTACGGGCTCAACGCCGGGATCATCGACCGGACGCAGTTCTCCCTGCTGATCGCCGTCGTCGTGCTGTCGGCGATCGTGCCGACCGCACTCGCCCAGCGGTTCTTCCAGCCGCACCCGGAGCTCGGGCCCGTGCATCATCGGCCGGTCGAGGAGTTCTGGCCCGACTCCGAGCTCGAAGCGGCCGAGAGGTGAGCCCTACTGCGGATGAGTTGCGAGCTCGCGCCAGCGCTTGAGGTGCCGTAGGCCGATCGCCGCCGGGAGGAGCGGCAGCCAGAGGTTGAAGATGCGGTAGGCACAGACCGCGAGCAGGGCCTTTGCGAGCGGGATCCCCGTCCAGGCGAGCGCAAAGGACACGAACGCCTCGACCGCGCCGGCGCCGCCAAGCGGCAGAGTGCGGCGCGTCAACGCGTAGCCGGTCGCGTAGCCGATCACCAGCGCCGCGATGTCGGGGGAGTCATGGAAGGCGCGGACGCTGGCCCACAGACAGCCCACGTCCCCGGCCCAGTACAGCGTGGTGCCGAGAAAGGCTCCGCCGTGCCTGGCGCCCTGTGAGGCCAGCTGCTGGAGCATGTGGACCGCATCAAGCGCATGCCTGACGACGGCGCGCCAGCCGGCTTCGTCCCGTACCCGGTGACGGTACGCGAGGGCCGCAAAGGCGGCGATGAACCCGAGCGGAACGGCGATGGCCCACGGGAGGGTGAACCCCAGGCTCGGATGTGTGGAGCCGCGAGCGAGGAGGACGACCGCCGCAAGGGCGGCTCCGGGTGCGAGCACGGCGTACTCGAGGGCTCCCAGACCGAGGACGCGTATTCGCGCCGCCCGCGGCTCCAGACCGGCGGATTCGAGCGCGTGACGATCGACGACGAAGCCGCCGCGGATGACGAAGACGCCGAACCCGGCAGCAACGATCGCTCCGGCGCGTCCGAGACCGAGGCGTGGACCTCCTTCGACCCGCGCGACCTCGCGATACGCGACAACGTAGCCGAAGTACGCCGCGAGCTCCATCCCGAACGCGACGGGTAGCCAGATCGGATCGAAGTGCCGCAACTCGTGCAGGACGCTGCCGAAACCGGCGGCCCAGGCGATGCCCACGGCTGCCCCGAGGGCGAGGGCGGCGGCGATCCCGACCAGCAGCGCATGCTGCGCCGGATCCCTGTCGAGGTGCGGCGCAGGCCGGAGGAGGCGCTTCAGCTTGAGCTTCATTGCCCTCGGATCGGTCGCTGGAGTGGGTGCGACGACCCCCTCCCGGGTTAGAGGCGATACCTGTGACGGTCGCGCCAGACCCGGAACATCGCGAACCCCGCGCAACCGACGATTCCGATGAAGCCCAGCTGCTCGTAGCCCGGCCAGCCGTGCCAGAAGTACAGGCCGAGCGCGGCCACGATCAGGAGGGCCGAGCCGTAGAACACGACGCGTTCACGCGCCGACCAGCCTCCGATCTCGTCGCGCCGCTCGCGCCAGAGGAGGTAGATGAAGAACGCGATCGCGAGGAAAAACGCGATCCGCAGCAGCATTCCGATCGCGATCACCGCCGCGTAGAGGTTCAGCAGGACGACGGCCAGCGCGATCGCCGCGATGATGAGAAATCCCCGCAGCGTCGGACGGTCTGAGAGGAACTTCCCCATACCTCGTCACATGGTCCGGTTCGCGAGCACGTCCGCTAGCAGGGTAGCTCCGCCGAGGCAGACACTCGGATCATGCTGGTAGCAGCGTGAGCGAATCGGCGTGGCGGGGACGGACGGTGCCGAAATGACGGTGGTCGAGCGTTGCGAGCTTGCGCTCTCCAAGCCGCTCGACCACGGCGACGACCGCGGCGTCGACGAAGCCCAGGCCCAAGTCCCTGTAGCGCTCCAGTAACTCACGCGCCCGTGCATAGTCCGCGCGTGCGAGCTCGACGATGGTGATCGACTCGGCCTCCACGTCTGCGAGGAACGCCGAAAAGGGCCCCGGACCGAGCCGGTTCCCGGCGAGCCAGTCGAGCTCGACGACGACGGGGGCCGGAACGAGCAACGCCTCGTTCGCGTCCGCCAGGAGCTTTGCGCAGGCTTCGTGGTCGGCGTCGGCGCGGTCCATTGCGGCGTAGAGCGGACCGGTGTCGCAGATCAGCGCCACGAGCGTGGCTCGTAGGTGATCTCGCCCGCCTGCCGCGCCGTGTCGGCCGGGGGTTCGGTGGAAGCCCCGGCCGCGATGAAGCGGAGATTCCTCAGCTTCTCCGAGCCCGCGTGAGCTCGCCATGCCTCGAGAGCCTTCTTCACTTCCGCGCGAGCCGGGATGCGGTAGTAGGCGCGCCGCCCTCCGCGAGTCGACGGCCCGGACTTCTCGATCAGGCCGTAGCTGACGAGGATGCGGAGATTCGGAATCCAACGCGGCGCTCCTCGACGTCCGAGCTCGTCTACGACCCAGGCGCCTGCGAACTCACCGCCGTGGGCCTCGGCGTTGGCCGCAACAGCTACGGCTGCCTCGAGCACCGGAAGCCAGTCTGGATGCTCGCGAGCTAGACGGCCCACCGCCACCTCCGGAGGGATGATCACATTGCTCTCTTTCATCACAAAGAGCATATCACAGGCCATCGTGTGGCCTGCACCCGCCCAGGCTGGACACACGAGTTACGCTCCGTTCGTGGTCGAGGAGGGACGGCAGGCACCGGACTTCGAGCTGAGGAGCGATACGGGCGAGACCGTCCGCCTCTCGGATCTGCGCGGCCGGCCGGTGGTTCTCTACTTCTATCCCAAGGACGATACGCCCGGCTGTACGACGGAGGCGTGCGAGTTCCGGGACGCGTACGACGTTTTCCGCGAGCGCGGAGCCGAAGTCCTCGGAGTCAGTCCCGACGACGTCGCCTCCCACGAGAAGTTCAGGACGAAGTACGAGCTGCCGTTCACGTTGCTGGCGGATCCGGACCACCGGATAGCCGACAAGTACGGCGTCTGGGGAGAGAAGAGGTTCGCCGGCAAGACCTATATGGGGATCAACCGGTCGACCTTCATCATCGATCAGAACGGCAACGTCGCGCGGGCGATGATGGGCATCAAGCCCGCCGGACACGCGGCTCAGGTCCTCGACTCCCTCCCGTAACGAAGTTCACCCGAGAGAGGGACAGGGCGTCCCTCGTTCGGGTGATCCTCAGCCGATGGTTGCGTGGGACGCTCGGTACTGCGGCCCGATGCAGCTTCGCCTCAGCGACCCGAACTACACGGACCGTCTGGCGAACTTCCTGCGCAGCCTTGGCCAGACGGCGATTGTGGCCGGGCCGGGCCAGCTCGAGCTCGACGTGCCCACGACGAGCTCGTCCCGCGTCGAGCTCGGCATCTACCTACGGGTCTGGAAGGTCCTCTATCCGGACGCGGAGGTCCAGCTCGACAACGGCGAGGACGAGGCCCCGGGCGCGTAAGGGCGAACCGCACCGACGTACGACAGCGCGTACCGCGTCTCGAACAGGCTCGAGATCCGCACGATGTCGCCCGTGTGCGGCGCGTGGATAAAGGACCCGTTGCCGATGTACATCCCCTCGTGACCCGGCACGCCGATCGAGTTTGCGTGGAAGAACACGAGATCGCCCGGCTCCAGCCGGTCGCGACGGACTCGCCGGCCTTGGTAGTACTGAAAGCCCGTGTAGTGGCCGAGCTTGATCCCGAGCTGTGCATACACGTACATCGTCAGGCCGGAGCAGTCGAAGCCGTCAGGCGTCGCACCGCCCCAGATGTACGGGACGCCGAGGAAGCGATAGGCGAGCGCGACCGCCTGGCCGCCGAGCGTGTTCGTCGGGATGTCCGGGGCGATGAAGGTCGGCACGCCGGCCATCGACGCCTGCGCCGCGGGAAGCTGCGGCAGCCCGAGGACGACCGCCGCCCGGCTCGTCGAGACCGCAGGGTGTGCAGCGCGGGCGAGCCCGACGAGAAGCTGTGTCCCTGGGGCAAGCCCGAGCGAGGGATCGGAGACGAACGCTCTCAAGGCAACAAGCCCGGAGCCCGTCCTGCCGGGGGAGACCGCCTCCTGGAGGGCGACGAGGTAGCTGCCTCCGCCGAGCGGGATGAGCGCGTTGGGCCCGACCAGGTAGCGAGTTCCGTCGACGACGAGCCCCTCCACCCGGGCTCCTGCGAGACCCCGCGACGGCACGACGAGACGGCGGACGCTCACCCGGCCGTTGAACATCGTCACGTCCCTGAGCTCGACGCGGGCGGCGGTCGCCCGCGAGGATCCGATCCGGAGCACGGAGCCGTCTGCCGGATAGGCGTAGCCCCCGGCGGCCGCCTTGCCGATCAGCGTGCCGTCGGGTGAGCGCACCTCGGCGAGGGCGAGCGTCCCGGCCCGCGCAGGCGCGGCGAACAGAAGAAGGAGAGCCGCTACCCCCGCACCCCGACGCAACATCGAGGTTGCTGAGTCTACTCGGGTGTGAGGCAGCCGGCGAGTGCGGATGAGAGGACTTGAACCTCCACGAGCCGAAGCCCACACGGACCTGAACCGTGCGCGTCTACCAATTCCGCCACATCCGCGCGGAGGGACAGTCTAGCCGTACCATTTTCGACCTGAGACGGGGTCTTCTCATCTGCGGGCTGGTCGGCCTCGCCCTCGCTCCGGCTGCGCGGGCCGGCTCGGTCGAGGTTGTCGTCACCATGAAGCAGCCGCCGCTGGCTGAGGTCTTCGCGCACGACCGCGGCTCGCTGGCCTTCTCCTCCTTCGCCCGGCCGCACCGCCTTCTGCTCGGCTCCCCGGCGAGCACCGCCTACCTCGACCGGCTCGCGTCGGCGCAGCGGGCTCTGGGGGCGCGCGTCCGGAACGCGATCCCCGGAGCCGGCGTGCGCTGGCGCTACGGTGTCGTTCTGAACGGCGTGGCGGTGGTTGTACCTCGCGACCGGCTCGGCAGGCTCAGGCGCGTGCCAGGCGTCGACCGAGTCTGGCCGAGCATCGGCTACCACGCGCTCCTCGACAGGACGCCGCAGCTGATCGGCGCATCGACGCTCTGGGGACCCACGCTCGCCACCGCCGGTCAGGGGATGAAGATCGCGATCGTCGACGACGGCATCGATCAGAAGCATCCCTTCTTCAATCCGACCGGGTACAGCTACCCGGCCGGATTCCCGAAAGGTCAGGTCGCATACACGACGGCCAAGGTGATCGTCGCCCGCGCCTTTCCGCCGGCGACGTCCCAGTATCCGAATGCACGACTGCCGTTTGATCCCGAGCGCTCCGACCACGCCATGCACGTTGCGGGCATCGCTGCCGGAAACAACGGCACCCTCACGCGCACCGGCATCCGCCTCTCGGGAATCGCACCGCGTGCCTACCTGGGCAACTACAAGGCTCTGGCGACCCCGAGCCAGTTCGGCCTGAACGGAAACTCCGCCGAGCTCGCGGCCGCGGTCGAGTCGGCCGTGCGAGACGGAATGGACGTGATCAACCTGTCTCTCGGCGAGCCCGAGATCGAGCCGAGCCGCGACCTCGTCGTCACGGCGCTGAACGCCGCTGCGGACGCGGGCGTCGTCTCGACGGTGGCAGCCGGGAACGACTTCGACGAGTTCGGTTTCGGCTCGGTCGGCTCACCCGCGAACGCGGCGAAAGCGATCGCCGCAGGCGCATCGAGCGGCGGCCACGGCAGCGCCGAGATCGACGCTCCGGCCGACTTCTCGTCGGCGGGTCCGACTCCGTATTCGCTGGGCCTGAAGCCGGACGTCACGGGACCCGGCGAGGACGTGGCTTCCGCCTTCCCCGGCGGCGCATTCGGTGAGCTCAGCGGGACGAGCATGGCGGCCCCCCACGTCGCTGGTGCTGTGGCATTGCTTCGTCAGCGACATCCGGACTGGACGCCGGCCCAGGTGAAGTCTGCGCTCGTCCTCACCGGGGAGCCGGTGCGAGCGGCCGGCGTCGAGGTCAGTCCCCTGCGCGAAGGAGGCGGCAGGATCGATCTCGTTCGGGCCGATGCGCCGCTGCTCTTTGCGAGCCCCACCAGCATCTCCTTCGGATTGCGGCGGCCGGGTGGCGTCGCCACACGAGACGTCACGCTCAGCGATGCCGGCGGCGGCGCCGGGACGTGGAGCGTCGGGGTCAGAGCCGGCCCGGCCAAGGTTGTCTCGCTTCCGCCTCAAGTGACCGTGCCCGGCAGGCTTCGCGTCCGTCTCTCCATTCCCCGCGTGATGCGGGAGCAGGACGTGAGCGGCTTCCTCGTCCTGTCTCGCGGGAGCGACCAGCGGCGGATCCCGTTCTGGTTCCGGGTCGAACGACCGCGGCTCGGACTCGATCCGCGCTTCGTCGTCTCGCGCACCGGCGACTACCGCGCGAATACCGCACGCGGGGCGGCGCGCGTGTCCACGTACAGATATCCCGACGTTCCGCCGGGGAAGACGTCCTTCCCGGTTCGCCTGACCGGTCGTGAGATCGTCTACCGCGTCCGGATCCGGCGCAGGGTCGCCAACTTCGGGGTTGCCGTCATCGCACGCGATCGCGGAGTAAGCGTGGAGCCGAGGATCGTCCGTGCAGGCGATGAGAATCGGCTCGCCGGATACAGCGCCCTTCCCTTCGACGAGAATCCCTATCGCCAGAGCTACGGGCGTCATCGCCTCGTCGCCGGGGTCGTTCTCCCCGCCCCGGGCATTTACGACATCGTGTTCGACACGCCCCGCGGCGGAAAAGCGGGCGGCTTTTCGTTTCACTACTGGCAAGGGGACGCGACACCGCCTTCGGTCCGGGCCGTGGGCGTTCGCGGGCGCTTCTTCGAGGCCGCGGTGCGCGACCGCGGCTCGGGCGTGGATCCACGTTCGCTTCAGGCTCAGGTCGACGGCGACAACTGGCCCGTGGCGTACACGGGCGGCCGAGCCCGCGTGCCGCTCGCCGGCCTTTCCCGCGGCCGGCACCGGCTGATGCTGAGCATCGCCGACTACCAGGAGACAAAGAACATGGAGGACGTCGCCCGAATCCTCCCGAACACGCGCACCTTCACGACGACCTTCGTCCGGTAGTGCCCCTGCTGGGAGGGGCACTAGCGCTTCCGGTCGGTCTCCTCGATCGTGGGCAGCTCATTGAGGTCCCGCTCGACGCTGGCCGCAAACTCCTCCGTCTCGGTCCGGACGACCTTCCACTCGCTCTTGCGCTGCGCACGCTCACGCCGCCTCCGGGCCTCGTTCCCGTAACGCGCTGAGAGCCTCGGCCACTCCGCGCCGATCACGGCCGCGACAGCGCAGGCGAGCAAGGCAATCATCAGCCAGCCCACGGTCTCATTCTACCCCCGCCCGCACAGTTCTCCGCTCCTGGCCCTCATGACCCGACTGGTGGCCACACGCTAAACCCAAGCCAGCGGCGCGCCGATACGGGAGGCATGAGCGGCCAGCTTCTCCTTCCCTACGTCGTTCTGTGGGCCGTGCTGATGCGAGCGGTACTCGTTCGCGCCCAGATAGCGCCGCCTCTTTGTGGACGATGCGGTCTCAAGCTCGAGCGGTCGCAGCTCGGCGAAACCATTTGTCGCTGCCACTGAGCAGTAGCTGACTCCCCCAGGGCTACGATGAGCCCGTGAAGGAGATCCTTCCCGAGCTCGAGCGCTGGCGCGCTCGCGGTGATCGGGTCGCGATGGCCCGCGTGGTCGCAACGCGGCGCTCTGCACCGCGGCCGATCGGCTCCAAGCTGATCGTCTCCGAGCACGGCGAGCTGGCCGGCTCGGTGTCGGGCGGCTGCGTCGAGACTGAAGTCGTCGAGGCCGCGCGCGAGGTGCTCGCCGGCGGCGAGCCGCGCCTGCTCACGTATGGGATCTCCGACGACCTCGCGCTCAGCGTCGGACTTCCCTGCGGGGGCGAGATCGACGTCTGGGTGGACGAGCCCGATCCGGAGCTGCTCGGACGACTCGCGGAGATCGCGCGCGACGAGCGTCGTGCCGTCTTCTTCGTCGACCTCGACGACGGCGGCGAGAGACTCGTGCTCGACGGCGACGACGACGTCGCGGACGAGCTGATCAGAGCCGGCCAGAGCAAGATCGTCGAGCTCAACGGGCGATGCCTCTTTGCCGACGTCTACGGCCCGCCGCCGCGGTTGCTCGTGTACGGCGCGGTCGATACCGCGGACGCCCTCTGTGCGGCCGCCCGTGGGATCGGCTGGCACACGGTCGTCGCCGACGCGCGCGGCAGGTTCGCGACTCGCGAACGCCTTCCGAACGCCGACGAGGTCCTCGTCGCCTGGCCCGAGGACACGCTGGCCCAGGTGCGGCCGGACCACTCGACGGCGATCGTCGTGCTCACTCACGACGACAAGTTCGATGTCCCGATGCTCGCCGGTGCGCTGGCATCGGATGCGTTCTACGTCGGCGCGCTGGGCTCACGCCGGAACCAGGAGCGGCGGCGTGAGCTGTTGCTCGAGGCCGGCGTCGACGAGTCGGCGGTCGAGCGGATCTCGGGGCCGGCAGGGCTGGACATCGGTGCGCACACACCCGCCGAGACTGCGCTGTCGATCCTCGCCGAGATCATGGCCGCCCGTGCGGGACGCGACGGCGGCCGGCTGAAGGACTCGAGCGGTCGCATCCACGCCGAGGTCGGTTAGCTGCGCGTCTCGCCTTCTCGGTAGATACGCATCGGCAGCCCGGCCAGCGGTTCGCCGCCGTCGGCCGTCACGATCCACGTGTCCTGCATGTAGAGGCAGTCCTCGCCGTTGTCGGCGATCACGTGGGGATGCATCGAGAACACCATGTTCTGTCGTAGTTCGGTCTCGATTCCTTCACCGATCTTCGGGTGCTCGATCATCGTCATGCCGATCGAGTGGCCGGTCACGTGACCGAGGCGGTAGCCGCGATCGGTGAAGCCCTTCGACACCGCACGATGCGCGTCGTGCGCCGTTGCTCCTGGACGGAGCACCGACTTGGCCGTCTCGAAGTACTCCTCGTACGCCTCCAGCATCCGAGTCACCTCTGCGTTCGGCGTGCCGATGGCGCGCGACACCTCGACCCAGTGGCCGCCCGGGCCGGCGATCTCGAGTGACGGGATGCAGAAGTCGCCCAGCACGGCGTCGCCGCGCGCGATCGCGAACTCCGGTCCGACGAGGATCATGTTCATCGTCAAGCGGCCGCAGCCCTCCTCGACGAACAGCCGCTCTGCGGGCGCCAGCACTTGCGCTGCGCTCTTTCCGGGCGCGTAGGCCTGGCGGAACGCGTGGAACCCGGCAGTGTTGATCCGGACCGAATCTCGAACCGACTCGACCTCCTCGTCACTCTTGACGGCGCGGGCCAGATCGAACTCGACGTCGAACGGGACAGCGTCGACCTTGCCTGCGAGCGCCGCGAAGTCGCGCACCGTCATCACGTAGTCGAGCCCGTAGACGCCGACGCGCTTGCCGGCGAGGCGCTCTGCGAGCCACTCTCCCGGCCGCTCGGCGAAGACCTGGTCTTCGATCCAGCTCATCCCGTGCTCGCCGACGTAGCGCGCCTCCGCCGGAAACACGATCGAGGCCTCGCCTTCTCGCGGCAAGAGCACGTAGGCGTAGCGGTGGACGATGACGAAGCCGGACATGTAGGTCACGGCCCCTTCGAACCCCGTGTACTCCGAGCCGCAGACGACGACCGCGTCGACGCCATCCAGGTCCATCGCCTCGCGCACGAGGCCGTAACGGCGCTCGATCTCCATGCGGCTCACCACGATCGCTCCAGCCCCTTCACGAGCGCCCAGACGGCGCGGTTCAGCGGCGTCGGAACGCGATGCTCTTGACCGAAGCGGACGATCCCGCCGTTGAGGTAGTCGATCTCGGTCGGTCGTCGCGCCTCGACGTCCTGGAGCATCGACGACTTGTGGCCGTACGCGACTTCCGGCTTGGCGGCGTGGTCGATCAGCTCCTCGGGATCGGCGTCTAGCTCGATTCCCTGCGCTGTCGCCACGGCCTTCCCCTCGTCGACGAGGCCGGTGACGAGCCGGCGAAGCTCCGGGTCCTCGCACACGCGGCCGTGCGTCAGCCCCGTCAAGGCTCCGATCGGGTTCGTGGCGGCGTTGAAGATCACCTTGCGCCACTGCGGCCCGCGCGCATCCGGCACGGCCCTCGTCGGCATTCCTGCGCGCGTGCACGCGTCCGCCAGCCGTTCTATCTCGTCCGGCGGCGCCGGGCTCGGCTCGAAGGGCCCGAGCGTGGTGTCGCCTCTGACGTCCCACTGGACATGTCCCGGGGCAAGAAGCTTGCCTGCGGGAAAGGTGGTTCCCCGGATCACGCGCTCGGCGTGCCGTGCAATCGCCTCCTCGTTGCCGAGGCCGTTCTGGACGGTTGCCACGCAGCCGTCCGAGAACGACCGCGCCGTCGCCCCGATCGCTGCCTCGGTGTGCATCGCCTTGGTCGCCACGATGCCGAAGTCGCAGGCGGGCAGGTCGCCGGCGTCGGAGGTCGCCTGCATGCGGCCGACCACCTCTCCCGCGCCGCTGAGCCTGAGGCCGTCACGGTTGATCGCGTCGACGTGCTCTTGGGCAAGGTCGTACGCCCAGACCTCGACGTCCTCGAGCTGCGCGAGGTTGGCGGCGAACAGCGAGCCGACCGCGCCGCAGCCGACGACGCAGATCCTCACGTGTAGGACGCCTCTCGCGCCTTCACCAGACGATAGAGCGCCACGTGCAGCGGCGCGTCCACGCCGCAACGCCGTGCCTCGCGCACGAGCGCCCCGTTGATCAGCTCCACCTCGGTCGGGCGCTGTGCTTCCACGTCCTCCAGCATCGAGGGGAAGTGCGCGCTGCCGCGCTTCGTCGCCAGGACGTTCATCTCCCAGGGATCGTCGTGGAGCTCGACGCCCGCCGCCGCTGCCACCTGCCTTCCTTCGTCGACGAGGGCATGGACGAGATGTCCGAGGTCGGAGAGGTCTCCCTCGGCGGCGAAGTGGCCGTCGTGCGGGAGGCCCGTCAGCGCAGAGACGCCGTTCACCGTGGCGTTGAAGATGAGCTTCGACCACTGCGCCGGCCGGAGGTCGGGCAGTGCCTCCGCCTTCAGGCCCGAGTCGACGAGCAGCTGCGCGATCTCCTCGACCCGGTCGACCGCGGTCTCGCCGTAGGGCCCGAGCCACGTCGGCGTGTCGAGGATGTACTCGACGTGCGTATCGGAGTGCTTCGTCCCGCTCATGAACGTCACGGCGGAGACGAGCTGCCACGGTCCGTGGCGGCGGACGACCTCCTCGGCGCCGAGCCCGTTTTGGACGGTCATGATCGTCGCGGCCGGGAAGCGGCCGGACAGCGACTCGGCCGCGGTCTCCAGGCCGGTCGCCTTCGTCGCGATGATCCCGAGCTCGAAATCGGGCAGGTCGCGCGGATCGGATGCAGCCGTCACGCGCGCCGTGAAGTCATGCCGGCCGCTGACCTGTAAGCCGTGCTGGTTGAGCTCCCGTGCGTGCTCGTCGCGCCGTGTCAGCACCAGCACGTCGGTCACCGTCGCCAGATGCGCGGCGAAGAGGCTGCCGATCGCGCCGGCCCCGACGACGCAGGTCCTCACGCGAACTTCGTGCGGAGATACTCCAGATACGGCTCGGGATCGAGATCCGAGCCGGTGACGCGCTTGAGGAGCTCACGCGGCGGATACGTGCTTCCATGCCGGTAGATCTGCTCGCACAGCCACTCGCGCAGCGACGAGAACTCTCCGCGGGCGAACTGGTCCTGGAGATCCCCGAGCTCCGCTCGTGCGCGTTCCCAGATCTGCACCGAGATGACGTTCCCGAGCTGGTAGGTCGGGAAGTACCCGAACAGCCCGACCGACCAGTGCATGTCCTGGAGCACGCCGCGCGCGTCGTCGGGCACGTCGACGCCGAGATACTCGTTCATGCGCGTGTTCCACACCTCGGGCAGATCGCGCACGGCAACCGTGCCGGCGAGGAGCTCGCGCTCGAGCTCGAAGCGCAGGATGATGTGGAGCCCGTACGTCACCTCGTCGGCGTCGCCGCGGATCAGACCGGGCCGGACGGCGTTGATCGCATCGACGAACGATCCCTCGGTGATCCCCGCAAGCTGCTCGGGAAAGATCGTCTGGAGCTGGGGATAGAACCAGCGCCAGAAGCCGGGACTTCGACCGACCAGGTTCTCCCAGGTACGGCTCTGCGACTCGTGGATTGCGCTGGACGTTCCCCTGCCGAGCGGCGTGCGCGCGAACCCATTGTCGATGTCGAACTCGTACACACCGTGGCCGAACTCGTGCATGGACGAGAAGAGCGAGCTCAGGTCGTTCTCGTTCGTATGCGTTGTCAGCCGGATGTCGCCCACTCCCGGCTTCGAGGCAAAGGGATGCGGTGTCTCGTCGATGCGCCAGGTCGTGTCTTCGTAGCCGAACGCCTGGAGCACCCGCCGTCCCGCTTCGCGCTGGCCGCCGACGGGGAACGGCCCGCGCAGCACGCTGTCGTCGACGGGCCGCTCACGGTGGCGTTCGATCAACGGCACGAGCTCCTGCTTCACGCGGTCGAACACGTCCACCACCTGGTCGGTCGTCATCCCCTCCTCGTAGTCCTCCAGCAGGACGTCGTACGCCGTCTCCGTCTCGGGGAAGCACTCGATGTAGCGGTGCTTCAGCTCCAGTTGACGCTCGAGGTGCGGGATGAAGGACGCGAAGTCCGACGACGCTTTCGCCTCGTCCCACGCCGCGACCGCGACCCCGTTCGCATGACTCATCTCGCCGGCCAGGTCGGTGGGAACCCGCCGTGAACGCTCCCACTCCCGTCGCGTGACGCGGACCAGGGCCGCCCCGGTCTCCTCCTCGACCGAGCTCAGCTCATCCAGCAGCTCGCCGACCTCGTCGGAGACGAATTGCTCGTGCGCCAGGCGCGTCAGGGTCGCGGAAGCCTCCGCGCGAGCCTGCGCGCCGGCGGGAGGCATCGATACGCGCGAGTCCCAGTCGAGGATCGCCTCCGCGTGCCTCAGATCCGCGATCTCTCCCAGGATCGTCTTCAGGCGCTCGAGCGGCGAGGATTCTTTGGCAACCAGTGTCATGCTGGTTGGGGCGCCAGCTTCTCGCGCAGGTAGTGGACGTACGGTTTTGCGTCGATCCGGCTGCCCGTGACTCTCTCGATCGTCTCCTGTGGCGTGAACTTGCGTCCCATCCGGTACAGGTGCTCGCGCAGCCAGTCGCGGAGCTCGCCGAACTCGCCGCGCTCGAAGCGCTCGTCGATGTCGCCCAGATCCTCTTTTGCACGTTTCCAGATCTGGACGGACATGACGTTGCCCAGCGAGTACGTCGGGAAGTACCCCAGGCCCCCGGCCGCCCAGTGCATGTCCTGCAGCACGCCGCGCGCGTCGTCCGGCACCTCCACACCGAGGTACTCGTCCATGCGCGCGTTCCAGGCCTCGGGAAGATCCTTCACGGCGAGGCGACCGTCGATCAGCTCCTGCTCCAGCTCGAAGCGGATGATGATGTGCATGTTGTAGGTGACCTCGTCGGCGTCGATTCGGATCGGCGAGGGGTGCACCCTGTTCACCGCGCGATAGAACGCCTCCTCGTCCACCGAGCCGAGCTGGTCGGGGAAGGCTGCCTGCACGCGGGGGTAGAAGAAGCGCCAGAAGGAGCGGCTGCGGCCGATGAGGTTCTCCCACGTCCGGCTCTGTGACTCGTGGAGCCCGAGCGACACGCCCGTGCCGAGCGGTGTGCGCGCGAGCGACCGGTCTATCCCCCACTCGTACACCCCGTGGCCGAACTCGTGCATGGTCTCGAACAGGGAGTGAAGGTCAGCCGGCTTGAAGTTCGACGTCAGGCGAATGTCCCCGACGCCCGGGCTCGACATGAAGGGGTGCGGAGTCTGGTGAAGTCGCCACTCGTCCTCGGAGTAGCCGAAGCGCCGCAGGACCTCGAGGCTGAGCTCGCGCTGCGTCGCGGGGTCGAACGGGCCGGTGAGAAACGAGTCCTCGACCTCACCGGCCTCGCCGATCTCCTCGACGAGCGGCAGCAGCTGCTGCTTGAGTTCCTCAAAGATCTCGCTCACCTCGGCGGTCTTCATGTTCGGCTCGAAGTCGTCGAGCAGCACGTCGTAGGTCTCGTCGGGCGGATCGAAGCACTGCACGTAGCGGTGCCGAAGCTCGAGGTTCTCCTCGAGATGGGGCCGCAGCAGCTCGAAGTCGGACCCTGCCTTGGCAGGGCCCCACGCGGAGAGTCCGAGCACGCTCGCCCGCTGGATCTCGCCGACGAGCTCCGCCGGGACGCGCACCGCCTTCTCGTAGTCCCGGCGCGTCACGCGGATCAGGCTCGCTTCGAAGGAGTCGTAGTCGGAGCTCGCCTCGAGCCCGCGCAGCTCGTCGAGGAGCCTCCCGATCTCGGCAGCAACGAACCGCTCCTGGGCGAGGCGGCTGACCGTTGCGATCGCGTCCGCTCGCCCGGCCGATCCACCGGGCGGCATCATCACGCGCTGATCCCAGAAGAGGAGCGTGACCGCCTTGTTGAGATCGTCGACCTCGCCCAGGCGTTCCCTGAGCTGCTCCAGTTTCCGGTCCTTCATAAGGCGACCAGAGCATTGCCGATTCGGCCGCACCTGTGCACGAGCATGCGGCCCCCGAGCCCGCTGGGGAGAGATCGGCACGCTTTCGTCACAACCAGGGTCAGACCCTGGTTCTTTGGGACACGGTCGTCAACGGGGCGCGGCACGCGGCCTCCTCACGAGCGAGCGGAGTGACTCGTCGAGCTCACGACGACCCAGGATGCCCTCGCGGCGGAAGTACATGACGACCAGGATCATCAGCACGAGCGCGAACTGGGTCAGGCCGGTGAGCCGGTGCAGGGTCAGGAAGCCGAGGTCGACGCTGCGGTCCTCGTAGTTGCGGAGCTCTTCCTGCACGAGCGTCACGAGCGCAGCGCCGATCACGGCTCCTCCCACGGTCCGGGTGCCGCCCACGATGAACATCACGATCAGCGCGAAGGTCGGCTCGAGAAAGAAGTTCGCGGGCGTGATCGTCGTGATCCACCAGCCGAAGAGCGCGCCTCCCGCGCCGGCGAGCATGCCGCTCAGGATCCAGGCGCGAACTCGGTACTGGCGCACCGCGACGCCGACCGACGCGGCGGAGAACGCGTCTTCGCGACTCGCCTGGAGCAAGAGACCCGTCCGGGAGTCCTTGAACAGCCGCGCGACCAGCACCGCGGCGACGGCCACGAGAAACGTGTGCGTGATCGTCGCCTCCGACGGCAGCGGATAGAGGCCGCCGGCGCCACGGGTGACTCCGGTCCAGGCCGTGAAGACGATGTCGGCGATGAGCAGCAACGAGAGGATGGAGATGACCGCGCTCGCGCCGTCGAGACGGAGGATGGCCACGCCGCTGACGAGTGCCAGCAAGCCGGCCGCGCCCGCCCCGGCGAGGAGGGCGAGCAGCCAGTACCAATGCGGGGTGGCGAGGAAGTGCGGGAGCCCGACGAAGGTGCTCTTCAGCGCCGGATCGATCGTGAGCAGTCCGGCGAGGTACGCGCCGGTGCCGACGAACGCCATGTGGCCGAAGGAGAGGATCCCGGAGTTGCCGGAGAAGAGCTGCAGCGCCACGACGAGCACGACGTTGATGAAGAAGTGGCTCAGCTTGCTCTCGTCTCCGCCCCACGTCCAGCCCCAGACCGCAACCAGGAGGAGACCGCCCGCGATCGGGAGCGTGCCGAGCGCGGACTCGACCGCCCAGTAACGGCGGATGCGGGTCATGTAAGTCCCTCCGTGCGCCCCACGAGTCCCTGCGGCCGCAAGAGCAGGATGCCGACGACGATCGCCAGCGCGAACGCCTGGCTGAACTGTGTGTACGTCCCGTGCAGGTTGGCGTCCAGCAGGCTGGTGGCGAGCCCGAGGACGAAGCCGCCGATGACGGCGCCGTAGAGGTTGCCGAGGCCGCCGAGGATCACGCCGATGAAGGCGTTGATGACGAGCGGCGTCCCGACGCCGGAGTCGACCCCGGGAGCCGAAGAGAAGAAGAGGAGCGCGGCCACGCCGGCGAGAAGTCCCGAGAGCGCGAAGGCCGACACGACCACGACGTTCGCACGCACTCCCATCAGCCGCACGACGTCGAAGTCCTCAGCCGCCGCCCGCATGGCGACGCCGAGCAGGGTGCGGCGCAGGAAGACCGTCAGGAGCAGCACCGCCGCGATCGTGACGGCGAACGTGATCACCTTCACCGCCGGGAACGAGACGTCGCCGGCGTGCCAGACGGTGTCGGTCCAGTCCGGGACGCCGATGCCCTGCGGCTCGGCCGAGACGAAGATCTGAAGCGAGACCTGGATGAAGAAGCTGACCGCGAAGGACGTGATCAGGAGCGTGGCGATGCTCGCGCCGCGCAGCGGCCGAAAGGCGATGCGCTCCATCGCGACGGCCGCGAGCGTCGTGGCGACGAGCGTGAGCGCGAGCACGGCCGGCCAAGGGAAGTCGTGGTTGAACAGCGTCCACATCGTGTAGCCGCCGATCGTCACGAGCTCCCCGTGGGCGAAGTTGATCAGCCCGAGGATCGAGAAGACCATCGCGAGGCCGAGCGCCAGCAGCGCGTACGTCGAGCCCAGCGAAACGCCGTTCACGAGCTCCTGCACCAGCTCGGTCATGCGACGCCCATGTAGGCGGTCTGCACCTCGGGCGACCGCCGCAGCTCGCCGGGCGTCCCTTCGGCCTCGATTCGACCCGTGCGCATGACGTAGGCGCGGTCGCAAAGCTCCAGCGCCTGGTGCACGTTCTGCTCCACGAGCAGGACGCTCAGGCCCTGGTCGTCGCGGAGGCGGCGGATCAGGTCGAAGACGAGCCGGACGAGGCGCGGCGCCAGGCCGAGCGTCGGCTCGTCGAGCAGCAACAGCCGCGGCTTCGACATGAGCGAGCGCGCGATGGCGAGCTGCTGCTGCTCGCCCCCCGAGAGCGACGCCGCAGGCAGGTGCAGGCGCTCCCGCAGGATCGGGAACAGCTCGAGGAGCTCCTTGTAGTCGCGGCGGGCTCCTCGGCCCCGCGTCGCTCCTCCGAGCCTCAGGTTCTCCTCCACCGTGAGCGTCGAGAAGAGTCGCCGGCCCTCCGGAGTGAGGCTGATTCCCCGCCGCAGCACGCGCTCGGGCGAGAGCCGCGAGAGCTCGCGCCCGCCGAACTGGATCCGGCCGCTCCGTGCCTGGTGAAGGCCGGCGATGGACGCGAGCGTGGTCGTCTTCCCGGCTCCATTCGCGCCCAGAAGAGCCACGATCTCCCCCTCGGCGACTCGCAGGGACACGTCCCGCACGGCCAAGACGGGCCCATAGCGGGCCGTCAGGCCATCGACGTCCAAGAGTCCTCGGGGCCCGTGGTGGGCCCCGAGGGTCTGCTTCTGGTCCTCCGCCAAATTACGGAGCCGGGACGTTCTTCGGAACGCCCTTGAGGACCTTGACGAACTTGCCGTTCTTGATCTGGAGGGCCGCGACGATGTTCGTCGGGTTGTGCCGGTTCGATCCGCCGTACCTCACGGGACCGAGCGCTCCGTTGACCGTCATCCCGTTGGCGAGCGCGGCCTGGATCAGCTTGCCGTTGATCCCACCCGCCTTGATCACGGCCGCCTCGAGCACCTTGATCGTGTCGTACCCGAGCGCCGGATAGGTGCCGTCCGGCGAGGCGCCGAACCGGCCCTTGAACTGGGCATAGAAGCGTGCCGTCGCCGAGCCCTTGTCCGGGAAGCCGAACGTCGTGAAGCCGTAGCCGTTCACGGCATCTTTCCCCGTCGTCAGGTTCAGCTGCGTATCCATCCCGTCTGTCCCGATCACCGGCAGGTTCACGCCTGCGCGGCGGAGATCACGCGCCAGGAAGTCCACGAACGGGGAGAAGAGGCCGGTCATGATCGCCTGCGCACCGCCCGAGTTGTTCTTGATCTTCGTCGCGATCGCCGAGTAGTCCTGCGGGAAGCCGGTGGCGCCGAACGGGATATCGTCGCTGCCGACGATCTGGATCCCGCGTGCGGGCGCCGCCTTCTTGAAGTACTTCGCCATCAGGTGCACGTACAGCATCTGCGGGGCGTCGAGGACGTAGACCTTCTTGTACTTCCTCAGCTTGGCGTAGTTCGCGAGCTGCGCCAGCTGGGCGTTTCCGGCCATCCCGACGGGCCAGTAGTTGCCGTACTTGCGCGCGACGGTGGGGTCGGCGTTGCAGGGCGAGAGCATGAACTGACCCTTCGGGTTCGCAACCGCCGCCATCGCGACCTGGAAGTCCGTGTTGCAGGGAAGGACGAGGACGTTCACCTTCGCCTTCATCAGGTCGCGGGCCACTTGCACGGACGTGTCCGGCCGGCTCTGCACGTCCCTCAGGAGCAAGTTGATCTTGATCTTGCCCCCGATCCCGCCCTTCTTGTTGATCTGCTCGACGGCCAGCTTCGCACCGTTCGAGATCAGCACGTCGTGCGCGGCCAGGAATCCGGTCAGGTTGTTGCCGTAGCCGACCTTGATCGTGCCCTTCTTCAGCGCGGTCGCCTGTGGACCGCTGCTGCCGAAACCTGCGACGGCGAAGACGACGAGCGCGAGCAGGGCCGCCGTCACCGCAACGCCCGTGATCCTTCTCCGGCTCATTCCACCCTTCCTTTCGGTTTGACCTCACGCTCCTCTTCCCCGATGTACGCGGCGATGACAGCAGGATCGGAGCGCACCTCCTGCGGCGTGCCGCGGCTGATCACGCTTCCCTCGTTCAGGACGTAGATCGAGTCGCAGAGCCGCATGATCAGCCTTAGGTCGTGCTCCACGACGAGAATTCCGCATTTCCGCTCCGATCGGATTCGCTCGATCGACCGACGCAGGTCTTCCGACTCGCTCTCGTTCATCCCCGCGGCGGGCTCGTCCAGCAGCAGGAAGCGAGGGGCGCCGGCGAGGGCGCGCGCCACTTCGAGGCGGCGCTGGTCCCCGTAAGAGAGGGTGGCAGCCCAGCGGTCCGCCAGGTGTGCGATTCCAAGCTGCTCGAGCACGCCGAGGGCGTACTCGCGCGAGCGTGCACGGCGCACGCGGCCCGCGCCGAGCGCGGCGACCTCCACGTTCTGCTGGGCCGTCAGCGCCCCGAAGAGCCTGATGTTCTGAAACGTCCTGACCACACCGGCGCGCGCGACACGGTGGCCTCCACGCGGAGCGAGCGGTTCGCCGTCGAGCAGGATCCGACCCGAGGTTGGCGGGAAGACGCCGGAGATGCAGTTCAGCAACGTCGTCTTGCCCGATCCGTTCGGCCCGATCAGCCCGATGATCTCCCGCTCCGAAAGCTCGAGCGACACGCCGCGCAGCGCGTGAACTCCGCCGAAATGCTTCGTGACGTCGACGGCTTCGAGGACGCCGGCCGCGACCTCGTTGCTGGCGGCGACGGCGCTCACTACGCGACTTTACGCCGTTTTGCGGGGATTTTCCAGGCCGTCGGCGAGGCGCCGAAACTCGTCGTCCTCGACGAGCCCCCGCTTCTCGGCGCCGAGCTCCTTCACTCGCGCGAGCAGGTCTCGCTGTGCGTCGTCGTCCAGGTCGAGGCCCAGTTCTTCGGCTTTGATGCGGATCGAGTCGATCCCGCTCTTCTTGCCGAGCACGACGCGTCGTTCGGCCGCGACGAGATCGGACGAGTAGGGCTCGATCGCCGCCGGATCGTGGAACTGGCTCGCAACGGCCCCCGACTCCCTCCTGAAGAGGTTTTCGCCGACGAGCGGCTTGTACGGCTCGAGCGCGTATCCGGAGAGGTCCCGCAGTCGCTCCGAGAACGTGCGCACGAGATCGAGCCGGAGGCTCGTCTCGACGCCGTAGAGGCCGCGGAGGGCGAGCGCGATCTCGGGCAGGTTCGCGTTGCCGGCGCGCTCCCCCATGCCGTTGATCGTTCCCTGGATCCAGCGTGCTCCCGCGCGGGCGGCCGCGAGCGCAGCCGCGGTCGCGACTCCGAAGTCGTTGTGTCCGTGAAAGTGGATGGGGACCTCGGCTCCGAGCCATTCGCGCGTCTGCCCGACGAGGTGGGCTACCGCCTCGGGGGCGGCAATGCCGATCGTGTCCACCACGACTGCCTCTTTCGCGCCCGCCTCGACGGCGGTCTTGTAGACGGTCTCGAAGTACGACAGATCGGCGCGCGTGCCGTCGACGCCGAAGAAGGCTACGGTCACGTCCTGCTCGACGGCGAAGGAGATTGCATAGACGATGCGCTCGAGCATCGCCTCTCGGTCGACCCCGAGGGCGTCGAGCTTGAGGTCCGAGATGGGCGACTCGATCACGGTCGCGCGGACTCCGAGCTCGACGAGCGCCTTCACGTCAGCCTCGACCGCGCGGGAGAAACCCCAGACCTCCGCGTTTAGACCCTCGGCGAGAATCAGCTCGACCGCGCGGCGGTCGTCCTCCGAGACGCGCGGAAACCCCGCCTCGATGCGCTCGATTCCCAGCTCGTCGAGCCCGCGCGCGAGCTCGACCTTGTCCTGCGGGCTGAGCACGACGCCGACGGTCTGCTCGCCGTCGCGGAGCGTCGTGTCGTAGAAGCCGATCTCCGCCTGGAAGCCGTGCTGGTCGTTGAGACTTCCCGTCCAGAACGTCATCGGTGATCCTGCCGGTGGCATTGCCACGCTCCTGGCGTGCGAGCACCAAGCCAGGCAAGGACGCAGGGAGCGCCTGGGCTTGCAGCCCAGGTGCGACTGAGGACGCCGCATGGCGCCGCGTGATCGCGCGCCAGGGGCCTGAGCAATGCCGCCGGTAGGGTCACCTAAAGTCGTCCGGATAGCTCGAGAGCTTCTCGGGGCCGTTTGCCGTGATGAGGAAGTTGTCCTCGATGCGTAGCCCGCCGCCGCCCTCCCAGTACGCACCGGGCTCGATCGCGAGCACCATTCCTTCCTCGATCGTGCCGCCCCCGGCCTGGTGTGCATAGGGCGGCTCGTGTGCGCGGGCTCCGACGCCGTGTGCGACGGGGTGCGTCGGCTGCCCGGGGTACCCGGCGTCGGCGATGCCGTCGCGAATGAGCACGTCGAGCTCAGCGAGGCTCGCCCCCGGGCGGCAGTGCTGGAGCGCCTTGCCGTAGACCTCGAGCAACCCGTCGAGCAACTCGCCGTAGCGCCGGTCGAGCTCGCCCGGACACACGTTCTTCGTGTGATCGCACCAGTAGCCGTCCGTACAGACCCAGATCTCGAAGAGGGTGGGCTCTCTCTCTTGCACCGGCCGGTGTCCCGTCGCGGTGAAGGTCCGGATCCCCGGCCCCGACCAGACGAGAGAGAAGCCGAGCGCGAGCTCGACGCGTTCCTTCCATCCCGTACCCTCACCGTGGACGAAGCCTTCCCAGAGAGCCGCGGCCTCGCTCTCCTTCATTCCGGGTCGAAGCTCACCGGCGACATGCTCCATGGCCGCCGCAGCGATCTCGTTCGCGAGGCGCATGCGCTCGATCTCCTGTTGCGTTTTGATCGCTCGCGCTCGCGCGAGGAGCGGCGTGGCGTCGGCTGCATCGGGAAAAGCGTCGAACCAGGCGCGCGTGTACGTCGTCGGCTCGCCGACCATGCGGTCCGATGCCTGCGTGCCGAGAGAGAGCTCCAAGCCGACGCGGGTGTAATCCTTTGCCGCTGCACGGACAGCCTCGATCGTGCGAGCGATCGGCGGACGGGCATCGGCGGGGTCATAGCCCGCCACGAACTGGACCTCGCTCGTCCACGCCGTCTCCTCGGCGTCTTGGGCGGACGCTTCGATCGTGACGAGGACCGGGTCCCCGTCACGCGGGAAGACAGCGGCATCGAATCCCTTCATACCCCAGAAGTTCGTGAGGTAGAGGACGTTGTCGGGCGCGCGCACGACGAGCGCCTCGAGGTCCTCGTCGGCCATCAGGGCCTGGACACGGTCGAGCTTGGCCTCGTCCCGAGGCCACCTCATATCGCCATCACCAGCGCACACGTGCGGGCGCCGGCTCGCCATGGGCTTCCTGCCACGAGATGACCGGATTCCGCAGGACGCCGATCTTCTCGATCTCCGCCTCGATCACGTCCCCCGGCTTCAAATAGAGCGACGCCGCGTCCGCGCTGAAGCCGGCGACGCCGCTGACGGTGCCCGTCGACACGACGTCTCCCGCGGAGTAGCCGAGCGCGGAATAGTGGGAGAGGATCTCCGGGATCGTCACGGACATGTTGCCGCTGTGCGACTCCTGCCGCCGCTCGCCGTTCACGCGCAGCTCCATCCTCAGGTCGTGCGGGTCGCCGATCTCGTCCGGCGTGACGATCCACGGGCCGAGCGGGCAGAACGTATCGATTCCCTTGCAGAACGAGAAGACGCCGGAGCGCATCTCACGGCGCTGGATGTCGCGGGCCGTGATGTCGTTGAAGATCACGTAGCCGCCGATGTAGCCCTCTGCCTCGTCCGGGCCGAACCACTTCCCGGCCTTCGAGACCACGACCGCGAGCTCGAGCTCATAGTCGAGCTCCTCGGTCAGGTGCTCCGGGTAGACGATCGGCTCGTCCGGCCCGATGATCGCGTCCACGTTCTGGAAGAACACGATCCACGGCGCGATCTCGTGGGACCAGCCGACACGCTTCGACTCGTCTTCGTGCTCGCGAAAGTTGCCCGCCGTGTGGATGAACTTCTTCGGCACGATCGGCGCGCGGAGAGTCACGTCCTTCAGCGTCCGCTCTTCTCCCAAAGGACGAGCTCCGCCCCGCTCGAAATAGTCGCGCATCGAAGCGACGTCGAGCGAAACGACCCTGTCGCCACGCACTTCTCCGACCTGACCGTCGTCGAACGTGACGAGCTTCATCGCTGCGCCCCAAGCCAGTCGAGGACGTCCTGTGCGTTGCGGTCGGGCGGGAACACGGGATAGAAGACCTTGACGATCCGCCCTTGCTCGGCGATCAGCGCGAGTCGCTTGTAGAGCGTCAGCCCTTCGACGTCAAAGGTCGGCAGTCCTGGGTCCCGCGCGAGATCGAGCCACTCGTCGCTGATGACGGGAAACGGCATCTGGTTCCGCTCGGCGAACTCGATCTGGTCGTCGAGCGGCTGCGCGCTGAGCCCGGCCACGCGCGCACCGAGCGCATCCAGCTCGGCGCTGTGGTCACGGAACCCACACGACTGCGGCGTGCAGCCGCGGGCGCCGGGTATGTCGTCCCAGCCCGGCAGCAACGGCCGGCCCGGTCGACCGGTGCGCGGGTAGACGTACAGCACCTCGAAGTCCCGCACGTTCACGGCGCCCTGCGAGGACGGCAGCACGAGATCTGGGAGCTCGGCGCCGGGCAGGTGTTCGGCGGCGCCGTCGTCGACCGGCACCGGCAGATCGCCTGGAATAGCGTACGGGTCCTGCGCGCTCACGCCGCGTCCGCACGTCGCTTGGCGGCGCGGAGCACCGACACTCGGATGGCGCCGCTGAACGGCCGGACGATGCGCCAATAGCGCGCGAACTTGCGCCGCGACACGGGGTCGGGAACGTGAACGCGCGTCTCGGTCGTCAGGCTCCCGGGCCCGGCGCGAAAGTCGATCACCGCCGTCGCCGGGGGCTCTGGGCCGCGACCGCGCAATCGCCAGAACTGCCCGCTGAGCGTCAGGACGACTCCCTCACCCGAAACATCCTCCAGGACGGTCGCCCGCGGCACCATCGTCGTAAGCACTGTCTCCTCCGCCTTGCGAATCCCGAGACCTCGAACGAGCAGGAGGCCACGCACGAGCGGAACCTCCCCGAAGGTCAACTCTCGCAACGCCCGGTCTGCCGTGACGGGGTCCGCGTCCACGAAGACCTCGTGCCTGGTGGCGAACTCGTACGACGGGAGATATGCGTCCAGGCTCTTCATGCGGCCCCGCAGAGGCGCTGCGCCGCGAGCGCGTAGACGTTCGCGATCTTCACGAGTCCGTCGATGTCGAGGTTCTCGCCCAGGACCGGATCGGGCAGGCCGCTCGACGTCCCGTAGTTCACGCTCTCGATGCCGTAGCGGGTCAGCGCGGAGGCGTCCGAGAACCAGCGCACCGTGTCCCGCTCAGGCTTTTCGCCGAAGACGTGCTCGTGCGCTTCGTCGATCGCCGCGACGAGAGGATGGTCCTCGGCGATCTCCGACCCGGGCGCAGTGACGTAGATCTCCGACTCGACCCCGTGCTCGGGAAACCGCTCGCGGAGACCCCGGACGAAATCCCCCAGGGCGGCGCGGGCGTCGGCCATCTCCATCGTCGGCGGCACCCGGAAATCGACGAAGAGATCCGTGCGGTGGGGCGTCCGCGAGACGCGCCAGGGGAAGCCGCCGTTGATCCCGCCGATGTTCACGATTCCCGGCTTGCCGCCGTACTCGGTTCGTTGCTCCCACTCGGGCGCAAACTCGATCACTGCGTCGAGGATGTCTCGCATCCGGACTATTGACGTCTCGCCACGACGGCCCTCGCTGAACGCCGTGTGGATGAAGGGGCCGCTGGTCGAGATTCGCATCCAGATCGCGCCGTAGTGCCCGAGCACGACCTTCTGCTCGGTCGGTTCCCCGAGGATGCACATGTGAGTCACGCCGCCGTGCGACGGGAGGAACCGCGACCCGGCCGCGTACCCACGGTACTCACGCCCGACGAACTCCGGGTGCCACTGTGTCTTCTCGATCTCGCCCGCCACGCAGGCGATCATCACGTCGCCGGGAAGCCGCACCCCGGCGTCCTGGAGAGAGCGCACCGCCTCCAGGTAGCAGGCGAGGGCCCCCTTCATGTTCGAGATGCCGAGCCCGTAGATCCGCCCGTCCTGAACGAACCCCTCCGGCTGGAAGCCGCGGATGCCCGCGAGCCACGGCTCCTGTCCCGAGTAGGACGTGTCCATGTGCCCGTTGAACATGAGCGACTTCCCGCCTCCCGCCCCCTCCCAGATTCCGACGACGTTCGGCCGGCCCTCCTCGACCTCCTGCCACTGCACCTGGAGTCCCATGTCCCGGAGCTCCGCGCGGACGCGCTCTCCCATCGCCTGCTCGCTGCCGGTCGGGCTCGGGATCGAGACGAGGTCGACCGCGAGCCGGACGAGCCGGTCGGCGTCGATCTCAACGGAAATGCGGCAGCACCTCCTTTCCGAAGAGCTCGATCTGATCGTGGCGGCGATCACCCCAGAGCTCGAGCATCACGTGCGTGCACCCGGCATCGCGATACTCCTCGATCGCTGCGACGCAATCGGAGGGCGTGCCCGCGACCGGCTTGCACTTGTCGAGGATCTCGTCCGTGACCTTCGCCTTCGCGGCAAGACGCCCACCTCGCTCCATCGCCTCCGCGACCGGCCGGATCTCGTCCTGCGTGAGCCCGGCGAGCTCGAGCAGCGTGTCCGCCGCGCCTTTGATGTTCTGCACCTTGTTCGCCAGATACATGCCGGCGATCTCACGCGCGCCGTCGCGTCCCTCGTTGCGGTCCGACTCGTGGATCGAGGCGACGATCGTGCAGCCTATGTCGATGTCGGCCGCGACGTTCTCGCGGGTGTATCGCACGAACGCCGGTGTCGTGATCGACGGCGTCAGGCAGCCGTCGGCAATCTCACCCGCGAGCGCCTGCATCTTCGGGGCGGTCGCAGCGACGTAGACGGGCGGAACGTCCCGAGGCGTCTCTGCTTCTTTCTGTAATCCCGGGACGTCCGCACTCCACGTCTCGCCGTCGTATGCAAACGGCTCGCCGGAGAGCACGCCACGAACGATCTCGACTGCGTCGCGCATCGGCCCAAGCGTGCGCTTGCCGTTGAGCCGCGCGTTGTTCAGGAAGATCT
Source organism: Gaiellaceae bacterium (assembly GCA_036394855.1). Taxonomy (GTDB): domain Bacteria; phylum Actinomycetota; class Thermoleophilia; order Gaiellales; family Gaiellaceae; genus 3-1-20CM-4-69-9. Next base: position 3,676 of record DASWEF010000030.1, on the reverse strand, counting down.
TGGAGGTCCCGAAGCCGAGGATGAAGCGTCCGGGACCGGCAACCTCCTGCACCACCCGCGCATCCATCGCAACCTGTACCGGATGTCGCGTGAACGGCGAGATGATCCCCCAGCCCACGGTGAGCCGGTCTGTCTCGCGGGCGATCAGCGCCGACGTCACGGTCGAAGAGCGGGCCTCCATCCCGTGCTTGCGCCACCAGGGGTAGGCCTCGGCGAGCCAGATCGTGTCGATGCCCGCCCGATCCATGACACGCGCCGACTCGAGCATCTCATCGAGGGGCTCCATCGTGAGCTGCATCACGCCAATGCGGAACGTCGGCGGCACAGTGATCCTCTCAGCTACGCGAAGGCGTTCCGGACCGGGATCGCCGCTTGGCGTATCAGGACTAGATGCGGCCATTGTCCGGCGTGAGGATCTTCGACCCACCAGACCTCGCCGCGGTTCACCAGGGCTCGTCTGCGATCGAACGCTTCGCCGAAGCTTCGGCCCATGGATCGTGTTCCGGCTGCGGAATCCTGGTGTAGCCGTCGACTATCGCTGCGTCGATTGCCGCCTCGCGGTCCTCCCGGAGCTCGCGCTCGATCGCGGACCGGATGAGATCGGAGCGGGACCGGCCCGTCTGGGCCACACGTTGGTCGAGGAGCGCGAGTAGCTCATCGCTCAGCTGAACAAGCGTCTGGCGCCTGGCCATGACCATATCCTGGCATATGCTCGTCACCCGCTCGGCGCCCATGCAGGCGGCCCATAGCCCGCCTCACGCGTGATCCGATGCTGCTGCGAGCCGTCCGCGTTCATCACCCAGATCTGCATCGGCCACTCGCCGCCGCAGTACTTACAGCGGGCGTCGGTGCTGAGGAAGGCGATGCGCTTCCCATCGGGCGACCAGGTCGGCGCGCGCTCAGGCTGTCGCCGGTGCGTGAGGCGTGTGGCGCGGCCGCCCGCTGCGTCGACGACGAAGATCTCGAAGTAGCCGTCGTCGTAGGCAATCTTCCGACCATCCGGCGACCATACCGGCTGAGTCCAAGGCCCAGGCATCAGGCGGCGCTTGTTGGAGCCGTCCGCGTCCATGACGTAGATACCGTCGTCTCCGGCGTAGGCGATCCGGTCGCCGTCTGGCGACCACGATCCCTCGCCGTCGTAGCCGGAGTTCGTGGTGAGCCTGCGCTGGACGTGACCGCTCACGTCGATCACGTAGAGCTCGAGCGTGTTCTCTTCTGATTCACAATAATTAGGACAGCTGTCGCGCGTGACGACGAGCCGCTTCCCGTCGGGCGCCCACGACGGATAGCCGGCGTTCTCGAGCACTCGCCGAAGGCGGGTTCCGTCGCGACGCACGACGTAGACGTCGAAAACACGCCTCCCGCGCGCGTCGGCGCGGTCGAAGACGAGCCACCGGCCGTCTCGCGACCAATCGAGCCAGCTTCCGTAGGCTGAGCCGGGCAGCCGGCGCTGTCCGGCGCCACTCGGCTGGACGAGATAGATCCCGTCCTTGTAGGCGGCCGCGATCGGGCCGTTGACCGGCGTCTCCTTCGACGTGCCGCAGCCCGCGGCGGCGAGCCCGACGGCGATTGCCGTCGCTGCTCGCCGCGAGCTCAATCCTCGGTCGACTTCGTCGGACCCTCGGGCTCGGGCTCGTGCGATTCCGGCGCCCACGGGTTGAGGCCTTCCTCTGCGCCGCTCGTGCCCTCGGGATCGGCCGGCTCCTCGGCAGGATCGCCGGCATCCTTCAGCTCCGGATCCGTCTCCGGCGGCTCCCGCTCCGTGGTCGGCTCCGGCGTGCCCGCGTTCCCCATCTCGTCGCCGGTCATGTCGGCTTCGCCTCCTGCACCTGCTTGTCGAGTGCGCCGAGCACGTGCGAGACCTCCTGGTTCACGATCGGCTGGAGCACGCGCTGCCCCATCGAGGCGACCGGCCCCAGGATGTGCACGTCAGCCTCCCACTTCATCTGCGTGCCGCCGCCGTCCTCGCTGAGGTGGAACGAGGTGTCCATGTTCATGATCGCGCCGACGCCGTTGCCCTTCGCATGCAGCTTCGCGAACTCGGGCTCCCGTTCCTCCATCTTCTCGAAGTCGATCGACATCCGCAGTCCGCCGAGCCCGAGCGGGATCTTCATGTGGGCGCGCCAGTGCCTGTCGTCCTGGACGTCGAACGACTCGACGCCGGGCATCATCTTCGCCATCTCGGCGGGATCGTTGAGGACGCGCCACACGGTGGCGACCGGTGCGTCGAACCGGCATTCTCCGGAGACCTTCACCGGCTCTCCACGGTGACGAGCTTCCGCGTCTCTTCCGGCCGCTGCAGCAGCTCCCAGACGCGGTGGTAGGGATTGCAGCTCCGCCAGACGACCGGCCCCTCGCCCCCCCGGCCGAGCGCGTCCTGCAGCGCGGCGCAGACGGCGTGGATGCCGGCGCCGCCGCCCTCCCCCATCCCCTTCGCGCCGAGCGGCGTGAACGGCGACTCCGACTCGATAAAGCCGTTCTTCATCGGCGGCATGTCGAGCGCGTGCGGCACGTGGTAGTCGTAGAAGTTCGGCGTCAGCAGGTTGCCCTCTTCGTCGTAGGTGAAGATCTCGTGCGTGGCGGCGCCGAGCGCCTGCGCCGTGGCGCCGTGCACCTGACCCTCGACGATCTGCGGATGGATGCGCTTACCGCAGTCGTCGACGGCGGCATAGTCGACGATCTCGTAGACGCCCGTCTCGGGATCGACCTCGACCACGCACGCGTGAATCTGCGTCGCGTATGTCAGGGTGAGGTTCCCGTACTTCCGCTCGGTGTCCGGCTTCTCGAAGGGCGGCCGGTAGACGTAGCGGACGTTGAGGGTGACGTCGAGACCCTCCGGGAGCCCCGCGTTGTTCGCGTTCAGGATCGCGCCCAGGGCCATGAACGGCAGCGCCGCCTCCGGGTTGCCCTTGATCCGCGCCTGCCCCTCGGCCAGCTCGATGTCGTCGGGCGAGCAGCCGAACACGGCCGCGGCGAGCTGCTTCATCTCGCCGGCGAGTTTCTCCGTGGCGCCCTTCACCGCTCCAAGACCGGTGACTGCGAACTGCGACGCGTACGTGCCGGAGAAGCCCGCGGTCGAGTTCCAGTAGGTGTCGTGGCCCGCGCGGACGTTCACGTCGTCGGGAGTGCAGCCGAGGATGTCCGCGACAACCTGCGCCGTCGTCGTCTCGTGCCCTTGGCCCTGCGGCACTGTTCCGAGCGTCACGACGATCTCTCCGAAGATGTCCAGCTTGACCGTCGCGACCTCGTTGTTCCCGGAGAACTGCAGCTCCGGGTTGAGCAAGATGGACTGGCCGAAGTTGTTCGTCCCCGAGTCGAGCGTCGACCCGATGCCGACGCCGAGCAGCTTCCCGCGCGACTGGGCGTCGCTGCGCCGCTCCTCGATCGTGGGGTAGCCGATCAGCTCGAGGGCGATGTCGAGGCAGCGCGCGTAGTCGCCGGAGTCGTAGACGCAGCCGTTCGGCGTCTCGTACGGGAACTCGTCGTGCTTGACGTAGTTCTTCTTGCGCACCTCGACCGGATCGAGACCAAGCTCGTGCGCGACGATGTCGACGATTCGCTCCGTCAGCCAGAGGTGCTGCATGCGTGAGTAGCCGCGGTTCGGTGCGACGGGTGACTTGTTCGTGCACACCTGCGTGAAGTCGACGCGCACGTTGCGCCAGCGGTAGCACCCCGG
>DASWEF010000029.1:0-3550 GCA_036394855.1 Gaiellaceae bacterium | reverse complement strand
TCAGCGGTTCTGGAGCGCGTCGAGCCCGATGGCGAGGGCGATCCCGAGGCGGCGGTCCAGCTTCCGGTCGTGGTCGCCGGAAAGGTCGAGCACATAGCGGTCGCGCAGCTGAAGCTTGCGGTTCATGTGCCCGATCACCCGTCCGTCGCTGAGGAGGTCGAAGTTGTACGGAATCGGCACCCACTCCCCATAGGGCACGAAGTCCACGACGCGGCGCGCGATTGCCATCGGCAGGCTGCGTTCCTGGGCGGTCACGACCTCGGCGCCCTCCGCGTCCCTCACACGCCACGTGGAACGCAGGAAGGACTTGCCGAAGACGTGCTCGAGCGCGCCGATCGACGCACCCATCGCGTCCGTCACGTCGTAGCGCGCGCCGCCGATGTCGAACATCGATCGAGCTTTGATCCGGAAGAGCTCCTGCGTCTCCTGCTCGTCGGCAAAGAAGCGGATGTCCTCCTTGATCGCCATCCGCTTCTGGCGGACGTACGCGATCGGGCCGCCGGCCGGCGTCTCGCCCACGGCCAGCGGCGTCACCTGGTAGAGGTTGACGATCGGCCGCACGAGCTGGTCGACGAGGAAGCGGTCGTGTGCGAAGGCGTCGGCGCTCACAGCGAGGCGATCGTATCCGTGACCGGTGTCTGCAAGCCCAGTCGTTAGAGTGACACGGCTATGGCGATCGCCCGGGAAGCCGAGCCCGTCGGCTCGCTGAAAGAGGTACGCGAGGCGGGACTCGACCGCGAGGACCTGTTCGGCGTCTACCGCAACATGGTGATGACGCGCGGGATCGAGGAGCGTGGACACATCCTCTACCGCCAGGGGAAGATCCCGGGCTCCTTCTACACGGGCCGCGGCAACGAAGGAGCCGCCGTCGGCGTCGCGACCGCGATGGGCCCCGAGGACGTGGGTACGCCGCTGCACCGCGACATGGGCGTCCACGTCGTCCGCGGCGTCGAGCCGTGGCGGATCTTCGCCCAGTACATGGGCCGCGCGGACGGGCCCACGAAGGGCCGCGACGGCAACGTCCACATGGCGGATTCCAGGCTTGGTCTGATCGCGATGGTCAGCCACCTGCCGGCGATGCTTCCGGTTGCCGTTGGCTGTGCGCTCGCATTCCGGATCCGCGAGGAGAAGCGCGTGGCGGTCGGCTGGTTCGGCGAGGGCGCCTCCGCGCGTGGCGACTGCCACGAGGCGATGACGCTCGCCGGCGTGCGCAGGCTTCCGGTGGTCTTCATCTGCGACAACAACCAGTGGGCGTACTCGACGCCGACGCATCTGGAGTTCGCGACCGAGCACGTCGCCGACCGCGCCGAGTCGTATGGCTTCGAAGGCATCGTGGTCGACGGCACCGACGTGCTCGCGATCTATCGCGAGGCGCGGCGCGCGATCGAGAAGGCGCGCGCGGGCGGCGGGCCGACGCTGATCGAGAGCGTCACGCTACGCATGGAGGGCCACGCCGTCCACGACGACGCCTTCTACGTCCCCAAGGAGATGTTCGAGCGCTGGGCCGAGTCGGATCCGGTCGAGCGCTTCCGGACGTGGCTGCGCGAGAACGCAGACATGTCCGAAGAAGAGGAAGACGAGATCGGCGCCGAGGTGAAGAAGGCCCTCAACGACGCGCTCAAGCGCGCGGAGGAATCACCGCTCCCCGACCCATCGTCGCTGACGGAGGGCGTGTACGCGACGCCCGAAGACCTCGACACGCCCCACCACAAGTAAGTGGCCGAGCTCACGTACTTGCAGGCGATCTCGGACGGACTGCGCACGGAGATGCGGCGTGACAAGCGCGTCTTCGTCATCGGCGAGGACGTCGGCGTCTACGGCGGCGCGTTCAAGGTGACGCTTGGCTTCCAGGAGGAGTTCGGACACTGGCGGGTGCTGGACGCACCGCTCGCAGAGACAGCGATCGTGGGCGCCTGCACCGGTGCCGCGATCATGGGCCTGCGGCCGGTGGCGGAGATGCAGTTCGCGGACTTCATCTCGTGCGCGTGGGACCAGCTCGTCACGGTCGCCGCGAAGCAGCGGTACCGCGCGGGGACGCCGGTGCCGATCACCGTGCGGCTGCCGTCGGGCGGCGGCTTCTCGGGCGGACCGTTCCATTCGCAGAATCCCGAGTCGTCGTTCGCACACATCCCCGGCCTCAAGTGCGTCTGCCCTGCGACTCCCGAGGACGCGAAGGGGCTGCTGATCAGCGCGATCGAGGATCCGAATCCCGTCCTCTATTTCGAGCACAAGCATCTCTACCGGCGCATCAAGGGCGAGGTGCCCGAGGAGCGCTACACCGTGCCACTCGGGAAGGCGCGCACGCACCGCGAGGGCGAGGACGTGTCGGTGATCACCTGGGGTGCGATGGTCTACACCGCAGACGAAGCGGCGCAGCAGCTCGAGTCCGACGGCGTCTCCGTCGAGATCGTCGATCTCCGCACGGTGATGCCCTGGGACAAGAGCGCGGTGCTCGAGTCGGTACGCAAGACGTCGAAGGTTCTCGTACTGCACGAGGACACCCGCACCGGCGGCTTCGGCGCGGAGATCGCGGCGACGATCGCCGAGGAGGCGTTCGAGGATCTCGATGCACCGCTCAAGCGGATCGCCGCCCCCGATTCGCCGGTGCCGTTCTCGCCGCCGCTCGAGAAGGCGTTCATCCCACAGGTCGACGACGTCGCGGCAGGTCTGCGCGAGTTGGCTGAGTACTAGGAGAGACATGGCTACGACAGAGGCAATCGACGTCGTGATGCCGCAGATGGGCGTGTCCGTCTCCGAGGGCACGATCACCAAGTGGCTCAAGCAGCAGGGCGAGCAGGTCGAGGCGGACGAGCCTCTGCTCGAGATCTCCACCGACAAGGTCGACACCGAGGTGCCGAGCCCGGGAAGCGGCGTCCTGACCGAGATCCTCGTCCAGGAAGGCGAGACGGTCGACGTGGGAACGAAGCTCGCCGTCATCGGCGGCGACGGAGCCGGTGCGGCGCAGGAGTCACAGCCCCAAGCCCAGGAAGCGCCGCCCGAGCCCGCGACGCAGGCTGCCGCCGACGAGTCGATGGCCGCTGCGAGCGAAGGCGTCGGAGCCGTCGCGCCCTCGCAACAAGCTCCGCCGGAGCCTGCCCAGGCCGCGCAGACGAACGGCAAGACGTTCGTCTCACCGGTGGTGGCCAAGATCGCCTCCGAGCACGGCGTTGACCCGACACAGGTACAGGGGACGGGCCGCGGCGGTCGCGTGACGAAGAAAGACATGCTCAACTTCATCGAATCCGGCGCGCAGGCGGCGCCCGCCGCGCCCGCGCCGCCTGAGGCTCCACCCGCCGCGCCCGAGCCGGCGCCTCCACCCCCGAAGGCCGCGCCTGCACCGGCCCCGGCGGCAGCCGCTCAGCCAGGCGAGAGCTTCGAGCCGATGACCGCGATGCGAAAGGGGATCGCGGAGCACATGCGCCGCTCGCTCGACACGTCGGCGCACGTGACGAGCGCGATCGAAGTCGACATGTCCAAAGTGACCGCGATCCGCGCGAAGCTGAAGAAGGAATACCAGCAGAGCTACGGCGTGAACCCGACGTACCTCATC
>DASWEF010000028.1:0-2480 GCA_036394855.1 Gaiellaceae bacterium | reverse complement strand
GGTGCCACCGGCTTTGGGTAAGCCCCATATCCATGACGACAACGCGTCCGTTCGGACCCAGCCGGTCCCAACCCCGCGCCAATGCCGGGCGTGGTTTGGGTAGCGCCGAGTAGCTGAGACTGAAAAGCACCCCATCCACATCGCGCCATAGAATTGCGCCGTGCCGTTCACTCTCAGGAACCTCAAGGAGGACCTGGAGGACCTCGGGTCCAGGTTCGACGGCGCGCCGGACCTGGAGTTCCGCATGGCGACCGAGGCGCTCGAGCTCGAGAAATCCGGCCTGAGCTACCAGCGCGTCCCGCCCGGCTATCGCTTTCCGTACGGCCACACGCACAAGAAGCAGGAGGAGGTGTACGTGGTCCTGCGCGGGAGCGGGCGGATGAAGCTCGACGACGAGATCGTCGAGCTCAAGGAGTGGGACGCGGTGCGCGTCCCGCCCGGTACCTGGCGAGGCTACGAGGCCGGGCCTGAGGGACTCGAGATCATCGTCATCGGCGCGCCCAATCTCGGCGACGCTCCGCGCGAAGACGTCGAGGGCCAGCGCGACTGGTGGGCTGACTACTAGCGCCAGGTAGGTGGACTTCCGCGTGGGACGAGAAGGAGCATCGTTCGGTAGCGATGCTCCGCCGCACGGAATGCAGCAGTCGCGGCCGCCGCCGTCTCGCTGTGGCCTCCAGGCGATTGCGAAAGTGGGGGCCGTGAGGGGGAACGCGGCGCGGCTGGTCAGAGCGCCCGTGCTCTGCCTATGCAACCGCCGAACAGAAGAGGCCGGCGGTGTCACTCCGACTCGTCGCGGGCGCGCCCGTAGCGCTCGTAGATCACGCGCGAGCCGAACGTCCTGGTCTCGATCAGGTCCAGCGCGATGTCGTCGGTGACGGGTGGCAGGAACGGCGTGCCGCCACCGACGACGACCGGGTTGCGGAACATGCGCAGCTCGTCGACGAGGCCGAGCTCGATCGCCTGCGCGGCCAGGCCGGCGCCGCCGATCGAGACATCCTTGTCGGTCGCGTCGAGCGCCGCGGCGATCTCCTCGGCCAGTGACGCCTCGGCGAGCCGGGCGGTGCCCTGGACGCTGTCGAGCGTGTGGCTGAAGACGACCTTCGGGATCGCGCACCAGACATCTGCGAACGCGGCCCCGAGCTCGTTCTCGCGCAACGACGGGTCCGTCTCCCACGGCAGCATCGTCTCGTAGAGCCTGCGGCCGCACAGATAGCCGCCGAGCTCGCTTATCAGCGTGGTGTGGAATCGAAACTGCTCCTCGTTGGGGGTCGTCCACCCGAACGCGCCCTTGCGGTCGGCAATGAAGCCGTCCACCGAGACGCTCATCGAGTAGATCAGCATGGCTTCAGATCGTCGCACCGGCGGGCGGCTGGAGGACCACCCAGATCAACCACGCGCCGCCTTCGGGCGGGCGCGCAGGATGGACGCCTGCTGCAGAACGTGTCTGTGCTCATGTGCTCTAGACCCCACCCGAGTCGCGAAAGTCATCGCCACTGCGCCACCAGCGGCATCGAGCGCAGCGTGCCATACGGGCGATCCCCTAACGCACATCGGGAGCTGGCGCGCGCCGGCGTCGTGCCAGTGCACCCATGTGGGAGCGAGCTCGAGCATCGTCGCTGTCGCAATGAGGCAGAAGCGATAGCCTCGACGAAGTGTTCGACCACGTCGCGATCGCCGTCTCGGATCTCGCCGCGTCGGAGCGCTTCTACCGCACCGTGCTTTCCGTGCTCGGCGTCGAGCCCAGCCACGCGGACGCCGAGCTCGTCGAGTGGGACGACTGGGACATCGGGCCAACGGACCGCGAGCACCCCGTGACCCGCGGGCTGCACGTCGGCTTCCGCGCGCCGTCCCGCGAAGCCGTGGATGCGTTCTGGCAGGCCGGGATCGACGCGGGGTACCGCGACGACGGCGCGCCGGGGCGGCGCACGGTCTACGGGCCCGACTACTACGGCGGGTTCCTGCTCGACCCGGACGGCAACAGCGTGGAGGCGGTGCACACGGAACGCGACGAGCCGGTGCCCGACGGCCGCGTCGACCACCTCTGGATCCGCGTCCGTGACCTCGCCACGTCCAAGCGCTTCTACACGACGATCGCCCCGTACGCCGGGCTGGAGCTGGGCGTCGACGAGCCGGACCACGTGCAGCTCAAGGGCGCCGACCACAGCTTCTCGCTCATCGACGACGAGCGGCCGTTTACGGAGCACGTCCACGTCGCCTTCTCGGCGCAGGACGACGTGACCGTGCGCTCGTTCCACGCCGCCGCGCTCGCCGCGGGCTACGAGGACCACGGGGGTCCCGGCGAGCGCGCCGTCTACCACCCGGGCTACTACGGCGCCTTCGTCCTGGACCCCGACGGGCACAACGTCGAGGTCGTCAACCACAACCGCTGAGCCATGGCCAACGACGCCGCACGCCACATCTCGCCGGAGGGCTCGCCACGCTGGAGGTGGAGCTCCGCGAGCTCGAGACGACGCGATCTT
>DASWEF010000027.1:0-18828 GCA_036394855.1 Gaiellaceae bacterium | reverse complement strand
GCGGCTCGCGACTTCGAGGAGGCCGATCGTCTGCGCGCGGAGATCGAGGCCGCCGGCTGGGAGGCGCGCGACGCCGCGGACGGCTTCCAGCTCGTCCCGAAGTGACGCGCGAGCAGGTCTATGGGCGGCGCGCGGTCCGCGAGGCGCTGCGCGGCCGGCGAGAGGTGCTCGAGCTCTGGGCGACGGAGCGGGCCGTAAAGGCCGAGGCATGGCTGCGCGAGCTGGAACGGCCGCGCTTGCAGACGAAGGCGGAGCGCGAGCTGAGCGAAGCAGTGGGAACCCGCGACCACCAGGGCGTCGTCGCCTGGTGCGAGCCCTACCGCTACGGGGACGGGTGGGAGCTCGCCGCCGTCGAGCGGCCGCTGCTCGCCTGTCTCGACCAGGTCACGGATCCGCGCAATCTCGGTGCCGTTTGTCGCAGCGCGGAAGGAGCGGGCGCGACCGGTGTCGTCGTTCCGGCCCATGGGTCGGCGACGGTCACTCCGGCCGTCTGCCGGGCGTCCGCGGGCGCCGTCGAGCACCTGCCGGTCGCCGTCGTTCCCAACCTCGCTCGCTATCTCGGCGAGGTGAAGCGCGGCGATCTCTGGATCTACGCGGCCGTCGGCGACGGGGCGAAGCCGATGTGGGAAACCGATCTCAGCGGCGGCCTCGCACTCGTCTTCGGAGCCGAGGGGAAAGGGATTCGTCCGCTCGTGAGGCGGACGTGTGACGACGCGGTCTCGATCCCGCTCGCCGGAACCGTCGAGTCCCTGAACGTGAGCGTGGCAGCAGCCCTCTTGCTCTACGAGGCCCGGAGACAGCGTGGCTGAGCCGACGCTGTATCTCTTCGACGGACACAACCTGTTTCACGCGGGGGAATACAAGGATCTGCGTCAGCTCAGGGACGAACTCGCGAGCTTCGTCGCCCTCAAAGGGGCGCGTGGCGTGCTCGTCTTCGACGGGTCCGGCGCCGACGAGTCCTACGGGCCGCTGGAAGTCCGCTATGCCGAGAACGCCGACACGCTGCTGGAGCGGCTTGCGGCCGAGAATCGAGGCACCGAAGTCGTCTGCCTCGTCTCATCCGACATCGCCGTGCGCGGGACCTCGGGACAGGAGGTCCAGAAGCGGTCCTCGGCGACCTTTCTCGCGGACCTGGAGGCGGTGTCGCACTCGGAGGAGCGACCCCATCATCTCCGCGACACGCTTGATCCCGAGACTCGGGCGAAGCTCGAGCGGATGCGGCGCGGGGGCTAGTCTAAGCGGCGCAGTCTTCTCCGACTGCCGCCGCGACTCCGGGGAGCCGGCCGAGCAGCCCGGCGAGCTGATCGAGCTCCTTCTTGCTGAAGTGCTCTTCGAAGAAGGCTCGAACGTCCGCGATGTGCGATTCGGATGCCTCCTCGAGCTTCGTCCTCCCGGCGGGAGTGAGGACGGCATACGTGACCCGGCGGTCGCTGTCGCAGGCCGCGCGGTCGACGAGGCCCGCCCGCTCGAGGCCGTCCAGCAGCCGCGTCACCCCTGAAGCGGTCAGGATCAGCCGCTCCGCGAGGTCGACCCGCCTCATCCGCGCCCCTTCCGCGCGTGCGAGGTGCAGCAGGGCCTCGTAGCCGTTGATGGTCAGCCCGTGCTCGGCGACCAGCCGCGCATTCATGGCGCGCATGGCAGCCGCATGCCCGCGCAGTAGGCGCACCCAGACATCGAGGGCAGAAGCTTGTTGGCTCAATACTTGACTTGACAATCTATCTCCTGTACTATTCCTTGCGTCCTCAACTATAGCGCACTCAAGGAGGAGTGTAAATGAGCATAACGACGGATACCCGGCAGGCGCTTCCCACCGGCACGTGGACGCTCGATCCGGTCCATTCGACCATCGGTTTCGAGGTCGAGTATCTCGTGGGCGCCTTCCGAGGCCAGTTCAACGACGTCGACGCCAAGCTCGCCGTAGACGGCGCTGCGGCCGGCCTCAGCGGCTCGGCCCGCGTTGCGAGCGTCGAGGTGAAGGACGAGAACCTGGAGGCTCATCTCCAGTCGCCTGACTTCTTCGACGCGGAGCGCCATCCGGACCTCAGCTTCGAGTCCATCGAGATCGACCGGTCGGGCGATGCAGTCACCGTCGGGGGCGAGATCACGATCAAGGGCGTGACGAAGCCGGTCGAGCTTACGGGCACGATCGCCGACCCGATTACGGACGCCCACGGTAACGAGCGGATCGGTCTCCGGCTCGAGACGACAGTCGACCGCACCGACTTCGGCGTCGACTGGAACGTGCCGCTCCCCGACGGGCGGCCCGCACTGGCGGACGCGGTCAAGCTCTCGGCCGAGCTCTACTTCGTGAGGGAGGCGTAACTGGGATGAAGGTCCTGGCCATCTCGGGCAGCCTGCGCTCGGCCTCGTACAACACGCAGCTCCTCCGTGCCGCGGAGGAGCTGTTCCCGCCCGGGGTCGACTTCGAGCTCTATGACGGCCTGAAGGGTGTGCCGCCTTACGACGAGGAAGACGACGTCCAGCCTGCGCCGCCCGCGGTGGCGGCCTTGCGTCTTGCGATCGCCGGGGCGGACGCCGTCCTTGTCGCGACGCCTGAGTACAACTCGTCCGTTCCGGGCTTCCTGAAGAACGCTCTCGACTGGGTCTCGAGGCCGGTCGCGACGAATCCCCTCCGGAACAAGCCGGTCGCCGTGATCGGTGCGAGCACCGGGGCCTTCGGAGCCGTCTGGGCCCAGGCCGAACTGCGGAAGGTCCTCGCCGCCATCGGTGCGCGCGTGGTGGACGCGGAGGTTGCTGTCGGCCACGCGCCGACGCGGTTCGACGAGCACGGCGGGCTCGAGGACGATTCGCTGCTGGAGCAGTTGGGGGAGACGATCGAAGCACTGCTCGCCGAGACCGAGGCCCGGGCACTCGTTCCGGCCTGACGAACATACGTTCGTAACATCCTGGGTCCATCGCAACCGTCTTGTAAAGAGCAGCGGACCTTGCTATCTTCTCCCTCAACCTTAGGGTGAGACTTTCCGTCTCGCCCCTGACCGCGGGGGAGGCCAGATGGCCGCACGGCTCGCAACTGCCGCCCAGAAGGCCCAGAGGGAGCTCGAAGACCTCCAGCTCGTGTTGCGTGCCCGAAACGGTGACGGCGGCGCGCTCGACGTCCTGATCCGCCGCTACACCGGGTTCGTCCGGCTCAAGGCGAGCTCCTATTTCCTGGCTGGAGGCGACTCCGAGGATCTCGTCCAGGAGGGCCTGATCGGGCTCTACAAGGCGGTGCGGGACTTCCGGGCCGACAAGGAGACGTCCTTCCGCAGCTTCGCCGAGCTCTGCGTCACGCGCCAGATCATCACGGCCATCAAGACGGCAACTCGCTTCAAGCATGCGCCCCTGAACACCTATGTCTCCTTCAGCCATACCCCGGCCGGTCAGGAATCGGACAGCGAGTGCACACTCGGGGACGCTCTGCCGGGTCCCGGCGTGGACGACCCGTCCGTTTGCGTGATCTCCACGGAGGAGCTCCAGAGCCTCGTCTTCACGCTCGGGAGCGGCCTTTCGCAGCTCGAGGCGGACGCCCTGCGGCTCTACCTGGAGGGCTCCTCCTACGAGGAGATGGCGGAGGAGCTAGGCTGCGATACCAAGACGATCGATAACGCGCTTCAGCGGGTCAAGCGCAAGATTCTCACGCACCAGAAGTCGCGCCAGGTTCTGCTGTAGGAATACGCACGGGCCGACGGACGTTGTAAGAGGTGTGGCGCCCACCGGGCGCCGATTCTTGCGGTCCACGCCCGGGCGCCGAATACCACGATTCTGAGGAGTGACCTGACCTGACCAAGCTTGCCGAACTCGATCCCCGCTCCTTCGTCGACGAGGCGGAGGAGCTTGGTGCTGTCAACGAGGACATTCTCGAGGCCTACGCGCTCGAGCACGAGCTCGAGGACGAGGACCTCTCCGCTCTCCGAGCCGAGCTCGAGGAGCGCGGCGTGGAGATCGTCGCGACGCCTGAGAGCGCGCCGGTTCTCGCTGCCGACGCACCGACCGGCTCGATCGACAGCCTCACGCTGTTCATGAACGAGGCCGGTCGCTACCGGCTGCTGACGGCCGCCGAGGAGGTCGCGCTGGCAAAGCGCGTCGAGCGCGGCGATGCCGCGGCCAAGGAGCGGATGATCAACTCCAACCTGCGCCTCGTCGTCTCGATCGCGAAGCGCTACCAGGGCCACGGGCTCCAGCTCGGCGACCTGATCCAGGAGGGTGTGATCGGACTGAACCGCGCCGTCGAGAAGTTCGACTGGCGCAAGGGCTTCAAGTTCTCGACCTATGCCACCTGGTGGATTCGACAGGCCTGCCAGCGCGCGGTCTCGAACCAGTCGGCCACGATCCGTGTTCCGACCCACGTGCACGAGCGGCGCGTGAAGCTGAACCGTGCCCGCCAGCGGCTCCAGGCCGCGAGCGGCGACGAGCCGACGATGGAGGAGCTGGCCAACGCCACCGGGTTGGAGCTGCGCTACGTCGAGGAGGCTCTGGGTGCGGTCGAGGCGTCCGTCTCGCTCAACCAGGCGGTCGGATCCGACAGCGACGGGGAGCTCGGCGATCTCTTCGCCGACCCCGCTGCCGAGGATCCCGCGGCTGAAGCGGCCCAGGCACTGCGCCAGCGCTCGGTGCGCGAGGCGGTGCGCCGGCTGCCGGAACGCGAGCGGCGCGTGCTCGAGCTCCGCTTCGGCTTCGACGGCGAGCCCACCTCGCTGGAGCAGATCGGCCGCGAGCTGAGCATCAGCCGGGAGCGCGTGCGCCAGGTGGAACGCGACGCACTCGCGCGCCTCGAGGACGAGCTGGCCGACGTCGTCTCGATCTCAGGCGACGAGCTCGTTCACGCCGCCTAGGCTCGCAGAAGAGACCGTGACGCGGCCGATTTCATAGTCGGCGGCGTCACGGATCTTCGATCTCTGGCCATTGCGGGCAGGGTCAACTCGAAGCGCCGCCTGAACTCGCACGGTGAGGTGAGTGATGGGCACGAGGTAGACCTTGGCTGTCTCCGGACAATGAACGCCGAAGTAGTCGACTTGACCTTGGTAATCACGCCTCGCCTCTCCGGGTCGCAAATGGTGCCCGTAGCAGCTGCATACCGCGAAGCGCACCGCGCCCTGCCGGAGTCGGCCTGTCTTGCACTGGACGCGTGAGAGCTGGTTGCCGTCATCGATAACCAGGTCGTAGCGCGTGTTCTCGCCAAACGGGACGAGAATCCCGTAACCGCGTTCTCGTAACGCAAGCATGACAGCGAGGGTCGTGCGATCGCCGATGTCTTTGGGATGCTCCATGTCGACAGCTTGCCCCGTGCATCGGCTGGGCCGTGTCCAAAACAGACAACGAAGGGTTCGCCTACCATTTGACCGCGCCGGAGTAGCTCAGCTGGCAGAGCAACGCATTTGTAATGCGTGGGCCGCGGGTTCGAGTCCCGCCTCCGGCTCCTGAAATGCGAAGCGCCCCGGCTCGCACCGGGGCGCTTCTCGTCTGCGAAGGAGCGGGAGCAGCTACGCGCCGAGCGCGGGAGCCGGCACGGCTTCCGGAGCCTTCGGCTCGTGCTCGACGTTCGGGAGCCACTCGAGCCACCTCGGCAGGTACCAGTTCCAGTCGCCGAGCAGCTTCATCGTCGCCGGCAGCAGGACTGCCCGGACGATCGTGGCGTCGATCAGCACCGCCGCGGCGAGGCCGATGCCCATCTCCTTCATATCGAGGATCGGCATGAGCGCGAACACCGCGAACGCGCCGACCATCACCAACGCGGCGCTGGAGACCACGCCCGCCGTCGTCGTGATGCCGTGCTCCACCGCATCCTCGGTCGTCATCCCGCGGTCATACGCCTCTCGCACGCGGCTCAGGATGAACACGTGGTAGTCCATCGAGAGGCCGAACAGGATCACGAACATGAAGATCGGCAGCCACGAGGCGATGCCGCCGTTCGACTCGAACCCGAGCAGCCCCTCGCCCCAGCCCCACTGGAAGACGGCCACGAGCACGCCGTAGGCCGCTCCCACCGAGAGCAGGTTGAGGACGATCGCCTTGAGTGCGATCACGATCGAGCGGAACGTGATCAGTAGCAGGATGAACGCGAACACTAGGACGAAGCCGAAGACGATCGGAGCCTTCTGCTTCAGCAGGGAGTTCTGGTCGGCCGAGATTGCCGTCGCGCCCGTGACTGCGTACTCGGCGTTGCTCACCTTCCCGATCGTGGCGGGAAGGATCTCGTTGCGGAGCTTGCGCAGCGCCGCGTTCGACTGAGCGTCCGTGCCCTTGCCGACGAGCGGGATGTCCACCCGCGCGATCGTGTGCGCCGGGTTGACCGCGACGTCGATCGAGCCGGCGTTCAATCCGCCGCTGACGACCTTCGCCTTCAGGGACGCGAGCGCCTGCTGCGTGGCCGGATCGTCGAGGTTGGCCTTGATCGCGACCTCGGTTTGGGCGACTTCTCCGTTCGAGAAGGTGTTCTGGATCTTCTTGATCGTGCCAACCGTCGGTGCGCTGTTCGGCAGCGCGTCGAGGCCGCTCTGCGCGGTGTGGATGTGCAGCGTCGGCAGAGCCATCGCGACGAGCACGGCTGCGGCGAGGGACGCCGCGATCGCAGGACGGCGCAGTGCCGGGGTCAGGATCCTCTTCCAGAACCGGTTCTCGCCGCTGTCACGACGGAGCCGGTGCAGGTAGGGGATCTTGCCCTTCTCGACGCGGTCGCCGAGCTTCGACAGGAGCGCCGGCAGCACGGTCAGCGAGCCGAGCATTGCGATGCCGACCACCATCATGGTCGCGATACCGAAGCCCAGGTAGGACTTGTCGCCCGAGAACATCATCCCGGCCATCGCGATCATCACCGTGAAGCCGGAGATGAGGACGGAGCGGCCCGACGTCGCGGCCGCTGCCTCGAGCGCCGCCCGCGGTGCGCGACCCGCCGCCCGCTCCTCACGCTCGCGCTTGAGGTAGAAGAGTGCGTAGTCGACGCCGACCGCGAGTCCGATCAGCAGGATCACCGCGTTCACGTTCTGGTCCATCGGAACGAGGTGGCTTGGCAACGCGACGAGGCCGATCGTCGCCGCCACACCCGAGAGGGCGAGCAGCAGCGGTACGCCGACGGCGACGAGCGCGCCGAAGACGAGCAGCAGGACGATGATCGTGATCGGGATCGACCGCTCGCCGGCGAGCTTCAGCTGGTCGACGAACATCTTGTCGAGCGCCTTGCCCGAGCTGACCGAACCGGCCTCGCCGACGTAGAAGCCGGGATGCCGGTCGGCGACCTTGCCGACGGCGGACTCGATCGCGTCGATCTTCGGCTTCGCAGCGTCGTAGTCGCCCTTCATCTCCCAGGTGACCATGACGGTCTGGCGATCCTTGGAGATCTGGTCGCCGTTCGCGGCGTCGAAGGGAGATTTCAGATTCTTGATCGCGGGGTTCCCCGCCACCGAGCGGATGGTGTCGTTCACGGTCGACCGAAACGCCGCAGCGTTGACGCTGAGCTTCGAGCTCTGAATGAGGACGATCTCCGTCTGCGGATCTGCCTGCGGAAAGCCCTCCTTGAGGATCTGGTTCGCCTTGTGCGACTGGCCCGTAGTGGCGTCATCCATGTCGAGGTTCTTGGTACCGACGACAGCGCCAAGGGCAAACGCCGCGATGACGAACGCAAGCCAGCCGAAGACCGCGGTCTTCCAGTGGCTTGCGCTCCAGCGGCCCATCCGGGCCGCGATGTTGTTCGAACGCTTGAGTGGTGACATGAGTGGGTTGCTCCTTCGCGTGCTTACGCGTAGACGGGATCTGTCGGAGTGCGCACGCCGGCGAGGAAGTGGACACCGTGGTTCGCGGCGTAGGCGTAGGGATGATGGAACGCGTCCATGGCCTCGTTCGCCGAGACCTCGATGTCGAAGTCGTCTCCGCTCTTGGCGTCGAAGACGGCGACCGTCAGGCCGTTCGTCTTCGGATTCCAGAGCAGTGCGACCTCGAGACCGTCGCTGGCTCGAACGTCCAGCTCACGTGTCAGCTTGCTCGCCATCTGTGCCTCCTGAGTCCGTTGCATCACGGTCTCAGCGTCCCATCGCGCGGTTGCGGCGGATATGCGGCCCACCGGCGTCTTCGACTGCGGTGATCCGTACTCAGAAAGGGAGAAGGCCGCCGGGGAGCGGCGGCCTTCGGAGGGAGGAGGAGGTGGGTGGCCTAGGCGGCCTGGGGAAGGTGCGCGTGAATCAGCGCGTGCGACAGCTGCCACTGCGCGCGAACTATCGCGATGCGGTTCCGCTCGAGCTCGTCCGCGGCCGCTCCGTGCTCGCGAAGCGCCTGGCGCTCCAGCACGAGCTCACGAAGCTCTCCGTTCAGCTTGTCGACATCCATGCGTGGAGCTTCGCGCCAACCGCAGCGCGCAGCCAGGGGGCTGGCTGGCGTCCTGTGGTGCGGTTTTCCCTAGGAAACCAATCGACCCTCGTTATCGCGGAGGCCGGAAGCCAGTGCGAGCGAAGCGGCACTGGCTGGAGGCGAACTAACGCGGGCGGGGACGCGAAGCGCCACCGCCCGCGGACCACACCCGTGGCCAACCGAACGCCCATAGAAGCGCGCGGGCTTTGCCCGCGCGCGTCCACCGCGAAGCGGTGTATCTAAACCCGCGCGAAAGCGCGAGCTTTCGCGCGGCTCAGGAGCGGAGGTAGGTGAGAACCGCCAGGACGCGCCGGTGATCTTCCGCTGTGGCGGGCAGCCGGAGCTTGGAGAAGATGCTCGTCACGTGCTTCTCGACCGCGCGCAGCGTGATCACCATCCGCTCCGCGATCGCCTGGTTCGAGCGGCCCTCGGCCATCAGCTCCAGCACCTCCCGCTCACGCGGCGTCAGCTCCTCGAGCGGATCGTCCCGCCGGCGCCGGCCCACGAGCTGTGAGACCACCGCCGGATCGAGCGCCGAGCCGCCCTCGCCGACCCGCCGCACGGCCGCCGCGAACTCGTCGACATCGGAGACGCGGTCCTTCAGCAGATATCCGACGCCCTCGGCGTTCTCCCCGAGCAGCTCCATGGCATAAGCCGGCTCGACGTACTGCGAGAGTACGAGGACGCCCGTGTCGGGCCAGCGCTCCCGGATCTCCTGGGCGGCCCGCAGGCCCTCGTCCGTCTGCGTCGGGGGCATCCGGATGTCGACGAGGGCGACGTCGGGTTTGTGCATGCCGACGTGCCGAAGGAGATCCTCGGCCGTGCCGCTCTGCGCGACGACCTCGAAGCCGGCATCCTCGAGCAGCCGCGCAATGCCCTCCCGGAGCAAAACGGAGTCGTCCGAGAGGACTATGCGCATGCCGCGAAAGCCCTTGCGCGCGCTGCTGAGCGGCGGGAACGCCGACGGTAGACCGGGCACGTTGAGCTGAAAGAGCCGCTCCGGCTGCTCCAGGCCCTGGAGATCGTGCTCTCCGAGATCTTCGAGCTCGTGCTCCGAGTCGAGCGCGTCACGCGTCCGCTGCGAGACCAGGATCTGCCCTCCGCTGCCGGCCTGGCAGATCCGTGCGGCGCGGTGGACGTCCAGGCCGAAGTACGAGCTGTCCCGGACGGTCGGCTCTCCGGTGTGCATACCCATGCGGACGCGGAACTCCACTCCGTCAGGCCATTCGTGCTCCGCGAACGCACGCTGCGCCTGGCAAAGCGCCTCTGCCGCTCGGGTTGCGTCCTCGAAGACGAGGAAGAACTCGTCGCCGCGGTGGTCGACGACGCGCCCGCCCGCAGCGTCGACCGCGGTGCGCAGGAGCCGGCGGTGCTCGTCCAGGAGCTCCGCATAGCTGTCGCCCAGCCGACGCACGAGCTGCGTCGAGCCTTCGACATCGGTGAAGACGAGCGTGACGGTTCCATGAGGAAGATCCGGCATGTCAGCCTACTCCAGTGGGATCTCGGCGCGAACGCGGGTTCCCCCGCCCGGCGGGCTGTCGATGTCGAGCTTGCCGCTTAGGGAGGCGACGCGATCCGCCAGGCCGCGCAGGCCGGAACCGACGCCCGGATCGGCGCCGCCCACGCCGTCGTCCGCGACCTCGACCAGCGCGTATCCGTTCTTGCGGTCGACCGTCACCTCGACCGAGGAAGCCTGGGCGTACTTCGTCACGTTTGCAAGCGCCTCCGACACGACGTAATAGGCCGCCGCTTCCACCGACGGCGGCAGGTCGCCGTCGGGTCCTTCGATCTTGATGGGGAGAGGAGAACGCGCGGCGAGCATCTCCAGCGCGGCCTCCAGCCCACGGTCGGTCAGCACGGCGGGATGAATCCCGCGAGCGAGCTCACGAAGCTCCTCCAACGCCTGCGCGAGCTCCGTGCGGGAGGCCTCGAGCAGCTTCTGCGCCCCGTCAGGGTCCTTTCGCAGCTGAGCCTGGATCAGGCGGAGGGAAAGGGAAATCGAGACGAGCCGCTGCTGCGCACCGTCGTGGAGGTTTCGCTCCAGCTTGCGGCGAGCCTCGTCGCCCGCGGCAACGATGCGTGCGCGCGACGCCTCGAGCTCCTGTTGCTGGTGCTTTCGCTCTGTGATCTCCCGGACGATCATCAGGAACTCGTCCTCGCCGCTGGCAGCGAACCGGCCCTCATAGTGGCGCGTGCCGCCGGGGAAGTCGAGCGCGTACTCGATCACCGACACCTCCGTCCCATCGAGCGCGGCGCGGCCGGCCTCCATCACCCTGTGGGCAAGCTCCGCGGGGAGCCGGTCCCAGACAGTGAGCCCCTCCACCTGCTTGACGAGCAGGTCGCGATCGCTGGGTGCGCTGTAGCCCAGGTACCGGCCCTCGCGCGAGATCCGGAACATCAGATCGGGCATTGCGCGCAGCAGAGCCCGATAACGCTCCGCTCGAGCTCTGACCTCGACGAGCAGCTTGTCCCGCTCGAGCGCGATCCGCGCTGCGGTCGCGATCGACTCGAGCAGCTCGGGCTCGCCGCGGAGAGACGCGTCGTGGACGAGCGCCGCCACGGGCGTGTCCGCGTACCCGAGATGGGTGACGGCTCGACTGGCAGTCTCCTCCGGAAGATCGAAGCGGTTGCCTTCGATGTCGACGAAGTGACCGCCCTCCTCGTACCAGTAGGCGACCTGGAGACTGGGATCCTGAAGCGCCGTGCGCAGACCTGCTTGCACCTCGCCTGGACTCGCGCGCTCGGGAATGTCGTGAAAGACCGTGTCGAAGATCGGCTTGAGCTGCTCTCGCCGGCGGGGGCCGAAGGAGAGCCAGGGGCGGCGGCCCCGCGTCACGCCTCGAGGAGCGCCGTGATCGCGGCGCCGGACAGATCTGCCTTCGGCACGAAGCCGCGGGCGCCGCAGTATTCGATGCAGCGTCCGTAGTCAGCGCCGTCGCGGCTCGACGTGAGGACGACCGCAGGAGGATCCTCCAGCTTCCCCAGCAGCTCGGCGACCTCGAAGCCGTCGAGATCGGGAAGCTGGACGTCGAGCAGAACGAGGTCAGGGTGCAGCGCTTCGGCGGCGCTCACCGCGGCGGCCCCGTTTGCGGCCTCGCCGACGATCTCGTAGCCCTCTGCCTCGAGGAGTGTCCGGGCGCTGGCCCGGAAGCTCGGGTGATCGTCGACGATCAGGACCGTCATGCCCATAGTCTCGTCTCCGGGAATCCCCTCCCGAATACGGTTAGCCACACTCTTTTCAGGCGCTTGCTCTAGCCGTTTCGCGCGGTTTGCCCCCGGTTTCGGCTCCGGATGCGGCCGGGATCTCGACGTAGAACACGGAGCCGCGGCCGTTGTTGGGCTCGACCCAGATCCGGCCGCTCACCCGGCGGACGAGCTCCCGGGCGATGTACAGGCCGAGCCCGGTCCCGCCGATTCCGCGCGCCATGTGCGGATCGAGCCGGTAGAACTTCTCGAAGATTCGGGCTTCTTCGGGACGCGGTATGCCGAGTCCCTCGTCGGAGACGGCGAAGCGAACGTACTCGTCGGCAGGTTCCACCCGGATGCGCACCTCGCCGCCGTCGGGTGAGTACTTGAAGGCGTTGTCGATCAGGTTGTCGAGCACCTGCCGCAGCTGCCCTTCGTCGGCGACCACCGGCGGAAGGTCGTCTCCGACCGGTTCGAGCCGCAAGGTCACCCCGTCCGGGAGATGAGTGGCGGCGGCGTCCACGACGCCTTTGGTCAGCACGCTCGCGTCGCAGCGCTCGACGCGCACCTCCATCCTGCCGGCATCCAGCTGGCTGGCGATGAGGAGGTCGTTCACGATGTCGGCGAGCCGGGCCGACTCCTCGACGATCACCTCCAGGAGCTTTGCGCCAAGCGCCTCTTCAAGCTCGAGATCGTCACGGGCGAGCGTCAGCGCGGAGCCGTAGATCGCGGCGAGCGGCGTGCGCAGCTCGTGGGAGACCGTTGCGACCAGATCCTGCCGGATCCGCTCGAGCGCGCGCTCTTCCGTGATGTCGCGGAAGGCGTAAACCGTTCCCTCTTCGAAGCCGACACCGGAGATCGAGAGCCAGCGCTCGCGGCCGGCGAGCTCGAGCGGCAGCGTCTCGGCTGCCGCCGGACCGGGAGCTCCGGCCACGGGGACGCGCGCGCGCAGGTCGTCCCAACCGGGCAGCACGTCTCCCGCGCGCCGGCCGAGCACATCGTCGCGGGGCAGGCCGGCGATCGCCTCGGCAGCCTTGTTCCAGAGGCGCACGATTCCCTCCCGGTCGACGAGGAAGACGCCGTCGCCCACGGTTTCGAGCACCCGCGCGGCCTGTGCCCGTTCCTCGACCTCGCTGTAGAGCTGCGCGTTCTCGACGGCTGTGGACGTGCGGCGGGCGAGCTCTTCCGCGAGGGCGAGGTCGTCCGGCCCAAAGCGCCGGCCGGACTCGGCGGAGACGAACGAGATTACGCCGATCACGCTGCCGCGCGCAACGAGCGGGACGCACATGTAGCTCTGGAAACCGAGCTCCCGCACGAGGCCGAGGTGGAGGTCGTCCACGGCGAGCTCGGCGAGTCGCTCCTCCGCTATCTCGGTGACGAGCTGGCTCTCTCCGGTGCGGATGACGAAGGGAGGACCATGACCCGCCTGGGGGTCCTCGGGATAGCGACGGCCGAGCTCGAGGGCGAGCTCGACCTTGCGTGGGTCGACGTGCTCGACGGCGATCGTCCGCAGCTTTCCTCCTTCGAGAATGTCGACGCGCGCCCAGTCGGCGATGCGTGGCACGGCGAGCTTCGCGACAGCCGCGAGCGTGCTCCGGTAGTCGAGGGAGCCGCCGAGCGCCGCTCCCGCGTCGACGAGGAACCGCTGCGCCTCCTCCGCCCGCTTCTGGTCGTCGATGTCGGTGTTCGAGCCGAACCACTTCACCACTTCGCGGCGGCGGTTCGTCATCGGCACCGCGCGCGTCAGGTGCCAACGATACGAACTGTCGGCCCGGCGAAGGCGAAGCTCGTTCTCGTACGGCTTGCCCGTGTCGAGTGCCTGCTGCCAGCGCTCGAGCATGCGTGGAAGGTCTTCGGGATGCACGACCTGCGTCCAGCCAGTCTCGACCAGCTCGGAGAAGGGGCCGGCGAAGTAGTCGAGCGCGCGCTGATTCACATAGTCCAGCTCGCCGCTCGGGAGCGCGGTCCAGATCTGGTCGGGCTGCGCCTCGGCGAGAAAGCGATACCGCTCCTCGCTCTCGCGTCGCAGCTCGGCGAGCTCCTGCTCCTTGAGCAGCTCGGCCTGGCGGCGAAGCTGCGCGTTCTTCTCGTGCAGCTCGATGAAGACGGAGACCTTGGAGCGCAGGACCTCCGGGCTGAACGGCTTGAAGACGTAGTCGACCGCGCCGGCCGAATAGCCCCGGAAGACCTGCTCCTCGTCCTTCGAGATGGCCGTGACGAAGATGATCGGAATGTGCTTCGTCCGTTCGCGCTGCTTGATCAGCGAAGCGGTCTCGAAGCCGTCGAGCTCCGGCATCTGGACGTCGAGCAGGATGACCGCGACGTCGTGCTGCAGGAGCTGGCGGAGGGCGTCCACACCGGAGTAGGCATAAAGAAGGTTCTGGTGGAGCGGCTCGAGGATCCCCTCGAGGGCGAGGAGGTTCTCGGGGCGATCGTCGACGAGGAGGACGTTCGCCATCAGGCTCCGGTTGTCTCCCGTACCTGCGCGGGCTCGACGCAGAGCCCGTAGACGAATTTCCCGATCTCCTCCAGCGGCAGGATCGCATCGGCCGCCGTTGCCGCGATCGCCGCGTCGGGCATGGTACGCCGCGCGGCATCCCCCGGATCCTGGATCACCGCGACGCCGCCGCGCCGCTTGATCAGCGCGAGCCCGGCGGCGCCGTCCTCGTTCGCACCGGTGAGGACGATGCCGATCACGCTCCGTCCATACGCGTAGGCGGCCGATTCGAACAGAACGTCGATCGAAGGCCGCGCGTATTGGACGCGCTCGTCCACCGACAGTGCGAACGAGCCCCGCTGGACGAGCAGGTGGTAGTCCGGCGGCGCCAGATAGACGTGGCGGGGCTCGATCGGCATCTTGTCCGCCGCGTCCACGACGGGGCGGTTGATCCGCAGCTGCAACAACTCGGCGAGCGTCCGTTCAGGAGTGTGGGGATGCCTGTGCTGGGCGAAGACGATCGGCGGATCGATCTCGTCCGGAAGATCCGAGAGCAGCCGGCCGATCGCCTGAAGCCCGCCCCACGACGCGCCGATGCAGATCAGCTCGTACACCTAGCCGACCTTTCGGTAGAGCCGCTCGCTTGGATCCAGCTCCTCGAAGCAGTCTTCGTGCGGGCTGAACTGGATCGACTCCTTGTGACCGAGGCCGAGGACGCCGAAGGTGACCAGGCTCTCGTAGAAGAGGCGGTGCACCCGGTCCTGGAGCGCGCGGTCGAAATAGATCATCACGTTGCGGCAGACGATCACCTGGAATTCGTTGAAGGAGCGGTCCGAGACGAGGTTGTGCTGCGCGAAGACGACGTTCTCGATCAGCGATCGCTGGAACTGCGCTCCGTCGTACTTCGCGAGGTAGTACTCGGAGAAGGCGCGCGTCCCGCCGGCCTTGATGTAGTTCTGCGTGTACTCGCGCATCTTGTCGAGGGGAAACACGCCCGACCGGGCACGGTCGAGCACGGACTCGTTGATGTCCGTCGCGTAGATCCGCGTGCGGTCGTAGAGCTCTTCTTCCCGGAGCAGAATCGCGAGCGAGTACACCTCCTCGCCGGTCGAGCACCCGGCGACCCAGATGCGCGTGAAGGGATACGTCCGCAGGAGCGGAACGACCTTCTCGCGGAAGGCGACGTAGAACGTCGGGTCGCGGAACATCGCGGTGACGTTGATCGAGAGGTCGAGCAGGAGCCGTTCCATGCAGGCCGGGTCGTGCAGGAGCCTGTCCTGGAGCCCCGAGATGGTCGACAGCCCCTCCGCATAGACCCGTCGCCAGACGCGGCGCCGGAGCGAGGCCGGCGCGTATTCGCGGAAGTCGAAGCCGTAGTTCCGGAAGACTCCCTCGAGGAGCAGGGAGAGCTCGATCTCCTCGAGATCGTCGTGCGGGTGCTCGGTCGAGCCGGCCGGCTCACGGGAGGATTCGACCGAGGAGGCCACCTTCTACTTGTACAGCCAGACTCGCATCAGGGAAAGCAGCTGGTCCGTGTCGACCGGCTTCGTGATGTAGTCCGAGGCTCCGGCGGAGATCGACTTCTCCCGGTCTCCCTTCATCGCCTTCGCCGTGAGGGAGATGATCGGAAGCTGCTTGAACGCCTCGTCCTCGCGGATCGCGGCGATGGTCTGGTAGCCATCCAGCTCCGGCATCATGATGTCCATCAGGACGAGATCGACGTCCGGATTGCGCCGGAGGAGCTCGATGCCGTCCTTGCCGTTCTCGGCGTAGACCACCTCCGTCCCGTGCGCCTCGAGGACGCTCGTGAGCGCGAAGACGTTCCGGACGTCGTCGTCGACGATCAGGATCTTCTTCTCCTTGAAGATCTCCTCCGCGGAGTGGAGCTGCTCGAGCATGCGGCGCTTCTCCCGCGGAAGCTTTCGCTCCACGCGGTGGAGGAACAGCGACGTCTCGTCGAGCAGCCGTTCCGGTGAGCTCGCGTCCTTGACGACGATCGTGTCCGCGAACTTCTTGAGCTTCGTCTCCTCGCGGCGCGTCAGCTCCTTGCCGGTGTAGACGATCACCGGAATCGAGGAGAACCTCTCGTCGTTCTTGATCTTCTCGAGCAGGTCGAACCCACCCATCTCCGGGAGCTTCAGGTCGACCACCATGCAGTCGTAGCGCTGCGCCTCCAATGCTTCGAGCGCTTCCTCGCTGGAGCCGACCGCCGTCACCTCGACGTCCTCGCCGCCGCCGATCAGCTCGACGACCGACTGCCGCTGCCTCTCGTCATCCTCGACGACGAGCAGGCGCCTCACGCTCCGGTCGATGAAGCTGCGGATCTCGCCGAACGTCTCCTCGAGTCCCTCCTTCGAGATGGGCTTCTCGACGAACGCGACCGCGCCCGCCTTGAGCGCGTTCTGCTTTCCGTTTCCGCCCGAGACGATGTGCACCGGAATGTGCCGCGTCTCCGGATGGTGCTTCAGGTGGTCGAGCACGCTCCATCCGTCCATCACCGGCAGCTTCACGTCGAGGATGATCGCGTCGGGCTTGTACTCGTGCGCGAGCGCAAGCCCCGCGTCGCCGCGCAGCGCGACAATGCCCTTGAACCCGCGTTCGCGTGCCACATCCAGCTCGGTCGTCGCCAGATTCGCGTCGTCCTCGATGATGAGAACCACGCGGTCGCCCGCCTGGATGTCGTCGCGGTCGTCGCGGACGTCGCTCGGGAGCAGCATCGCCGGATCGAGCTCCGGCTGGTCCTCGTCCGGCACGGCCGGCGGCGTCGGCGCGGCGCCGTTGCCGTCGGTGGTTTCCTGCGGAAGCACGACCGAGGCCTCGAGCCCGCCGGCCCCGGGATGCTCGACGGGCGGCTGGAACGTGGCCGGCAGGAAGAGGCTGAACACGCTTCCCTCGCCGACCCTGCTCTCGACGTGGATCTCTCCGCCGAGGATTCGCGCGATCTCGCGGCTGATGGACAGCCCGAGCCCCGTCCCGCCGTAACGCCGGCTCGTCGTCCCGTCCGCCTGCTGGAAGGCCTCGAAGATCAGGCGCTGCTTGTCGTGGGCGATCCCGACGCCGGTGTCTTCGACGGCGAACTCGATCACCGCGTCCGCGTGCGAGAGCGAATCGCTCGCGAACTGACGGCCTTCGGCGAGGCCGATCCGCAGCTTCACCCCGCCCACCTCCGTGAACTTGAAGGCGTTCGAGAGCAGGTTCTTGAGCACCTGCTGGAGTCGCTGCTCGTCGGTCTCGATCGTCGGCGGGACGTTCGCGCCCCGCACCGCGATCTCGAAGTCGAGGCCCTTGTCCTCCGCAACAGGCTGGAAGGACCGCTCGACGAAGTCCCGCAGATCCGAGAGCTTGACGTCGCCGACGTGTACGTCCATCCGGCCTGCCTCGACCTTCGACAGGTCGAGGATGTCGTTGATCAGATCGAGCAGATCGGAGCCCGCGCTGTAGATCGTGTTCGCGAACTCGATCTGCTTCTCGTTCAGGTTCTGGTCCGGATTCTCTCCGAGCAGCTTCGCCAGGATCAGGAGCGAGTTGAGCGGCGTGCGCAGCTCGTGCGACATGTTCGCGAGGAACTCGGACTTGTAGCGTGACGAGAGCGCGAGCTGTTCCGCCTTCTCCTCGAGCGCCGCGCGGGCGAGCTCGATCTCATGGTTCTTGATCTCGATGCGGCGGTTCTGCTCCTCGAGGAGTTGCGCCTTCTCCTCCAGCTCCTCGTTCGTCTGCTGGAGCTCTTCCTGCTGAGTCTGCAGCAGCTCTTCCGAGGCCTTCAGCGACGCGGCCTGCTCCTCGAGCTCCTTGTTCGTCTGCTGGAGTTCTTCCTGCTGGGCCTGCAGCTCCTCGGACTGGCTTTGCAGCTCTTGTGTCAGCTGCTGGGACTGCTGGAGCAGCTCCTCCGTCCGCATGTTGGCCTCGATCGTGTTGAGAACGACCCCGATCGACTCGGAGAGCTGCTCGAGGAACGCCTGCTGCACGGGAGCGAAGCGCTGGAACGACGCCAGCTCGACGACCGCCATCACCTGGTCCTCGAAGAGGACGGGGAGGACGATCACGTTCACGGGCAGCCCCTCGCCGAGGCCGGACGAGATGCGGACGTAGTCCTCCGGCGCCTGCGTGATCAGGATCGGCTTCTGCTCGAGCGCCGCCTGGCCGACGAGCGCCTCGCCGATCTTGAACTTGCTGGGGACGTTCTTGCGCTGCTTGTACCCGTACGTGGCGATCAGGCGGAGCTCGAAGTCGTCACCTTCGCCGCCGGGCGACTCCATCATGAAGAACGCCCCGTGCTGCGCGCCGACGAGCGGAGTCAGCTCCGACATGATCAGCCGCGACACGGTCTCCAGGTCGCGCTCGCCTTGGAGCATCCCGGTGAAACGCGCCATGTTGGAGTTCAGCCAGTCCTGCTCCGCGTTGATGCGCGTGGTCTGCGCGAGGTTGGTGATCATCTGGTTGATCGTGTCCTTCAGCTCGGCGACCTCGCCTTCCGCCTCGACGGCGATCGACCGCGTCAGGTCGCCCTGGGTCACGGCCGTCGAGACCTCGGAGATCGCCCTGAGCTGCGTGGTCAGCGTGCCGGCGAGCTGGTTCACGTTGTCCGTGAGGCCCTTCCACACGCCGGAGACGCCCTCGACCTGAGCTTGGACGCCGAGCTTCCCCTCGGTGCCCACCTCCTTCGCGACTCGCGTCACCTCGGCCGCGAACGTCGAGAGCTGGTCGACCATCGTGTTGATCGTGTTCTTGAGCTCGAGGATCTCGCCGCGTGCGTCGACGGTGATCTTCTTGGAGAGCTCGCCCTTCGCGACCGCAGTCGTGACCTCTGCGATGTTGCGAACCTGATTCGTGAGGTTGTCGGCGAGCGTGTTGACGTTGTCGGTCAGGTC
>DASWEF010000026.1:0-16383 GCA_036394855.1 Gaiellaceae bacterium | reverse complement strand
TTCGAGCTGCCGCTCGCGGCGATGGCGCTCGCGAAGACGCGCCGCTATGCGTGCGTCGTCGCGCTCGGCTGCGTCGTGCGCGGCGAGACGCCGCACTTCGACTACATCGCCTCGGAGGCGGCGAGCGGCCTCCAGCTCGCGGCGCTCGAGACCGGAGTACCGGTCGCGTTCGGCGTGCTGACCGTCGATATGGTCGAGCAGGCCGAAGCGCGCGTCTCGAAGGGCGCCGAGGCGGTCCGGACGGCTCTAGAGATGGCGGACGCGTTCGCCCAGCTCCGCGCCACGGCGCGCTGACGCGGCTGTCCTAAAGAGACGTGGTCCGAAACGCAGGGTCTGACCCTGGGTGTTCGGAAAGCGTGACTATTCGTCCCCAGCGTTGGCCCGGCATTCGAGCCGTGTCTCGAACGGCAGGGTCTGACCCTGGGTGTTGCGAAAGCGTCACTCTTCGTCCACAGACGGAAGAGGCGTAATTGAAACGGGGGTGTCCGCATGGTCAGGCACCCCGGCGCTTTCGGTCACGTTGGCTACACTGGCCGGCCGATGTCCAAGGTCTGCGCCGTTTGCGGGAAGAAGCCGAGCTTCGGTCACAACCGGAGCCATTCCATGGTGGCCACGAAGCGCCGCTTCAACCCGAACCTCCAGCGCGTCCGTGTCCTCCTCAAGGGCAAGGCGACCCGGGCATACGTCTGCACCCGCTGCCTCAAGGGCGGCAAGGTGCAGAAGGCCATCTGAGCAGCAACTTCCCTCCTCGGGCAATGGTCTAATCCGGTCGTGGAGGCGGCTCCTTCGCTGTCCTCGCCGCTCGGGCGGATCTCGATCTCACACGAGGCGGTCGCCCACATCGTCGGGCGCGTCGCGACCGAGGCCTACGGCGTCGTCGGGATGGCCGCGCGCAACCCTCGCGAACGCCTGCTGACGCGCGACAGGCTGAAGCAGGGGATCGCCGTCGGCGGCAGCGCCGAGGAGGGCGTCACGATCGAGCTCAGCGTCGTCGTCGAGTACGGCCTCAATCTGGCGGAGGTCGCGTCGACCCTTCGCAACCGTGTCCGGTACGAGGTCGAGCGGCTAACCGGGCTGCGTGTCGCCGAGGTTGAGGTGCGCATCCAGGACGTCCGCCGCTCGGCATGAACGATCTCACCCGAGTCCGCGAGCTTGCACACGGAGCGCTCCGCTCGCTCGAGCGCAGCCGGCAGCGAATCGACGACCTCAACGTCTATCCCGTTCCCGACGGCGACACGGGGACGAACATGACGATGACGGCGCGCGCCGTGGTGGAGGAGCTCGACCGGACGCAATCCGACGAACGCCTGACGTTGATCAAGGAGGTGACGCGCGCCGCACTGATGGGCGCACGCGGGAACTCCGGCGTCATCCTCTCGCAGATCATTCGCGGTGCCGCGGAGCCGCTCGGCACGAACGGCTCGGTCGACGCACGTGTCCTCGCGCGCTCCTTCCGCTCGGCGAGCGACGCCGCCTATCGCGCGGTCCGCCAGCCGGTCGAAGGGACGATGCTGTCCGTGATCCGCGAGCTTGCTGAGGAGGCGGAGCTGCGCGCGGAAGCGCAGCCGACGA
The DNA here is from genome assembly GCA_036394855.1 of Gaiellaceae bacterium. GTDB lineage: Bacteria > Actinomycetota > Thermoleophilia > Gaiellales > Gaiellaceae > 3-1-20CM-4-69-9. The sequence continues at coordinate 14,811 of DASWEF010000026.1, read as the reverse complement.
ACGCGGAGCTGCTCGAAGCGCTCGTCAGCCGCGGCGAGGAAGCCGTTGCGCGAACGCCGGAGCAGCTGGACGTTCTCCGCGAGGCCGGAGTGGTCGACGCGGGTGGAGCCGGACTGCTCGAGATCGTTCGCGGCCTCGCGGCCACGGTCGCCGGGGTGCCGCTTCCCGAGGTGCCGGTACAGCGGGAGGAACTGGCCGTCGAGGCCATCCACCAAGAGCTCTCGCGCTATCGCTACTGCACGACCTTCGTGATCGAAGGAGAGGCGCTCGACCTGGACGCGATCGAAGCCGAGCTCGAACGGCTCGGCGACTCGCTCCTCGTGGTCGGCGATCCGGAAGCGGTGAAGGTGCACGTCCACACGGACGAGCCGGGGCGCGCGCTCGCAGTCGGCACGAACGTCGGGGTGATCGAGCGCGTCGAGATCGCGAACATGCACGAGCAGACGCTGCGGCGAGAGGAGCGACTGCTCGAGGTGGTCCCGGATGCGCTGCCCTCCGCAACGGAGGTCGTGGCGGTCGTCGCCGGGGAAGGGAATCGCCGCCTGTTCGAGAGCCTCGGTGCGACGAAGATCGTCGAAGGCGGCCAGACGATGAATCCGTCCACGGCCGACCTCGTCGCCGCGGTGGACTCGACGCGGGCGCCGGAAGTCGTCCTGCTGCCGAACAACTCCAACGTGATCCTGTCCGCGGAGCAGGCGGCAGGCCTGACGGCGAAGCCGGTCGAGCTCGTGCCGACGGATTCGATTCAGGCCGGTCTCGCGGCGATGGTCGCCTTCCAGCCCGAACGTTCGGCGACAGAGAACGCAGCCGAGATGCGCGAGATCCTCGAGGGCGTCGCCACGGGCGAGGTGACGATCGCCTCACGCGACGTCGAGATGAACGGGCTCGCGGTGCGCAAGGGAGCCTGGCTCGGGCTCGCCGGCGGCAAGGCGGTCGCCGGAGGCGCCGACTTCGAGGAGGTGGCCGTCGCGGTCGCCGAGCGCCTCCTGTCCGGGCCGCGGGGCGTGCTGACGCTCCTCACCGGCGCCGACGAACCCGAGCTCGAGGGCCTGCTCGAGCGGATCGAGGAGCTGCACCCGGACCTGGAGCTGGACGTCCAGGCCGGCGGCCAGCCGCATTACCCGCTGCTCCTGTCGGCGGAATAACCTTCGGACCGATGGCCGGGCCGATCCGCCTCGTCCTCGTCGAGGACAACCAGGTGTTCCGCGAGGCGCTGGAGCTCCTGCTTGGGCTCCGTTCCGACATCGAGGTGGTCGCCTCCGTCGGCGAGGGCTCGTCCGCCGCCGGCGTCGTGCGCGAGTTCAAGCCGGACGTCGTCCTGATGGACTACCGCCTCCCGGGAATCGACGGCGTCCAGGCGACCCGGGCCGTGCGCGAGGCTTGGCCCGACGTCGCCGTCGTCTGTCTCACCGCGTCGGCAAACCTCCGCGAGGTCGATGCTCTCTTCGAGGCGGGCGCGGTCGCCTGCCTCTCCAAGGATCAAGAGCTGGACGACATCGTCGATGCGATCCGGCGCGCCGCGTAAGTGGACCTGACCGCGCAGAACGCCGCGATCGTCATCGACTCGACCGCCGACTTCCCCGAAGCACCCGAACGCTTCGCGAACTGGCGCGTCGTTTCCCTCTACGTCCTCTTCGGTGACGAGAGCTACCGCGACTACGTCGAGCTCGCGCCCGCGGAGTTCTACGCGCGCCTGCGCAGCGCGGACGAGCTTCCCACGACCTCGCAGCCCACCCCCGGCGACTTCCTCAAGACGTACGAAGAGCTTGCGGGCTACGAGCGGATCTACTCGCTCCACCTCTCGGCCGCGCTCTCCGGGACGTACCAGAGCGCCACCACGGCGGCGACCGAGCTCGGCGGGAAGGTGCGCACGGTCGACTCGGAGAGCGCGTCCGCCGCGATCGCGATGCTCGGGCTCGCGATCCAGCGCAGGTTGGAGCTCGGAACGACGGACGAGGCGATCGACGCTCTGATCCGCCGCTTCCGGGAGCAGGCCGGGCTGATCTTCACGGTCGATACGCTCGAGTTCCTCCGCCGCGGCGGACGCATCGGCCGGGCGAGTGCGTGGGCAGGCCAGCTCCTGCACGTGAAGCCGATCCTCACGATCAAGAGCGAGGTGATCCCTCTCAAACGTGTGCGCGGAAACCAGAAGGCGATGCAGGAATTCGTCTCGGCCTTCATCGCCGGCACCGAGGACGCGCCGAGCCTGAAGGTCGGCATCGCGCACGCGGATGCGCCCGAGCGCGCGACGCAGCTCCAGAAAATGGTGCGCAGCGAGCGGCCGCAGGCCGAGATCGAGGTCGTCACGACGCTCGGCGCCGTCGTGGGCACGCACGCGGGGCCCGGCACCGTCGGCTTCTTCTGGTTCGATGACAGGGAGTGACGACCGTCGCAGTACGCCTGCCGGTGGGCTTCGGTGGACTAGACGCCGACGAGTGGCCCAGGCCGCGCGCCTTTCCGCGCGCTGAGGCCCTCGAGCGGGAGCTCGACGTTCTTCCGGGTGTCGGGCCCGCCGTGAAGAAGCGACTCGAGCGGCTCGGACTCGTCACAGTCGGCGATCTTCTCGCCCACCGGCCATTCCGCTACGAGGAGCCGGTCCCCGAGCGCCGGATGGCCGACCTGGGACGCGACGAAGAGGTCGCGATCGCCGGAGAAGTTCTCTCGGTCTCGAAGCGGCGGCGGGGACGGCTCCAGATGCTGACCGCGCGGGTCAGCGACGGCAGCGCAACGGTCTCGGCGACCTGGTTCAACCAGCCCTGGCTGGAGCGTCAGCTGCAGCCGGGAACCCCTGTGCGGCTTCGCGGCCGGCAGGGCCGGTACGGCTTCGACGTCCGCAGCTTCGACATCGGCGACGGCGAGGCGACCGCGGACTTCGCGCCGGTCTACCCGGCGAGTGAGCAGATCACGGCGAAGAAGCTGCGCGAGCTCGTCGGAGCGGCGCTTCCCGCCGCGCTGGCGGACCCGCTGCCGGCGTCGTTGAAAGAGAAAGAGCAGCTGCCGCAGCGCAACGACGCGCTCTGGTCGCTGCATCGGCCGCGCTCGCTGGCCGAGGCCGAGGCGGGCCGCCGGCGACTCGCGTTCGACGAGCTCCTCGTGCTGCAACTCGGCCTCGCGCGGCGCCGGCGCGAGCGTGAGACCGAGATCGCGCCGGCACTTCAGCCGGCAGGCGATCTCGTCGCGCGGTATCGCGACGTCCTTCCCTTCCGCCTGACGGAGCACCAAGAGCGCGCGATCGCCGAGATCGACGCCGATCTCGAGCGCACCGTGCCGATGCAGCGGCTGCTGCAGGGGGACGTCGGCTCGGGGAAGACGGTCGTAGCCCTCTATGCGCTGCTGCGAGCGGTCGAAGCGGGGCGCCAGGGAGCGCTGATGGCCCCGACCGAGACGCTCGCGGAGCAACACTTCCTCACGCTCGAAGAGCCCTGTCGCGAGCTCGGTATCACGTGCGCGCTGCTGACGAGCTCTTCTCCGAAGCGCGAGCGAGATCTCGCGCCGTCCGCAGACATCGTCGTCGGCACGCACGCGCTCATTCAGGAGGGAGTGCTCCTGCGGGACCTCGCGGTCGCGGTCGTCGACGAACAGCACCGCTTCGGCGTGGCGCAGAGAAGGGCTCTTGCGGGTGCGCCTGGCGGGATGGGGGTTAACGGGACGCGGGCAGAGCCCGCGTCCCTCTCGAGCGGCAGCGCAAGCGCTGCCGCGGGCGTCGAGCAGCGGCGCCCGCTGGCCGAGGGCCGATCGCCGCACGTCTTGCACATGACCGCAACGCCGATTCCGCGCACCCTCGCCCTGACGGTCTACGGCGACCTCTCGGTCTCGGAGATCGCGAAGCCGCCCGCAAACCGCAAGCCGATCAAGATCGCGTGGGTGACGGAGGAGCGCAGCGCCGCGGCGTACACGCGGCTTCGAAAGCACCTGGACGACGGCCGGCAGGCGTACGTGGTGTGTCCGCTGATCGCGGAGTCCGAGACGACGCAGGCGCGCGCTGCAGAGGCCGAGGCGGAACGACTGCGCCGCGCGGAGCTGCGCGGCTATCGCGTCGGTCTGTTGCACGGGCGGCTGCGCCCGGTCGAGCGGCGGGAGCTGATGGCGCGTTTCAAGGCGCGCGAGCTGGACGTGCTGGTGGCGACGACCGTGATCGAGGTCGGCGTCGACGTCCCGAACGCCACGATCATGATCGTGCAGGAGGCCGACCGCTTCGGGCTCGCGCAGCTGCACCAGCTGCGAGGGCGCGTCGGCCGCGGCACCGAGCAATCGGCCTGTCTCCTGATCTCGCGCGCGCGCGAGGACCTGACCGATGCAGCAATCGCTCGGCTCGAGGCGCTCGTCCGCACGACGGACGGCTTCGAGCTCGCCGAGGTCGACCTCGAGATCCGCGGCGGGGGCCAGCTGCTCGGCACGCGCCAGTCCGGCTTGACCGACCTCCGTTTTGCCCACCTGCGCAAGGACCGGCCGCTGCTCGAGCGGGCGCGCGCGCTCGCGGACGAGCTCGTGGAGCTGGAAGGACCCCTGTCCGACGAGGTGGAGCGCGTCTTCGCCGGCCGGGACCTCTCCGCCGGCTGAGCACGTATTCGCAGCATGAACCGGCGCCAGTTCCTCGCCGCGACGGCTGCGGCGCCGTTCGTGCTGCGCACCGAGCTCGTTCGCGCGGCGGCCGATCCGCTCGCACTCGTCACCGCCGACACGAACTCTTCGGTCGTCGCGGTCGATCCCTTCCGCGGCCGCGTGCTCCGGCGGATCTCGACGCACGCGGATCCACGCAGCATCGAGCTTGTCGGCGAGACCGCGGTAATCGCGCACACCGCCGTCGGCGCCGTCACGCTGCTGCACGGCCCCTCGCTCGAGATCCGCAGCGTCCTGCACTCCTTCGACGAGCCGCGCTACACCGCCGGCGCGCCCGACCACCGGCACGCGTTCGTCACGGACTCGGGTCGCCGCGATGTCGCTGTCCTCGACGTCGTCCGTGGCCGCGTGATCGCGCGGCTACGCCTCGGACAGTGGCCGCGCCACGTCTCGCTGGATCCACGCGGGCGGTTCCTGTGGGTCGCGCTCGGGACCGAAGCGCGCGAGGTCGCGGTCGTCGACGTGTCGAACCCGGCGCACCCGCGCCTCGCCGCGAAGATCAGACCGCCCTTCCTCGGGCACGACGTGGGTTTCGTGCCCGGCGGCAGGCAGGTCTGGGTCACCTCGGGCGACCGTGGCGCGCTCGCGGTCTACAACGCGGGGAACGGGAAGGTCGTCCGCCGCTTGCCGGCCGGGGCGCCGCCGCAGCACGTGACCTTCGTCGGCGGCAACGCCTACGTAACGAGCGGCAACGACGGCAATCTCCGCGTCCAGTCCTTGCGCGACGGGCGCATCTTGCGCAGAACCGAGGTGCCGGTCGGCTCGTACAACGTCCAGCAGGGCTGGGGACGCATCCTCACGCCGTCGCTCGACCACGGGACGCTGTGCGTGCTCGACACCCGCGGGCGCCTCCTGCGGCGCGTGCGCGTTGCGGCGTCGTCGCACGACGCCTGCTTCATGGTCTGAGCGCCTGAGCCCTACACTCGCGCGCGTGCGGATCATCGCCGGCACGCGTAAGGGACACACGATCCAGGCGCCGAAAGGGCTCGAGACGAGGCCGACGTCGGACCGCGTCCGCGAGAACGTCTTCAACATCGTCGCGCCCTGGGTCGAAGGCGCGCGGGTGCTCGACCTCTATGCCGGTTCCGGTGCGATGGGGCTGGAGGCGCTGTCGCGCGGGGCGCAGGCCGTGGTGTTCGTCGAGGCCGACGCCGACGCAGTTCGCGCGATCGAACGGAACCTCGACAAGCTCCGGCTGACGAGCGCGACCCTCGTGCGGCTCGGTGCGACGACCGGACTGGCGCAGGAGGCGGCGGCGGGCAGGAAGTACGATCTCGTCCTTGCGGACCCCCCGTATGCGATGACCGACTACGACACTCTCGCCCGCTACCTGCCGCGCGTGCTCGCCGACGACGGCCTGCTCGTGGTGGAATCGGCGGCGAAGACGGAGCCGCAGCTTCCGGGCCTCGCCGTTCGCACGACCCGCCGGTACGGCTCGACGCGCGTGACAGTCTTCGAGCACGAATGATCACCGCGATCGCCCCCGGCTCCTACGACCCCGTCACGAACGGGCACATCGACGTCATCGGTCGCGCCGCCGGGATCTTCGATCGCGTCGTCGTGGGCGTCGTCGGCAACCCGACGCACAAGACGCCGATGTTCTCGCTCGAGGAACGGGTCGGATTCCTGCGCGCTGCGCTCACGGATCTCGGCAACGTCGAGGTCGAGGTCTTCTCGGAGTTGGTCGTCGACTTCGCCCGCAAGTGGAACGCGAAGGCGATCGTAAAGGGGCTGCGCGTGATCTCGGACTTCGAGTGGGAATTCCAGATGAACCAGCTCAACCGCACCCTCGCCCCCGAGGTCGAGACCGTCTACGTGATGGCGAGCCCGAGCGTCAGCTTCGTCTCCTCGAGCGGGGTGAAGGAGATCGCCTCCTTCGGCGGAAAGGTGGACGAACTCGTACCGGAGGGCGTAGCCAAGCGGTTTGCGGAGCTTTTCCCGCAAGGTAAGCCGGGAACTCCGGAAAATCCGCAAGAATAGGAGCCAATGGACGTCCTCGTCCTCATCGACAAGCTCGACGACCTCGTGCACAACGCCAAGGCCGTGCCGCTTACCGACCAGGTCCGGATCGACCGCGAGGAGATCTACGACATCCTCGACCAGATGCGGGCCACCATTCCCGAGGAGATCAAGCAGGCGCGCTGGATCGTCAAGGAGCGGCAGGAGATGCTCGCCGAAGCCAAGCGGGAGACCGACCGGCTGCTGGGCGAGGCCCGTGAACAGGCCGTGCGCGAGGCTTCCCAAACGGAGATCGTGAAGATCGCCGAGCGACAGGCGCAGGACATCGTCGACGAGGCACGCAGGTCGGCGCGGGAGACCAGGCTCGAGATGGAGGACTGGGCCGACTCGATCCTGTCGACGCTCGAGGTGAACCTCGAGAAGTTCCTCACCGCGGTGAAGCGCGGCCGCGAGCGCTTGCACGAACGCTCGCAGGAGACCGTCGTTGCGGGTATCGCCGCCGGCGGCTCGAACGACGAGCAGCCCTACAGTCAGTAACCGCGCAAAAAGCTCGCGCTTTTTGCGCGGACGTGGGTACGCCGCTTCGCGGGGAACGTGCGCGGGCGAAGCCCGCGCACTCTTACAAGTGCTCTGCTGGGCGGAAGCGAGTGGTCCGCGCGCGGCGGCGCTGACGCGTCGCCGCGCGCGTTAGTTCGCCTCCAGCCAGTGCCGCTTCGCGTGCACTAGCTTCCGGCCTTTGGCGTTCGGTGCGCGTTCTGTTGCTCAGTTCCTAGGCCGCGACGGGTTCTAGCTCGAGCTCCCTGCAGACTTCCTGGGCGGTCTCGACGAATGCGCGCGCGGCCGGCGTGCGATAGCGGTCGCGGTGCCACGCGAGCGCGATCAGGCGCGGCGGCAGCTTCGGCAGCTCGATCAGCGCCGTGGTCTCGTCCTCGGGATCCATCGTCAGGCGGGGGACGAGCGCGCTCCCGACGCCGGACGCGACGAGAGCCTGGACCGTCTGGTTGTGGTCCGAGCGAAAGACGAACTCGAGGGGGCGGCGGAATTGACCCTCGAGCTGGGCGAGGGTGCGGCAGTGCTTGTGTCCGATCAGGTCGAGCTCCGAGACCTCGCGCAGGGTCGGGGGCGTGCCGCGGGTGGCGAGCGGCGAATCGACGGGAGTGACCAAGACGTACGGGTCACGGAGGAGCTCCACGGAGTCGAAGGGGCCGTCGATCAGCGGCAGATCGGAAAACGTCAGGTCGAGACCGCCGCGCTCGACGAAGCCGAGGAGCTCGGTGTCGTCGGCCGATTCCGTCAGCGTCACCTTCACCTGCGGCCAGGAGCGGAGATACCTCCGCATCAGCTCGGGCAGGATGCGCTGCCCGACGCTCTGGAAGACGCCGACGCGGAGCGTCCCCGCGTGACCTTCCCCCAGGGCTATGAGGTCGGCCTGGGCGGCGGCCACCCGGGCTGCGATGGCATCTGCGTGGGTGAGGAGGAGCCGGCCCGCTTCCGTGAGCGACACCGGCTTCGGCCCGCCCGGACGCTCGACGAGCCGCTGACCCACGATCCGCTCGAGGGCCGCGATTTGCTGGCTGACCGCCGACTGGGTATAGCCCAAGGCGGCCGCGGCCTTCCCGAATGAGCCGGTACGTGCGACCGCTTCTAGAGCCAGGAAGTGGCGCAACTCGACTCCGAGCCAACTATCAGGTTCCATAATCAAACTCCATTCCAACTGGATTTGTCCTAATGATAGCCGATGCCGATCATGAGAGGTATGGGAACCCTGCTCATCCTTGGCTTCATCCTGCTGGTCGGGCCGCTGGCCTTGCTCTACGGCGTCGATTCACGGCCGCTGGACGCCAACGGCCGCCGACGGCGCTGGCTCTAGGCCTGACGCCGTGACGTCCGCGTTCGCACGCCGCTCCCCGGCGGCCGTGGTCCTCGCCTTGGCAACGGTCTATCTCGTCTGGGGATCGACCTATCTCGCCATCCGGGTCACCGACCGGACGATGCCGCCGTTGCTGATGTCGTCGGTGCGATTCCTCGTCGCCGGCGCGGCGCTCTATCTGTTCGCCTCGCGCGGCCGCGCCCGGCCGACCCTTCGTGAGTGGGGCGCGTCGGCGATCGTCGGTGCAGCGCTGCTGCTCGTCGGCAACGGCGGGGTCGCCTGGGCCGAGACGCGGCTCGAGTCGGGACTGGCGGCGCTGATCGTGGCGATCATCCCGCTCTGGGTCGCCCTCATGGACCGTGCGTTCTTCGGCCGCCGGCTCTCTCCGTTTGCGATGGCGGGGCTCGTCGTCGGCTTCGCGGGCGTCGCGCTGCTCATCCGCCCTGGAGGCGGCGGTGACGTCGTGGCCGCGCTTGCTCTCGTGGTGACGACATCCGCCTGGGCGGGAGGCTCCCTCTATGCGCGCGGTGCAGCGCTGCCGAAGAGTCCGCTGCTCGCGGCCTCGATGCAGATGCTCGTCGCGAGCCTCTTCCTCGGCGTTGCCGGTTTGGTCGCGGGCGAGGCGCGCGGCATTCACCCCGATTCCTTCTCGACCAAGCCGCTGATCGCGTTCGGGTACCTCGTCGTCGTGGGCTCGCTCATCGCCTACTCGGCGTATGCGTGGCTGCTGAAGAACGTCCGCATCTCGGTCGTCTCGACCTACGCCTTCGTCAACCCGGTCGTTGCCGTCGCGCTCGGATCCCTTTTCCTCGACGAGGTGATCGGCTGGACGACGATCGTCGCCGGTGCGGCGATCGTGGTGGCGGTCGTCCTCATCGTCACCGCCCGAACGCCGGCGCCGAAGCCGGCTGCCGAGCAGCTCCCGGAGCCGCTCAGAGCGGCAGCCTGAGGCGCCGCTTGTCGGCGCCGCATAGAGGATGTGCGGGCTTCGCCCGCGCATCCGTCTGAACGCCCGCTCTTCCTCAGACCACCTGAGCAGGATCGGAGCCTTCCTAGGGCGCTACCCTGGGCTCCATGAGGAGCTTCAATCTCAGACAGGCGAGGCTCCGCTCAGGCGAGGAGTATCGCGACGAGATCGAGCTCGAGCTCGATCCGTTCGAGCTGGGCGGTCAGCGCTACATCCCCGTCCCGGAAAAGGTCCCGGCCGAGCTGGTGATCACGAAGGCCAGCACCGGGACGGTCTTCGAGCTCGGATTTACCGGTCGGATGCACGGTCCCTGCTACCGCTGTCTCGACGACGCAGTGCTCGAGGTCCCGATCGCCGCCCGCGAGTACCAGGCGACCAATCCGGAGGGCTCGGACGAGCTTCGGACGCCGTATCTCCGCGACGCAAACCTCGACCTCGCCGCCTGGTCGCGCGACGCCGTCGCCCTCGCCCTGCCGGACAAGATCCTCTGCCGCGCGGACTGCGCCGGTCTCTGTCCCATCTGCGGGAAGAATCTCAACACGGAGCCGCACACGCACGAGGAGGAGCCGACAGAATCCCGCTGGGCGGCGCTCGAGAGCCTGCGCGAAAAGCTGTAACCGTCGTCCTCGGACACGTCTCAGGGGTCTGCCGCTACACTCCGCCGTTCCATGGCCGTCCCCAAGAAAAAAACCTCGAAGGCACGCCGCGATAAGCGTCGCGCGCAGCACAAGATCGAGGCGCCGCGCCTGAACGTCTGCCCGCAGTGCGGCCGTCCCAAGCGTCCGCACCGGGTCTGTCCGACGTGCCACACGTACCGTGGCCGCGACGTCGAGCCGCTCCGCACTCCGGTCCCCTAGCCGCATGATCCGCGTAGCCGTGGACGCCATGGGCGGCGACCGCGGTCCGGAGGAGATCGTCGCCGGCGCGCTCGCCGCGGCGTCGGATGCGGTTTCGCCGGTGGTCGTCGGGCCGAAGGAGCTCGACACGCACGGTCTCGAGCTGATCGAGGCCCCCGACGTCATCGCCATGGACGAAAAGCCCACCGAGGCCGTCCGAGCCAAGCCGAACAGCTCTCTCGTCGCCGCGTGCCGAGCCGTAGGGGAGGGGGAGGCTCGAGCGGTCGTCTCGGCGGGCAACACGGGCGCAATGCTCGCGGCGTGCCTGCTCGAGCTGCGCCGCGTCCGGGGCGTCCGCCGGCCGGCGATCGCCGTGACGATTCCGTCGCGGCGCGGACCATCGGTCCTCATCGACTCGGGGGCGAACGCCGACGCAAGGCCCGAAGACCTGCTCCAGTTCGCGCACATGGGCGCGGTCTTCGCCGAGGAGATCCTCGACGTCCGCAATCCCGAGGTGCGCCTGCTCTCGATCGGCGAAGAGGCCGAGAAAGGGAATCAGCTCGCACGCGAAGCTCACGAGTTGCTGGCTTCGAGCGGGCTCAACTTCGGGGGGAACACGGAAGGCCGGGACCTGCTCGGGGGCGCCGCCGACGTCATCGTCACCGACGGCTTCACGGGCAACGTGGTCCTCAAGCTGCTCGAGGGGACGATCAAGAATCTGCTCGATGCCTTCCGCGAAGAGATCACCGCCACCGCGCGCGGACAGCTCGGGGGTCTCCTGATCAGGCCGGCGGCGCGCCGCCTGCGCAACCGACTCGACCCGGATACCTACGGCGGGGCCTACCTGCTCGGTCTGCGCGGCCTGGCCGTCATCGCGCACGGCAACTCCTCCCGGCGCGCGATCGCCAATGCCGTCCGGCTCGCCGCCCGAGGTGTCGACCACGACCTTGTCGGCAGACTTGCACAGCGGCTCGGGGACACCGTGTTAAAGTCCGCTCCCTCTACGACACCGACCCCCACGTGAGGTGACATGGCAGCGTCGCGCGAGGAAGTCTACGAGCGAATAAAGGAAGTCCTGACCGAGCAGCTAGGCGTCGACGAAGGCGAGATCACAGAGGAGGCTTCCTTCCAGGAAGATCTCGACGCGGACTCGCTCGACCTCGTCGAGCTGATCATGGAGCTCGAGGATCAATTCGGGATCAAAATCTCCGATGAAGACGCGCAGAAGATCCAGACCGTCGGCCAGGCCGTCGACTACGTCGCGTCGCACCAGTAACGCTCCGCGGGGAGACATCGCCCAGCTCGGGAAGCTGATCTCGAAGCTGCCCGAGGAACGGGCGGAGCAGGTCTACACGCACGCGTCCTGGGCGAGCGAGCGAGCCGCCTCGTACGAACGCCTGGAGTTTCTCGGCGACAGCGTGCTCGAACTGGCGATCGCGCGCGAGCTCTACGAGCGATACCCCGATTTCAGCGAGGGCAGGCTGGCGAAGATCCGCTCCCACGTCGTCTCGCGGGCGAGTTGCGCGGTCGTCGCGCGGCAGCTCGAGCTCGGGCACCGGCTCGCCGAGCGCGGGGCGGAGATCCCCCCGGACGAGCTGGAACGGCTCTCGCGAAACCGCAACGTCCTGGCCGCGCTGCTCGAGGCCGCGCTCGCCGCGCTCTTCCTCGAGCACGGCTTCGAGAAGATCGAGCAGCCCATCGTGCAGGCGTTCTCGTCTCGCATCGACTACGCGCTGACGAGTCACGTGGACTACAAGACGGAGTTGCAGGAGGCGCTCGCACGACGCGGGCAGTCGGTCAACTACACGGTGCTCGAGGTCGAGGGCCCGCCGCACGACCGCCGCTTCACGTGTGCCGCGGTCATCGAGGGCGAGCAGCTCGGGGTCGGCACGGGCGAGTCGAAGAAGGCGGCGGAGCAGGAGGCTGCGAAGGAGGCACTCGTCACCCTCGGCGTCGAGGTCTCCGCCGCCTAGGACTTCGGGTTCAGCCGGCGAGCAAGGGAGGAACGATGGCGAAGCAGGTCAACTGCCCGTGTGGGGAGACCGTCCGCGGCGAGACCGACGCCGAGCTCGTCGGCAATGTCGAGGCTCACATCCAGGACAAGCATCCGGACCTGGTCGGGACGATGTCTCGCGAGCAAGTCCTGGAGATGGCCCAGGAGGCATAGGCCTCGGTCAGGCTCGTCCGCGTCAGTCGCTAGCCTGCGAGGCGCGTGAACCTACGCGCCATCAAGCTGCGCGGCTTCAAGTCGTTCCCTGATCCGGTCGAGGTTCGCCTCGAGCCGGGCGTGGCCGTGGTCGTGGGGCCGAACGGCTCCGGGAAGTCGAACGTCGCCGATGCCATCGTCTGGGCCGCGGGCTCCCTGGCGCCGTCCGAGCTCAGGGCCGAGAAGCCGGACGACGTCCTCTTCGCGGGAGGCGGAGGGCGGCCGGGCGAAGATTTCTGCGAGGTCGAGCTGCTCTTCGACAATCCGGACGGGGACGGGCCGCTGCCCTACTCGGAGCTCTCGGTCGCGCGTCGGCTCCATCGCGAGGGCGAGGGCCAGTACCTGCTCAACCGCACCGCGGTCCGCCGGATCGACCTCGTCGAGCTGCTCGCCGATCTCGGCCTCGGGGGTGGGATGCACTCCATCATCGGCCAGGGCCGCGTGGAGGAGATCCTCGGCTCGAAGCCGGAAGAGCGCCGCGAGCTGCTCGAAGAAGCCGCGGGACTCGGCCGCTTCAAGAAGCGCAAGCACCGAGCCGAGCTGAAGCTCGCTCGCGTCGCAATTCAGGTCGAGCGTGCGCGCGACGTCGAAGCGGAAGTGAAGAAGCGGCTGCGGCCGCTTGCGCTGCAGGCAACCGCCGCCGAGCGGGCCGAGAAGCTGCGGGGGGAGATCGCGTCGCTCCGCGCCCGCGTCGCGGAGCTGGACCTGGAGGAGCTGCGAGAACGGCTGGAGGACGGCGAGGGCCGCCGAACGGCGGCGGTTCTCGCGCGCAAGCACGCCGACGGGCGTCTCGACTCGCTGCTCGAGGAACGGCGTCGCGCCGAGGAAGAGCTCGCGGACGCCGCCGGACGCCGCGAGCAGGCAACGGCGACCCTCTACCGCCTGCGCAGTGCGCGCGAGCGGCTGGAGCTCCGGCTCGAGAGCGCCCAGGCGCTGCTCGGGCGGCTTCGTGCCGAGCTCGCCCGTCCGCGTCGCGTCCTCGACGTGCGCGTGCGCGCCGAGCGGGAGACCCTGCGGGAGCAAGCTCGGCTCGCGCGCGAACGACTCCAGACACTCGAGCGCTCGCTCGCCGAACGGGAAGGACTTCCCCCGGCGGCGCGCGCCCTTGCCGAGGAGGGCGAGCGACTTGCACTCTCGCTCCTCGACGTCGAACCCGGAAACGAGCGTGCCGTTGCGGCGGCTCTCGGGCACCGGGCGCCTGCCGTCGTGGCCGAAGATGCCCGCGCCGCCCTTGCGCTGGCCGAACGCGCGCGCGCTGCGGGCCTGGGCAGCATCGTCATCCTCACGCGCGATCCCGCCGAGGTGGTCGACCAGCTTCCGGTCGTGCCGAAGGAGGAGTTGCTGCACTCGCCGGTTCCGGCCGTGACACGGGAGGGTTTCGGCTACGACCCCCAGCGCGGCGAGATCTGGTTTGCCGGCGAGACCGCAGAGGCCGTCTGGCTCGAGCTGGAAGCCCGCCGGCGCGCTCTTGCCGGCGAGGTCGAGGACCTCGAGGCGGGCGCCGCCGCACCCATTCCCGAGAACGCGTACTCGGCCGCACGCGATCCCCTGACGATGAACGTCGCCCGGCTCGCCGCAAGGCTCGTCGAGGCACTGGACGGTATCGCCGACGACCGCTTCGAGGCGCCGCTTCGAGCCCGCGCCGACGCCGGCGCGTCGCGCACGGGCGCGCTCGCGGAGGAGCTGCGCCGGCTCGGAGCAGAGGAGGTCGGGGCGCGTCGCGCCGCCGCCGAGGCGGGCGAACGGCTAAGCGCCGTGGACGTCGAGCGGGCGCGAATCGAGGCCGAGGCCGACGAGGCGCGCCGCCGCCTCGAGGCCGCGGGCGCAGAGCCGGTCGAGGGCGACGACCGCGCAGAGCTGGTCGAGCGCATCGAGCGGCTGGAGCGCCGCCGCGAGTCGCTCGGCCAGGTCAATCCGCTCGCCAAGCAGGAGTACGACCAGGAGAAAGAACGACTGCTCGAGCTCTCGACGCAGCGAGCCGACCTCGAGCAGAGCCTCGCGGAGCTCGAGACGCTGCGTGACGATCTTGCGCACACGGTGGAGCAGCGCTTCGCCGAGACCTTCGCCGCCGTGCAGAGCAACTTCGCGGAGGTCGCGTCGACGCTCTTCCCCGGCGGAGAAGGCCGGCTGCGGCTCACCGAGCCAGGGGACGAGGAAGAGCAACCGGGGATCGAGGTCGAGCTGCGTCCGGCGGGTAAGAAGGTGACGCGGCTGTCACTGCTCTCCGGCGGCGAGAAGGCGCTGGGTGCGATCTCCTTCCTGTTCGCGCTGTTCCTCGCGCGACCGTGTCCCTTCTATCTGCTCGACGAGGTCGAGGCGGCGCTCGACGACACGAACATCGGCCGCTTCGTCG